>DASVBE010000095.1:0-89907 GCA_036375995.1 Streptosporangiaceae bacterium | reverse complement strand
CGGACCACTCCGCCCGCCCCGGTCTCGTCCCCGGTAGCCGTGCTGGCGCACGCCGTGCCGGGGCCGGCCCCGGCACGGCCCGCCCTAACGCAAACGGCGCCGGCCCCGGACGGCCCCGTCGGCTGAGCCTGCCGGCCCTGCTGGTCCTGTCCGCGACGGCCCTAAGACGCCTTGCCCGGGCCGCGGCCGGAGGCTGACCGGCGTGGCCGCCGTTCGGTGGCCGGCCGCGGCCCGCGGCCCCCGGCCCTGGCCGGGGTGAAGGTCTCGCCGCGCAGGGCGCGGCCGACCAGGTCGACGGCGCGGGCGGCGTCCACCAGGCGGCGGCCCTCGTCCTGGTAGACCTGCAGGACGGCCTCGACGGCCTGCGGTGGCAGGGCGCCGCTCAGCTCCGTGCGGGCGCCGCGGTAGCCGCTACGGGCCCCGGCCACGCAGGCGTCCAGGTAGTGCCGGGCCACCGCGGCCAGCGCGACCGGGTGCCGGCGCAGCACCCCGTGCACCCGGTAGTCGGCGGGCAGAACATCAAGAAGCCAGGTCACCGCGGTCTGCTCGAAACCTTCGGTGCCTGGCGGATGCACGCCGGCCGGCCACCCGGGCGGGAGGTACGCTGCCACCCTCCCAGGATACGCCGGCTCGAACACGCGTTCTATGGAGTTCTCCTGGTGTGTGCCGCGGCCCGGCCGGCCCAGGTGGGCCGGCCGGGCCGGACGGCGGCGGTCACCGGTGGCCGGCGGACGATCCGGCGCCGACCGGCTCGCGCGGGGCGGGCACGAACGGCTTCGCGGTCACCGGGAGCACGGTGGGCACCACCGTGCTCTGGTGGCGGCCGCGGCGGGCCCGCCGGACCCGCCGCGACGCCGTGGCGGAGGCGTGCATGTCACGGACATGCTCATTCGCCAGGTACTCAGTAAGCAGCGGATACATGGTCTTCCTCCTTCGTGCGGGCCAGTGATCTGACCCGGCACGATTCAGGTTCGCCGTAAGGCCCCCGGACCGGCATCAGGCAAAGGCCTTATCTCTGCCCGCCCCGCGGCTTAGCCGCCAAGCCCGGGACTTAGGACCCTAGGCACGAGCCTGAGCACCTGCGTCGGCCCTGGTCAGGGCGCTTCCGGGCGGATATGCGCGGAACGGCTGCGCTGGATAAACTGGAAGGTGCCGTGACTGCGCACGCCCCGTCCGGCGTTCCCTTTCTGCGAAACCCGGAGTCTGCCTGCATGCCTGTCCGCACCGCGCCCGCCGCGGCCCTCGCCACCCGCGATGACCTGCGCAACGTCGCCATCGTCGCGCACGTTGACCACGGCAAGACCACCCTGGTCGACGCGATGCTCTGGCAGTCCGGCGCGTTCCGGGCCAACGCCCACGTGGCTGACCGCGTGCTCGACTCCGGTGACCTGGAGCGGGAAAAGGGCATCACGATCCTGGCCAAGAACACCGCGGTCAGTCACGGCGGGCTGACCATCAACATCATCGACACCCCCGGGCACGCCGACTTCGGCGGCGAGGTGGAGCGCGGCCTGTCGATGGTGGACGGCGTGCTGCTGCTGGTCGACGCCAGCGAGGGGCCGCTGCCGCAGACCCGGTTCGTGCTGCGAAAGACGCTGGAAGCGCGCCTGCCGGTGATCCTGGTGATCAACAAGGTGGACCGGCCGGACGCGCGGATCGCCGAGGTCGTGGACGCCTGCTACGAGCTGTTCATGGACCTGGACGCGACCGAGGAGCAGATCGAGTTCCCGATCGTGTACGCGTCCGCCCGGGCCGGCCGGGCCTCGCTGGACCGCCCCGAGGACGGCCACCAGCCGGGCTCCCCGGACCTGGAGCCCCTGTTCGCGGTACTGAGGGACACCATCCCGGCCCCCGCCTACGACCCGGACGAGCCGCTCCGGGCCCACGTCACGAACCTGGACGCGTCCTCCTACCTGGGCCGGATCGCGCTGTGCCGGATGTACTCCGGGCAGCTGTCCCGCGGCCAGCAGGTCGCCTGGTGCCGCCGGGACGGCACGATCGAGCGGGTCAAGGTCAGCGAGCTGTACCTGACCGAGGCGCTGGAGCGGGTGCCCGCCGCGACCGCAGGGCCGGGCGACATCATCGCGGTGGCCGGCATCCCGGACATCATGATCGGCGAGACCCTGGCCGACCTGGAGGACCCGCGGCCGCTGCCGCTGATCACGGTGGACGAGCCGGCCATCTCGATGACCCTGGGCGTGAACACCTCCCCGCTGGTCGGCCGGGAGAAGGGCACCAAGGTCACCGCGCGGATGGTGCGCGACCGGCTGGACCGGGAACTGGTCGGCAACGTGTCCATCCAGGTGCTGCCCACCGAACGGCCGGACACCTGGGAGGTGCAGGGCCGCGGTGAGCTGGCCCTGGCCGTGCTGGTGGAGACCATGCGGCGGGAGGGCTACGAGCTGACCGTGGGCCGCCCGACCGTGGTCACCCGCGAGATCGGCGGCGTGCTGCACGAGCCGGTCGAGCGGCTGACCGTGGACGTGCCCGAGGAGTACCTGGGCGCGGTCACCGCCCTGCTGGCCGTGCGCAAGGGCCGGATGGGCAACATGACCAACCACGGCACCGGCTGGGTCCGGCTGGAGTTCACCGTGCCGGCCCGCGGCCTGATCGGGTTCCGCACCACGTTCCTCACCGAGACCCGGGGCACCGGCATCGCGCACCACGTGTTCGAGGGATACGAGCCGTGGTCCGGCCCGATGCGGATGCGCGCCAGCGGGTCGCTGGTCGCGGACCGGGCGGGCGCCGCCACCCCGTACGCGATGTTCTCCATCCAGGAGCGCGGCACGCTGTTCGTGACCCCAGGGACAGAGGTCTACGAGGGCATGATCGTCGGCGAGAACTCCAGGTCCGACGAGATGGACGTGAACATCACCAAGGAGCGCAAGCTCACCAACGTCCGCCAGTCGGCCGGGGAGGAACTCGAGCGGCTCGTGCCGCCGCGCCTGCTCAGCCTGGAGCAGGCGCTGGAGTTCTGCGCCCCGGACGAGTGCGCCGAGGTCACCCCGGCCACGGTGCGGCTGCGCAAGGTGATCCTGGGCGCCAAGGAGCGCGGCCGGGCCCGGGCCCGCCGGACCCGCTCCGACGTGACTACTTGACCTGCAGGTACACGATGGCGGCCAGGCCGACCACCACGCAGTAGACCGCCATCGGGGTCAGCGTCCTGGTCTGGAAGTAGCGGACCAGGAAGCGCACCGACAGGTAGGCGCCGACGCCGGCAAAGATGCTGCCGACCAGGATCTGGCCGTGGATGCCCTGGCTCAGGCTGCCGGTCAGGTCCGGCATCTTGAGCACGCCCGCGGCCAGGATCACCGGGGTGGCCAGCAGGAACGCGAACCGGGCGGCGTCCTCGCGGGACAGCCCGCGGAACATGCCCGCGACCATCGTCACGCCGTCCCGGCTGATGCCGGCCAGCAGCGCGAGGATCTGCGCGGACCCGATGATCACGGCCTCCATCCAGCCGATCATGGACAGCCGGGCGTCGGACTCCAGCGCCTGGAGTTCCTCCTGCCGCCGGATCGCGCGCTGGCCGGACGAGTGCGCGGCCACCGGCCGCCGGGCCGGCGCCGCGGCCGCGGCTGAGCCCCGGCCGCCCGGCTCGGCGAACGCCGTGGCCGGCATCGCCGCAAGCTCGGCCCGCCGGGCGGCCTGATCCACGTCGGCCTGCTTGGACCGCCGGGTGCGGAACCGCTCGCCGGCGTACAGGATCAGGCCGTTGACGACCAGGAAGATCGCCGCCCTGATCGGCTTGGCGAACAGCACCCGGAACTCGTGCTCGAAGAGCAGCCCGACCAGGCCGACCGGGATCGTGGCCAGGATCAGGAACCAGCACAGCTTCTCGTCCACGGTCTGCACCCGGAAGTGCCTTACCGAGGTGCCGAAGCCGTGGACGATCCGCACCCAGTCGCGCCAGAAGTAGACCATGATCCCGATCGCGGTGGCCACGTGCAGTCCCACGACGAAGGCCAGGTACGGCGACTCGGACGCGGCGACGTTCAGGTCCGTTGCCCAGCTGCCGCCGACGATCGCCGGCAGCAGCACGTTGTGGCCGAGGCTGGACACCGGGAACAGCTCGGTCACGCCCTGGATCAGGCCGACCACCACGGCCTCGGCGTAGGTGAGGTGGGACACGCGGGCTAGTCTCGCTTGCCAGGCACGGCCGGGGTGTCTGACGCGCCGCGCGGCCGGATACCGATCTTGGTGCCCAGCCAGACCAGCGGGTCGTACTTGCGGCCCGCCACCCGTTCCTTCATCGGGATCAGCGCGTTATCGGTGATCTTGATGTTCTCCGGGCAGACCTCGGTGCAGCACTTGGTGATGTTGCAGTAGCCGAGGCCGAAGTCGTCCTGGGCGATCGAGCGGCGGTCCGCGGTGTCGGCCGGGTGCATCTCCAGCTCGGCCACCCGCATCAGGAACCGCGGCCCGGCGAAGGCCCGCTCGTTCTCCTCATGGTCCCGGATCACGTGGCAGGTGTTCTGGCACAGGAAGCACTCAATGCACTTGCGGAACTCCTGCGACCGGTTCACGTCGACCTGCTGCATCCGGAACTCGCCCAGCTTGACCGACGGGTCCGGGGTGAACGACGGGATCTCGCGGGCCTTCTCGTAGTTGAACGACACGTCCGTGACCAGGTCCCTGATCACCGGGAACGTGCGCATCGGCGTGATCGTCAGCGTCTCGGACGGGGAGAACACCGACATCCGGGTCATGCAGGCCAGCCGCGGCCGCCCGTTGATCTCCATCGAGCACGACCCGCACTTGCCGGCCTTGCAGTTCCACCGGATGGCCAGGTCATTGGCCTGGGTCGCCTGCAGCCGGTGCAGCACGTCCAGCACGACCTCGCCGTCGTTGACCTCGACCTGGTAGTCGGCCAGCTCCCCGGCGCCCTCGTCGCCGCGCCAGACCCGCAGCGCTGCCTTGTACGCAGCCATCAGTCGTTCTCCTTCGCCGCGCCGCCGTCCGGCCCGGCGAGCCCGGCCAGTTCCTCGTCGGTCATGTACTTCTTCAGCTCGCTCGCCTCGAACAGCCCGAGCAGGTCCGGGCGCATCGGCGTCATCGGCTGCCGCCGGAGCGTCACCTCGCCGCCGGCGTCCAGGCCGCAGATGAGGTTCACCTTCCGCCACTCCGCCGACATGTCCGGGTAGTCCTCCCGGGTGTGCCCGCCCCGGCTTTCCTGCCGCTCCAGGGCCGCCTGCGCCACGCACTGCGCGATCAGCAAGATGTTCCGCAGGTCCAGGGCCAGGTGCCAGCCCGGGTTGTAGGCCCGGCCGCCGGCCGCGCCGACGTTCTCGGCCCGCTCGCGCAGCTTCTCCAGTTCGCTGAGCGCGGTCTTGATCTCGGCCTCCCGGCGGATGATGCCGACCAGGTCGCTCATCGTCTGCTGGATCTCGTGGTGGACCGTGTACGGGTTCTCGCCGTCCCGCTCGAGCGGGGTCAGCACCTCGCTGCGGGCCGCGTCCAGCGCCGCGTCGGACGCCGCGGGCCGGGTGGTGACCGCGTCCAGGTACTGCGCCGCGCCCATCCCCGCCCGGCGGCCGAAGACCAGCAGGTCCGACAGCGAGTTGCCGCCGAGCCGGTTCGAGCCGTGCATGCCGCCGGACACCTCGCCGGCCGCGAACAGGCCGGGCACGCCGGGCACCGCCGCGGTGTCGGGGTCGACCTCTATGCCGCCCATCACGTAGTGCTGGGCCGGGCCGACCTCCATCGGCTCCTTGGTGATGTCCACGTCGGCCAGTTCCTTGAACTGGTGGTACATCGAGGGCAGTTTCCGCATGATCTCCTCGGCCGGCAGCCGGGACGCGATGTCCAGGAACACCCCGCCGTGCGGTGACCCGCGGCCGGCCTTGACCTCGGCGTTGTTGGCCCGCGCCACTTCGTCCCTGGGCAGCAGCTCCGGCGGGCGCCGGTTGTTGTCCGGGTCGCTGTACCAGCGGTCCGCCTCTTCCTCGGTCTCCGCGTACTGCGCCCGGAACACCTCCGGCACGTAGTTGAACATGTACCGCTTGCCCTCGGAGTTGCGCAGCACGCCGCCGTCCCCGCGCACCGACTCGGTGACGAGCAGGCCGGCCACCGAGACCGGCCAGACCATGTGCGTGGGGTGGAACTGCACGAACTCCATGTTCAGCAGGGGAGCCCCGGCCAGCAGCGCGAGCGCGTGCCCGTCGCCGGTGTACTCCCAGGAGTTCGAGGTGACCTTGAACGTCTTGCCGATCCCGCCGGTGGCGAGGACCACTGCAGGCGCCTCGAACAGCACGAACTGGCCGGTGTCACGGAAGTAGCCGAACGCGCCGGCGATCGCGTCGCCGTCCTTGACCAGCCGGGTGATCGTGGTCTCGGCATAGACCTTGATCATCGCCTCCGGGTCGCCCAGCTCCCTGGCGTCGTCCTGCTGCATCGCGACGACCTTCTGCTGCAGCGCCCGGATCATCTCCAGGCCGGTCCGGTCGCCGACGTGCGCCAGCCGCGGGTAGCTGTGCCCGCCGAAGTTCCGCTGGCTGATCTTGCCGTCCTTGGTCCGGTCGAAGACCGCGCCCCACGCCTCGAGCTCCCAGACCCGGTCCGGGGCTTCCTTGGCGTGCAGTTCGGCCATCCGCCAGTTGTTCAGGAACTTGCCGCCGCGCATGGTGTCGCGGAAGTGGACCTGCCAGTTGTCGTTCGGGTTCACGTTGCCCATGGCGGCGGCGCAGCCGCCCTCGGCCATGACCGTGTGCGCCTTGCCGAACAGCGACTTGGAGATGATCGCGGTCTTCTTGCCGGCCTGCCGGGCCTCGATCGCCGCCCGCAGGCCGGAGCCGCCGGCCCCGACGACGACGACGTCGTAGCTGTGCCGCTCGATATCTGTCATGTCCTGTCCTGACTCAGTTGAAGATCCGCAGGTCGCTGATCGTGCCGCTGGCCACCAGCGCGATGTACAGATCGGTGAGCATCAGCGTGGCCAGCGTGGTCCAGGCGAGCTGCATGTGCCGGGTGTTGAGCTTGGAGACCTGCGTCCAGGCCCAGTACCGCACCGGGTGCTTGGAGAAGTTCTTCAGCCGGCCGCCGGTGATGTGCCGGCACGAGTGGCACGACACCGTGTAGGCCCACAGCAGGACCACGTTGGCCAGCATGATCAGGGTGCCCAGGCCGAGCCCGATCCCGCCGGTCTTGCCGTGGAACGCATCGATCACGTCCCAGGTGTTCAGCAGCGAGATGAGGATGACGACGTAGAAGAAGTACCGGTGCAGGTTCTGCAGGATCAGCGGGAACCTGGTCTCGCCGGAGTAGGTCGCGTGCGGCTCGCGGACCGCGCACGCCGCGGGCGCCCGCCAGAATGCCCGGTAGTAGGCGCGGCGGTAGTAGTAGCAGGTCAGCCGGAAGCCCAGGACGAACGGCAGGGAGACGATCGCGTACGGGATGATCGGCGGCACCTTGCCGAACCAGGTGCCCAGGCTGGCCGAGCCGTCCGCGCACGACCCGCTGACGCACGGCGAGTAGAACGGCGTCAGGTAGTGGTAGGCGGGCACCCAGTAGTAGCGGCCCATGAAGACCCGGACGGTGGCGTAGAGGACCCAGCCGGAGAGCAGGACCGCGGTGATGATCGGGGCCCGCCACCAGGGGTCCTTACGGAGCGTGCGCTCGCTGATCTGCGCCCTGGTTTTACCGGGTGCCGCTGAAACCTGCGTCATGGCTGACGCCTCCGCCCTGATGCCCGCTGGGATGGCCGCGTGCCTGATCCGCAGCGCCGCCGCCGTGGTGCGTGATGCTTGCCAGCAGCGGTACACGGCGCGGCACGGCCGCGTTGCGGACAGAACCTTATTCCACTGGATACCACCGATGTGGCCGGGGGCGGCACACAGCCGCGTGTGACAATCGACACGCGGGCCAGCGCGTGCTAGCGCGGCGAACGGTGCGCTACCCGCGCCCCAGCGCCCGGTGCAGGAACTCGACCTGGAGCAGCAGCAGGTTCTCGGCCACGTCCTCCTGCGTGGCCATGTGCGTCACCCCGCTCAGCGGCAGCACGCTGTGCGGCCGGCCCGCGGCCAGCAGCGCCCCGGACAGCCGCAGCGAGTGCGCCACCACCACGTTGTCGTCGGCCAGGCCGTGCACGATCAGCAGCGGCCGCTCCAGCTTGGCCGCGTCGCCGAGCAGCGAGCAGCGGTCGTACGGGCCCGGGTCGGTGGCCGGGTTGCCCAGGTAGCGCTCGGTGTAATGAGTGTCATACAGCCGCCATTCGGTGACCGGCGCGCCGGCCACCGCGGCGTGGAACACGTCCGGCCGGCGCAGCACGGCCAGCGCGGACAGGTAGCCGCCGAACGACCAGCCGCGGATCGCGACCCGGCTGGTGTCCAGGTCGCCGCACCGGGCCGCGGCCGCGTGCAGCGCGGTCACCTGGTCCTCCAGCGGCTTGCTGGCCAGGTCCCCGGCCACCTCCCGGTCCCAGTCCGGGCCCCGGCCGTAGGTGCCGCGGCCGTCCGCGATCACCACGGCGAAGCCCTGGTCGGCGAGCCACTGGTCGGTTTGGTACGCCGCCCGGGAGGCGGTCACCGTCTGCCCGTGCGGGCCGCCGTAGGGCGACATCAGGACCGGCAGCGTCGCGGAGCCCGGTTCGTGCCCGGACGGCAGCAGGATCGCGGTGCGGATGCCGTGCGGCCCGGCGGCGAAGATGTCCGGGCGGGGCGGCGGCCCGGCCGGGCGCTCGGCCTGCGAGAGAACCGGCCAGCCAGGCTGGCCGGGCCGGTGCACGCGGACCTCGGCGCCGTCGGTGTCCAGCGTCCGGCTGATCAGCACGGTGGTGCCGCCCGCCTGCTGGCCGCTGTGCACCCCGGCCGCCCCGGACAGCTCGGCGCTGAGCTCCGTCAGCCCGTCCGGGCCAGCAGCCCACAGCCCGGCGGTGACCGGGTCGTCGCCGGACGCGGTGAACAGCACGGTCTCCCCGTCTACCCCGAGCACCTCGCGGACCTGGAGGCCATCCGGGGTGGCCGCGCTGGCCTGCCCGGCCGCCAGTTCCGCGTCGGTGCCGATGATCAGGTGCCGGGTGCCGCCCTCATCGCTGGTCCAGACGATCCGGCCGCTGCCGGTGCGGGCCGGGACCCCGGGCATCAGGTTCAGCCAGTGCGGGTCGGACTCGTCCCGCACCGCGCTGGTCGCCCCGGTGTCCGGGTCGACCGCCAGCAGCTGCTGCCGCCGCTGGTCCCGGGACTGCACCAGGATCAGCGGCGGCCCGCCGTCCTGCCAGCACGCGGCGGCCAGGTACGGGTACGCGGCCCGGTCCCAGCTCACCTCGGTGCGCCGGCCGTCCAGCCCGACCACGGCCAGCGTCACGTCCGCGTTCTGCGTGCCCGCGGCCGGGTAGCGCACCTGGGCCGGCGCCGTGGCCGGGTCCGCCGGGTCCGCGATGAACCAGCGCGGCACCGGGTTCTCGTCCACCCGGGCGACCAGCAGCGCGGTGGAGTCCGGCGCCCACCAGTAGCCGCGCATCCGGCGCATCTCCTCGGCCGCGATGAACTCGGCCAGGCCGTGCGTGATGCCCGCGCCCTCAGGCCCGGCCACCGCCCGGTCGGACCCGCCCGGCAGGCCGATCACCCGGAGCGACCCGCCGCAGGCGTAGGCGATCAGCGTGCCCGCCGGGTCCGGGCGCGGGTCCGCGGCCGGCGCCAGGGCCGGCACCGGCCGGACCCCGGGACCGCCGGGCGCATCCGGAGTCAGCCCGGCCACGTAGACCTGCCCGGCCACCGCGAAGACCGCCAGCCGGGCCTGCGCGTCGCAGCTGACCGAGACGATCCCGGCGGCCTGCTCCCTGGACCGCTCCCGCCGGGCCCGCTCCGCCGGGTCCTCGTCCTGGCCCGCGCCCAGCGCGGCCGGGTCGGCGATGAGCTCTTCCTGGCCGGTGGCGGTGTCCAGCTGCCATAGGCAGGTGACCGGGTCGGTGCCGCCCTGCGAGCGCAGGAAGATCACCCGGCGGCCATCCGGGGAAACCTGGAACGACCGCGGCGCGCCGAGCGTGAAGTGCCTGGTCCGCGCATTCTGCCGGGGAAAGGAGTCGGTCATGCCGTTAGATCCTGCCAGGCAGGCGGCGGACCGGGTAGCCGGGGACGCACCGATGAAGACGTGTCTTACGCTCCCGCTATGACCGCTCCCGCTAGGACGCCGTCGCCGGACGGCCGCCGGCTGCTGCTCGTGCACGCCCACCCGGACGACGAGTCGATCGCCACCGGCGCCACGATGGCCAAGTACGCCGCCGAGGGAGCCTCGGTCACCCTGGTCACCTGCACACTGGGTGAGCTCGGCGAGGTCATCCCGCCGGGCCTGGCGCACCTGGCCGCGGACCGGGACGGCGGTCTTGGCCAGCACCGGATCGGCGAGCTGGCCGCCGCCTGCGCGGCACTGGGCGTGACCGACCACCGCTTCCTCGGCGGGGCCGGCCGCTGGCAGGACTCCGGCATGATGGGCGAGCCCACCAACGAGGCCGCGGACTGCTTCTGGCAGGCCGACGTGGACGAAGCGGCCGCGGCCCTGCTGGAGGTCATCCGCGACGTGCGGCCGCAGGTCATGGTCAGCTACGACGCCAACGGCTTCTACGGGCACCCGGACCACATCCAGGCGCACCGGGTGGCGATGCGCGCGTTCGGGCAGGCCGGTGGCCTGGTCCGCAAGATGTACGCGAACACGGTGCCCACGTCGGTGCTGGTCGGCATGGTCGAGCGGATGCGCGGCAGCGGCCCCGGGGAGCGCCCGGCCGGCGGCACCGGGTTCACCCCGGTGCAGTCCGCCAGTGAACTGCCGTACGGGGTGCCCGACGAGGTGGTCACTACGGAGGTCGACGCCGCTGCGTACCTGGACGCCAAGCTGAACGCGATGCGCGCGCACGCCACCCAGATCACGGTGCACAGCCCGTACTACGCGCTGTCCAACAACCTGGGCGTGCGGGCGTTCGGGGTGGAGTACTACATCCTGCTGGCCGGGGAGCGCGGCCCGGCGGGTCCTGGCGGCCGGGAAGCAGACCTGTTCGCCGGTATTGACTAGCCTTCCTCCGTGGGCACTGCGACGCCGGACCGGCGTCCCTCGGCGATCGCCACCATCGGCGGGTATCTCCTGCTGTTCGCCTTGGGCGTGCTGGAAGGACTGCTCGGCGCGCTCTGGTACGCCTGGACGCTGGGCCCGGTGCCCGTCGCGGCGCTGGGCTGGGCCGTGGCCATCTTCCTGACATGTTTCGGCGCCGCGTGGGGAATGCAGGCGGCAACGGCCGGCCTTATGCCCGCTGTGGGCTGGTTCGCGGCGGCTTTCATCCTGGCCATGCCCACGCGAGGAGGAAGCGTCTTGATCACCAACACCAGCGCGGGCAAATGGTTCCTGTACGGCGGCACGGTGTGCGTGCTGGCCGGCGTGGTGGCCTCGTTCGCCACCCAGGGCCGGGCCCGGGCGGAGGGCCGGGCCGCGGGCCCGCGGCACGCCGCGCCGCGACCGCCGCACACGCCGGGAGCGCCGGCGGCGCCGGCCCCGCCGGCCCCGCGCCGGCCCGGTCAGGAGCCGGGCCAGTGACCGGGGTGGACCCGGCCGCGTTCCGCAAGGCGGCGGGCCGCCTGCCGACCGGCATCGTCGTGGTGGGCACCTGCGTGGACGGCACCCCGCACGTGATGACGGTGTCCGCGTTCACCTCGGTGTCGCTGGACCCGTTGCTGGTGCTGTTCTGCGCGGAGAAGATCGCCCGGTTCCACGACGCCGTGCTGGCCGCGGGCACCTGGTCGGTGTCGATCCTGGACGAGGACGCCGAGAAGACCTCGCGCTGGCTGGCCACCCGCGGCCGCCCGCTGGAGGGCCAGCTGGACGGGATACCGCACCACATGGGCGAAGTCACCGGCGCGCCGCTGCTGGACGGCGCGCTGGCCGGCCTGGAATGCCGGACCACCGCGGTGCACGACGGCGGCGACCACAGCATCATCGTCGGCGAGGTGGTCGGCGTGACCGGCCCCGCGCCCGGCGACCCGCTGATCCACTTCGGCGGCGCCTACCGCCGCCTCGCCCCCGGAACCTGAACCTGGTGGCTCTCTGACAGGACCGCGGCTACGGTCGCCCGGGTGGGAGGCTTCCAGATCCCGATGAACTCGCTGGACCGGCTGGTCGTGCGGCTGGTCTACGCCCAGCGGGTGCCGCTGGCCGGCCGGGCGGTGCGCTTACTGCTGCGCTGGCGCGGCACGGACATCGACCCGGCCGCGGTGACCGGCACCGGGCTGCGGCTGCGGCACGGTGGCACCGGGATCGTCGTGCACCGGGGCGCCCGGCTGGGCAATGGCGTAACCCTTTTTCATAACGTCACCATCGGCCGGGCCCGGATCTGGGAACCGCCGCCGCCCGGGACGCCGGGCGCGGTCCGGATCGGCGACGGCGCTGTGCTGTGCGCGGGCGCGGTAGTGCTGTTCGGCGACGACGGGATGACGATCGGCGCGGGCACGGTCATCGCCGCCAACGCCGTGCTCACCTGCTCGACAGGACCGGGCGAGATCTGGGCCGGGGCCCCGGCCCGCAAGATCGCGGGCCGGGCTAGCCTGCCAGCTCGCGGAGGGCCGCGTCTCCAGCGGCCCGCAGCGAGCGGCTAGCACAGTTACTCAGCGATCGCTTCCTCCAGCCGGTCTATGGCCCAATCGAGGTCCTCGTCGGTGATCGTCAGCGGCGGGCCCAGCCGGACGGTGTGGCCGTGCGTGTCCTTGGCCAGCACGCCGAGCCGGGCCAGCCGCTCGCACACCTCACGGCCTGACAGCGCGCTGAAGTCCACCCCGGCCCACAGGCCGCGACCGCGGACCTGGCTGACCACGTTCCTGGGCAGCCCGGACAGCCGGTCGTGCAGGTGCGCGCCGAGCTTCGCGGACCGCTCCTGGTACTCGCCGGTGGCCAGCATGGCGATCACCTCGCGGCCCACGGCGCAGGCCAGCGGGTTGCCGCCGAACGTGGACCCGTGCTGGCCGGGCCTGAACACGCCGAGCACCCCGGCCGTGGAGACCACCGCGGACAACGGCACGATGCCGCCGCCCAGCGCCTTGCCCAGCAGGTACGCGTCGGGCACCACGTCCTCGTGCTCGCACGCGAAGGTGGTGCCGGTGCGGCCCAGGCCGGACTGGATCTCGTCGGCGATCATCAGCGCGCCGTACCTGGTGCACAGCTCGCGGATCCCGGGCAGGAACCCGGGCGGCGGCACCAGCACCCCTGCCTCGCCCTGGATCGGCTCGAACAGCACGGCCACGACCCGCTCGTCCATGGCCTCGGTCAGCGCGGCCAGGTCGCCGTAGGGGACGATGCGGAACCCGGGCGTGTACGGCCCGTAGTGGTCATGCGCGTCCGGGTCGGTGGAGAAGCTGATGATCGTGGTGGTCCGGCCGTGGAAGTTGCCGTCGAACACGATGATCACGGCCTCGCCGTCGGGCACGCCCTTGACCTCGTAGCCCCACTTGCGCGCGGTCTTGATCGCGGTCTCCACCGCCTCGGCGCCGGTGTTCATCGGCAGCACCATGTCCATACCGGCCAGCGTGGCCAGCTCGGCGCAGAACGGGCCGAACTGGTCGTGCTCGAACGCCCGGCTGACCAGCGTCACCTTGTCCAGCTGGCGCTTCGCCGCGGCGACCAGCCGGGGGTGCCGGTGGCCGAAGTTGATGGCCGAGTACGCGGCGAGCAGGTCGAGATACCGCCGGCCCGCCACGTCGGTCACCCAGGTGCCCTCGGCATCGCTGATCATCACCGGCAGCGGATGATAGTTGCGCGCGCTGTGCAGTTCGGCCTGCGCTCGCAGGGCCGCCGCGGTGCGCTCGTTCCCTGATACCTGATCTGCTGGCATGTCCTGCCTCCTCACGACCGCAGTTCCAGCGTGCAGCACTTCGGCCCCCCGCCGGCCTTCCGTAGTTCTGACATGTCCACTGGCACCGGCTCGAACCCTGCGGCGGCCAGCTTCGCGGTGAGCCCGGCTGCCTGGACGGGCAGCACCACGTGCCGGCCGTCGCTGACCGCGTTCAGGCCGAGCACCGCGGCGTCGTCCTCGGACGCCTCGATCAGCTCGGGGAACCGGCTGGCCAGCGCGGCCCGGCTGGCCCCGTCGAAGGCGGCCGGGTAGTAAGCGGCGCTCTCGTCGTCCAGCACGGCCAGCGCGGTGTCCAGGTGGTAGAACCGCGGGTCGGTCAGCCGGAGGCTGATCACCGGCAGGCCGAACGCGCTGGTCACCTCGGCGGCCGCGGCCTCGTCGCTGCGGAAACCGTGGCCGGCCAGCACCGAGCCGCCGGCGAACACGATGTCACCCTCGCCCTCGTGCACCTGGCTGGACAGCACGGCGCCGGCGAACCCGTTCTGCTGGAACCAGGCCAGGTAAGCGGCGGCCTCCTGCTGCCGCTCCGGGTACTTGAACCGGGCGCCGAGGGCCCGGCCGCCGATGACCGTCCCGCCGTTGGCCGCGAACACCATGTCCGGCAGCCCCGGCTCGGGCGTGATCGTGTGCACCGTATGACCCAGCCGCACGAACGTGTCCCGCAGACCCTGCCACTGGGCCAGGGCCCTGTCGCGGTCCACCGGCTCGGCCGGGTTCATCCACGGGTTGATCGAATAGGTCACCGCGAAGTACTCGGGCGGGCACATCAGGTACGTCCTGGCCAGCGCCGTCCGGGGGCGCGTGGCGACGGGCAGCAGGGTCAATTCGGCTCCTCTCCGCCAGGGCGAGATGATCACTTCAAGGCTAGGAGCGGGGCAGCAATGCTGTGGTGCGCGGAGACTGCGCATCAGCGGCGATCTGTTGCGTAGTGAGGCTGCTGAGCAGCGGGACGTTGCGTGGTGGCGGGGGATCAGCCGGCCCGGCCGACGTCCCGCACCAGGTCGAGCCCGAACAGCCGGTCGGCGTCCGCGAACGTCTCGAACCGGGCGCCGGGCGGCACCGCCGGGTCGGCCGCCAGATCCCGCAGCACCGCCAGCGCGGCCGGGGTGTCCAGGTCGTCGTCGAACGCGGCGGCGATCCGGCCCCGGTGCGCGGCCGACATCGGCCGGCTTGGCAGGTTGGCCCAGCCCGCCACCAGGCCCCGCCAGGAGGCCAGTTCCGCCCCGGCGGCGGCCAGCGCGGGCCAGGTCACGGTGAGCGGGTCGCGGTAGCGCCGGCCGAGCAGGACCAGGCGCAGGGCCAGCGGGTCAAGGCCGCGGCCGTCCAGCCCGGCCAGCGGGTCCGGGCCGGTCCCGCCGAGGTCCGCGGGAAAGGTCACCGGTCCGGAGCGAGCCCGGCAGCCAGCAGCGGCCGGCCCGCCCTCCCCGGTGCACACGTCAGCCGCCGGCCCAAGGTCGTCGGTGTCCGGCGGCCGCAGGTTGAGCGCGCTGGCCGCCTGCCGGAACGCAGTCCCGCTCCCGTTCCCCGCCCAGGCGCCGTTCTCCGCCCAGGCGCTGGCCACCCGCAGCCGGTGCCACTCCGCGGTCCTCCTGATCAGGTCCGGTAGCAGCAGCTCACAAAGCCCAGCCAGACCCGGCGGCCCGCCACGGCTAAGGATGCGCAGCTCACCGCGGTGGGCCGGGGTAAGCGGCTCGGCCCGGCCGGTACCGGGGTCGAAGAGGCTCAGCACGAACCCAGCCTAGGTTCCCCCCGGTCCCGCCGCCCCGCTGCCGGATAGCTAACGGGCGCCAAGCTCGGCGTCCGGTCCCGGACGCAGCTGGCCGGCCGCCTGCGGGAGGATCCGGCGAGCCTGTGAGCGGCCTGGCCGGGAAGGGCGGGGCCCGCGCCCCGCTGCCGTATTCCTATCGGGCGGGCCTCGCCGAAGGCAAGACCCGCCCGATAGCGGTGCGTACCCGGACCCGGCCGGTGGCCTGTCAGGCCAGTTCGGCGAGCCGGGTGACGGCGGCGTCGATGCGCTCGTCGGTGGCGGTGAGCGCGACCCGCACGTGGCGGGCGCCGGCCGGGCCGTAGAACTCTCCCGGGGCGACCAGGATCCCGGCCTCGGCGAGCGCGTGCACAGACCCCCAGCAGTCGTGTGCACGGTGCTCGGCCCACAGGTACAGGCCGGCTTCTGAGTGGGTTACCGACCAGCCTGCCGCTTCCAGCGCGGGCCGCAGCCGGGTGCGCCGGTCCGCGTACCGCTGCCGCTGTTCGTCGGCATGCTCGTCGTCGCTGAGCGCGGCGGTCATCGCCGCCTGGACTGGCGCGGGCAGCATCATCCCTGAGTGCTTGCGGATCTCCAGCAGGTCGGCGACCAGAGCCGGGTCGCCGGTGATGAAGCCCGCGCGGTAACCGGCCAGGTTGGACCGCTTGGACAGCGAGTGCACCGCCAGCAGCCCGTCGTGCGAGCCGCCGCAGACGTCGGGGTGCAGAACCGAGACCGGCTCCGCCTCCCAGCCGAGGCCGAGGTAGCACTCGTCGGAGGCGAGCACCGCCCCGCGCTCCCTGGCCCAGCTGACCATCTTCGCCAGGTGCCCGGCGGGCAGGACGCGCCCGGTCGGGTTGGATGGCGAGTTCAGCCAGGCCAGCCGGACCGGCGCCGGGCCAGCGGCAACGGTGCTGTCCGCCGCGACAGGCTCCGCGCCGGCCAGCAGGGCGCCGATCCGGTAGGTGGGATAGGCCAGTTCCGGGTAGACCACCCGGTCGCCGGGGCCGCAGGCAAGCAGCGCGGGCAGCGACGCCACGAGCTCCTTGGTGCCGAGCACCGGCAGCACCGCGTCCGGGGACACGGTCACGCCGTGCCGCCGGGCCAGCCAGCCCGCCGCCGCCTCACGCAGCGCCGCGGTGCCGTGCACCTGCGGATAGCCGGGCGAGTCGGCCGCCGCCGACAGGGCCGCGCGCACCACGGGAGGAACCGGGTCGACCGGGGTCCCGATCGACAGGTCGACGATCCCGCCGGGGTGGGCCTGCGCCTTGGCTTTGGCGGGCGCGAGCTCGTCCCAGGGGAAAACCGGCAGGCGGCTGGCCAGGGTCACCGGATCAGGCTTCCGCCGTCTCCTGCGGCGGCAGCGCGGCCACCAGCGGGTGATCCTTGTGGATCTTGCCGGTCTTGGCGGCGCCGCCGGGCGAGCCGAGGTCCTCGAAGAACTCGACGTTGGCCTTGTAGAAGCCCTTCCACTGGTCGGGCACGTCGTCCTCGTAGAAGATCGCCTCGACCGGGCAGACCGGCTCGCAGGCACCGCAGTCCACGCACTCATCCGGATGGATGTACAGCATGCGATCGCCCTCGTAGATGCAGTCCACGGGGCATTCCTCGATGCACGACTTGTCGAGCAGATCAACGCACGGCTGGGCGATGATATAGGTCACGTTCGAACTCCTCTTCAGTTCGCGCGCCAGCGTGCCGCGCGGGCCACGCAGCGGGCCAGCCGCCGGGCCTGGGTGTGGCGGCCAGCGCGCCTAGTATCGCGTTTCCCGGGGCGCGTAGGGCCCAATCGGCCGGGTCCGGAATCCGGCCGCAGGTCAGCACCGCTTGACGCGGATGCCTGCCCAATTCGCAGGCTATCAGCCGACCTCGACCGTATCCGGCGGCGCCTTGGCCGGGCTGCGGGTCCAGCCCTTCTCGCCCTTGACCATCCGCCAGCGGTACTCCCCGACGCGGACCTCGGTGAACCCGTACCGCCTGGCGTGCGAGACCGCCCAGGCGGCCACCGCCCAGTCCTCACCGCGCCGGTCGAGCTTGATCCGCAGCACAGGGTCGGCCTCGGTTCGCATGGTCAGCGGCCCGAACGCGTGGGTCAGCTGGCGGCTGGCCGCGGCCAGCCGGGCCTTCTGCCTGGGCTGGGCGGTGTACCAGCACCAGACCGACCGCGGCACGTTGCCGCTGAACCCCCGGCTCAGCCCGGCGGCGGTCGGCGTGTACTGCACGTACGCGGTGCCGTCGGCGCTGCGCTGCACCGCCTGGGCGGCCTTGTAGACCGGCAGCTTGAGGTAGCCGTGCACGCCGACCAGGGCCTCGAAGAACTTCGTGGAGGCGTACACCGGGTCCATCAGCGCACGGGCCGAGCCCCAGCCCTCGGACGGCCGCTGCTGGAACACGCCGACCGAGTCGCGGTCGCCGTAGCGGAGGTCCTGGAGCTTGGACTCCTGCAGGGCGGCTGCGTAGGCGATGGTGACGGCCCGGTTGGGCAGCGCCTTGTGGCTGGCCACGCCCGCGATCGTGGCTGCGATACCGGCCTGGCTGGCGTTGAGCTTGTACACCTGGCCGTGGGTACGGACCTCACAGCCACTGCCCGCCAGCAGCGGCTGAACGTGGCGGAACGCGACGTAGCCGACGGCGCCCAGGGCGATCAGGGCAGCAACCGCCCCCACGGCCACTCGGCGGCCACGGCGGCTGGTTCCCGGCACAGCATCAGAAGCTACCCGGAGTCAGTGCGGTAATTCGCCGGGCTAGCCGGCCGAATGCCATGCTGGGCAGGAGAAATTGAGGCACCCGGCGGCTCCCGGCGGGTGCTTCCGAATCGGCCGGTGGCTCTGGCCGGCGTTGTCTGGACGGGCCGCATTATCGAGATGTATCGTGAGGCTATGGACCAGACGGCCCGTGACGAGATCACGGCGGCGGCCGCCGCGCACCGCGAACTCGGCCCGCAGTACGACGAAGCTGTGGCGGAAAGCCTGATCGACCGCATCGGCGAGGAGATCGACCGGCGCGTCGACGCCCGCATGGGCCATAGCCAGCCGTCCGCGTCCGCGCGGCGCGAGTTCCGCCGGCCGGCCCCGGCGCCCGAGCCGCATTCGCCGGCCGTGCCCGCCGCGCCAGCCCGCATGAGCGCGGCCTCGGTCATCCTGGCGCTCGGCTCGATGGGCATCGGCATCGGCGTGGCCGGGACGGTACTGCCGGTCGCGCACGGCGGCGGCGGGTTCTGGCTTGTCGCGCTGATCTGGGTCATCATCGGTGTCATCAACGTGTCCTGGGCGCGGCGGCACTGATCGCAGCCTGCGGGCCTAGTCGGCGCTACCTTTGGCGCCATGGGCGTTAATCCCGAATCGCGGCGCCGGGTCCGCCGCCAGGGCCCGGCCACGCTGCGCGGCAAGGCCATTCCCAAGACGACCACGGACCAGCGCCTGCTCGACCGGCGCGGCCCGGCCGACTGGGTGCACACCGACCCGTGGCGGGTGCTGCGCATCCAGGCGGAGTTCGTCGAGGGTTTCGGGCTGCTGGCCGAACTCGGGCCCGCGGTGTCGGTGTTCGGCTCGGCCCGGACCCCGCCGGGCTCCCGTGAGTACGAGCAGGCCGAGCGGATCGGCGCCGGGCTGGCCGAGGCCGGCTACGCGGTGATCACCGGGGGCGGCCCGGGGATCATGGAGGCCGCCAACAAGGGGGCGGCCGCCGCCAACGGGGTGTCCGTCGGGCTCGGCATCGAGCTGCCGGTGGAACAGGGCCTGAACGACCACATCGAGATCGGCCTGGAGTTCCGCTACTTCTTCGTCCGCAAGACGATGTTCGTGAAGTACTCCCAGGCGTTCGTGGTGCTGCCGGGCGGGTTCGGCACGCTGGACGAGCTGTTCGAGGCCCTCACCCTGGTGCAGACCGGGAAGATCACGCAGTTCCCGATCGTGCTGGTCGGCAGCGACTACTGGTCCGGGCTGCTGACCTGGTTCGAGAACACCCTGCGTACTTCCGGGAAGATCGCCCACGCCGATCCGGAGCTGATCCGGGTGGCCGACGACCCGCAGGACGTCGTAAAGATCATCGTCGCCGCGCACCAGTCGACGGGCGGCCCTGGCGCCTGACCCCGGGGTCCGGGCTCAGGCACGGCCGGGGTTCAGGCGCGGTCGGTGCTCAGGCCAGCCCGCGTACGGTCCGCGCGGGTGGGCGCACCCCGCGCACCGAATCGGTCAGGTCCAGGGCGCGCCGCACGGGCTGCGGGTGGCGCGTCCGCACCGCGGCCGCCCCCAGCCACCCGCTCAGCGCCGCCACGGCCAGCGCCGCCGGCCCCGGCGGCCCGTCCCCCGGTACAGCGGCCTCGTCCAGGGCTGTCCCGTCGTCCGGGGCTGTCCCGTCGTCCGGGAACGTCAGGCCGGGCCGGGCGCCGGTGCCGGGCAGGTCCACCAGGACCGGGTAGCCGCCGGCCAGCGCGGCCATCAGGCCGGCTGGGGAGGTCTCGATCAGCAGCCGCTCCGGCGGCAGGCCGGACCGTGCGGCTTCTTCCTGGCGGGCGCAGATCAGCCGGGCGCCGCTGGCGGCCGCGACGGCCGGGTCCCTGGTCAGGCCGGCCTGACCGCCGTCCCCGTCCGCGCAGACCGGGATGCCGGGATGTGCCTGCCGGAACGCGGCGACCTCGGCCGGAGCCGCGCCGGTCAGGTCGATCAGGTCCGCTCCCTCATCCACCGCGCTGCTCGCCGCCGCGGCCGTGTCCGCGACCACCATCAGCGCGGTTCGCCGGCCGGGCGGCCGCGCTGAGGTCCTGTTCATGGCTGGAGCATGGCACGATTTCTTCTGTGCCCGTGGTCCTGCTCGCTGTCGCCGCCGTCATCCTGATTGGCGTCATTGCCGTTGCGGTGGGCCGCGGCGGCGAGCTTGACCCAGCCGAGGCCGACTACCGGCCGGTCGAGCTGGACGAGGTCACCTCGACCGACGTGGCGCTGATGCGGCCGCCAACTGCGCTGTTCGGCTACCACCGGGAGGCCACCGACGCGGCGTTCGGCCAGATTGCCCGGGCTATCTCCGAACGCGAGGTGGAGATCGCCACCCTGCGCCGCCAGCTTGCCGAGCAGCTCCCGGTCCGGACCAGCCCGGCGCTGCGGGCCGACCCCGGACCGTGCGCGGATCCCGCAACGCGGGCCGACCCCGCGCTGCGGGCCGACACCATGCGGCCAGAGCCGCCGCCGGGGCCCGGCTTCGGGGCCGGTCCACAGCCCGACGCCAGTGGGCCGGTGACCGGTCCGGTGACCAAGGCCGGCCTGCCGACCAGGCCGCCGACCAGGCCGCCCGCCCGGCTGCCCGCGGAACCGCCCGCCGCGCCACCCGCGGGCGTCCCGTGGCAGACGCCGCAGCACCCGCAGGCGCAGGCGTCCGCGTCGCCGCTGCCGTCCCGGCCCGTTTCGTCCTGGCCGCCGAAGGCCACCACCAAGGCCGGGTCGCTGCTCCCCGAGCCCATGCCGAACAGCTCCATGCCGCACATTCCCCTGAGCGGCCAGGACCAGACCCAGACCGCCACCCCGGCGGGCCCCGCCGGGCCGCCGGCCGCCGGGCTGCCGTCTAGGCCCGCCCAGCCGTCAGGACAGCTGCCGTCCCGGCCAGCGCCGTCCCGGCCAGCGCCGTCCCGGACGGCCGCACCCGCCCCCACGGACCCCCAGGCCCCGCCCGGCCCCTCAGCCGGAACCCACGGGCCGATTCAGGGCTCGATGCCGTCCCGGCCGAGCGTGCTGCACCGGGAACTGGCCGACCGGCCGGGGGCACCGGAGCCCAGCGCGGAGGCCAACCCCTGGCTGGTCTGGCAGCGGCGCACCGAGCAGCCGGCCGCCCAGGACGACGCACCGCCCGCCGCCGCCCCGCACCCCGCCGACGCCCACGACCCCGCCGCCGGCCCCTACGACACCGCCCACGACCCCGGGGAGCAGCCCTGACCACGCCGGGCCGGGGTGCCGAAACCGGGCCCGACGGGCTGGCCCGCTGCCCCTGGGCCTTGTCTACCGCCGACCTGCAGGCCTACCACGACACCGAGTGGGGCACACCGGTGCGCGGCGACGAGGCCATGTTCGAGCGGTTCTGCCTGGAGGCCTTCCAGTCCGGCCTGTCCTGGCTGACGATCCTGCGCAAGCGGGCCGCATTCCGGGCCGCGTTCGCCGGCTTCGACCTGGCCACGGTCGCCGCGTTCGGGCCGCAGGACCGGGACCGGCTGCTGGCGGACGCGGGCATCGTCAGGAACCGGGCCAAGATCGACGCCGCGATCACCAACGCCCGGGCCGCGCTGAGCCTGCCCGGCGGCCTGTCCGCGCTGGTCTGGCAATACGCCGCCGACGACCATCCGGCGCCGGTAACGCTCGCCGACGTCCCCGCCTGGACACCTGCCTCCAAGGCGCTGTCCCGCGAGCTCAAGCGGGCCGGCTTCACCTTCACCGGCCCGGTCACCGCCTACGCGGCCATGCAGGCCACCGGGGTGGTCAACGACCACCTGCAAGCCTGCGCCTTTCGCCGCTGACAACGTTCACCATGTGAGCACTCTCCGTGCCCGATTCGGCCATCGCCAGCGCGCTGAATCGGCCGCCGTTAACCCCGCCGCCCGGCGCCATAACCGTTATTCAGCGCCGCCGCCCGGCTCCCGCCAGCCCGCCCGGGCCCGCCGCCCGGCCAGGCCCCCGCAGCTCAGGCCACCCCCATGGGCTGGGTAAGCAAACGATTTGAGGATGACGTGGAAGATGTCAGACTGGCCGTAATGTCCCAATGGAGGCCAGATGGCCAATCCCGGCCCGCCGCTCAGCCCTCTGCCTGGCCCGCAAATGTGCCAAAGTCGGCACCCGGGCTGCAGAGTCGTTACTATCTGGCAGCAACGGTACTTGCGTGACGTGCTGGGGTGCTGGGGCATCTCAGCCCGGGGGAGGGCAGCGGGCCCGGAACACGGCGCGGTCAGCCGGACTGGCCACCAGCCGGCCGGCACCCCGCACGCCAGGGGCCCGGTGAGTTCCGCCGATCATGGTATCGGGACAGCCCCGCCCTGATGCCTGCGCAAGATCTCATGGAGGTCACATGACCGAGTCGGAGCAGGCGCCGCCGGGCGTCGATCCGACCATGCCCACCCCGGCTCGCCTCTACAACTACTACCTGGGCGGGACCAGCTACTTCCCGGTCGACCGGGAGGTCGCCGAGGAGCTGCGCCGCCGGCTGCCCGAGCTCAGCGACGCGGCCTGGGCGAACCGCGGCTTCCACCACCGCGCGGCCCGCTGGATGGCCAGTGAGCACGGCGTCCGCCAGTTCCTCGATCTCGGCTCGGGGCTGCCCACCCAGGGCACCACGCATGAGGCCGTGCGGCAGCTGGCGCCCGACGCCCGGCTGGTCTACGTGGACAACGACCCGATGGTCCTGGACTACGCCCGCAGGACGCTGAACGGCACCGCGCGGACCGCGGTCATCGAGGGCGACATGCGCGAGCCGGAGCAGCTGTTCGCCGAGCCCGCGTTCACCGAGCTGATCGACCTGACCCAGCCCCTCGGGCTGCTGCTGACCGGCGTGCTGCAGTTCGTGGACGACGAGACCGACCCGTGGCAGCTGATGGCGCGCTACCACGCGGCGATGGTCCCCGGCAGCTACGTGGCCATCTCGCACTGCACCGCGGACCGGCTGCCACCCGCGGCGGTTCAGGCTATTAACGACGCCTACGCCCGCACCCCCTTCCCCATGCACCTGCGCACCCGGGCCGAGGTCGAGCGGCTCTTCGAGGGCTTCGCGCTGGTGTCTCCGTTCGCCGGCGCCAAGCCCGGCCTGACCTTCGCCGGCAGCTGGGGCGCCGAGGACGAGCGCGCCGCTGATTCCGACGGGTCGCGCATTCTCTACTGTGGTGTGGCCCGGCGGATATGACGAGCCACCCAGAACTGGCCAGAACCCCCCGCACCCGCAAGCCCGCTGCCGACACCCTTGGCGTCGAGCTGGCCACGCTGGACTGGCAGCGGTCCGGTGCTGGTGACGGCAGCATCGAGATCGCTCTCGTGGCCGACCAGAACCAGCCCGGCGGCTGGGTGCTGCTGCGGGTCACCGGGGACCCGGAGCAGCGCGTTCTGGTGTACGACCGGCACGAGTGGGTCTGCTTCCTGGACGGCGTGCGCAAGGGCGAGTTCGACGACGCAGCCCGCTGATCTGGGCATATCCGCTAACCCTGTTAAGACCGCCCTGATCTGGTGATATTTCCGGGTACCGGCCACCAGCGATGATAAGGTTTGTGAATCACAACTTAAGTAGCGGTATGCTAGATGGGATGCCCTGTCAAGAGGGAGATCGCGGATGACGGACGACGCCTACGGCGCCACAATCGCCAAACGGCGGCTGTCCCGTCGGCTCGCCGAGCTCAGGGTAGCCAGCGGTTACACCGCCAACCATGTGTGCGACATCCTGAACTGGGGCCGGGGCAAGGTTGGCCGTTTTGAGGCCAATCAGTGGAAGCGCCCCGAGATGAGCGATATCCGCGACCTGCTGCGGATCTACAACGCTGATACCACCGTTCAGGACGAGCTCGAGGACCTGGCCATCCGGGCCCGCGCCCGGCCGTGGTGGCGGGAGTACCCGGAGATCTTCGGCAACGAGTTCCCCGGCTTCGAGAACGATGCCAGTCAGATCCGCGTGTTCATGCCGCTGATCCTGCCTGGTCTCCTGCAGACCGCCGCCTACGTGGAAGCCGGCCTGCGCACGGGCCCGCGGTCGCCCGCCTGGCGGCAGAAGGCGCTGGAGACCCGGCTGCGCCGGCAGGAGATCCTCACCCGTACCGGGCCGACGGCCCCCAAGGTGGCTGCGGTGATCACCGAAGCCGCCCTGCTGTTCCGCTGGGGCACCCGTGCCGACCAGTACGAGCAGATCGCGCACCTGGCCGAGATCGGCGGTCGGCCCAACGTCGAGCTGCGCATCCAGCGGTTCGCCGACGGCCCCTACCCCGGCATGCTTTCCATGATCAATATCTTCAGCTTTCCGAACGGGGAGCCGAGTCTCGTGTTCATGGAAACCGACTACGCGATCGAGGAGGTGAGCAGCGCGGATTCCGTCAGCGCCTACGAAGAGGCCTTCAGCCGCGCTCGGGACGGGGCATTAGAGCCTGCCGACACCGCGGCCTTCCTCAGGCAACTTGCCGAGCAACTGGAGTGAGCACACCATGACCGACCTGTCTCAAGCAGCCTGGCGCAAGTCCACGATGAGTGCCCACAACGGGGGCTGCGTGGAGATCGCCGCCAACCTTCCCGGCGTTACCGCCCTCCGTGACAGCACCCGCCCCGAGGCCGGTGCGCACGTGGTGGATCGCGTGGCGTTCGCGGCGTTCCTCGCCGATCTCAAGTCCGGCCGGTTTGATCTGGCTGGCTAAGCGCCACCAACAGACGGAGAACCCCCCGGGATGCAGCCCTGGGGGGTTCTCCTTTGCCAGCCTGTCTCAAGGCCCGGCAGGCCTGATGAGGGGACTGCCGCGACTGCGACTGTACACGCGAGCCCGTGAGCAGCACTAGAGCGCCTTCCTGACGCCTGGAGGTGTCTGTGGGGCGGCAGGGAGCCAAGATGCCACGGACCGGGGTGACACGACTGTGCCCGTCCCGTTACTATCTGATTCCCCTGAAATCTGGGCATTTTCGGCTGAGGCCATTGCGAAGACGGCCGAACGACTCATAATCTGTGCTTCACAGATACCTAAGTCGCGAAGGCGGAGGAGCATGTTACCGTCGCCCGCGGACAGCGGGGAGGACCGGCCCGGCGGGCCAGGTCGGCCATCGTCCGATGGTTTCCTGGCAGCACCGGTGGCCGAGGCCTTCGCGACGGCACCGCAGACCCGTGTGCAGCTCAGTGTGCGCTCGGGTGGGTGCTTCGCCAGGCCGCTTCCCCTGGACGGTAGCTGTGCCGGCGCCGCCCGCCACCTGTTCCGCGAGGCTGTTGCGGGAATGGGAATGCCCGGGGACCTAGTCCACGACGGCATCACCATGGCCAGCGAACTTGCTGCGAACACCATGCACTCCCAGGGCAACGTGGAGTTCGGCGCGGGCCGTCAGCGCCCGGTTACCGGCTTCCCCGAGATCTGGCTGTACCTGCGCGGCTCGGGCGCCCGCTGTGAGCTGGTCTGCAAGGTCTTCGACTCCCAGCAGGGCTGGAAGACCGGCCAGATCCCGGACCCCAAGGCGCACAAGCTCGACTCGACCAACGGCCGCGGGCTTCAGGTCGTCAACGGCCTGTCGGCCGGCCAGTGGGGCTATCACCCCACCAGGTCCCGGCTCGGCAGCTGGAAGGTCCCGGGCAAGGTGGTCTGGTTCTCGCTGCGGCTGCCCCCGGCCTGCGACTCGACCCGCTCGCACCGCCCGGTGGTCACCTCCTGGGAGGCGATCAACGAGCTGGAGGCCATGCTCACCGAGCGCGGCATCGGCGGCCGCCTGGTCCGGGTCGACGAGCCGGAGACCGGCATGTCGGTCCTGTCCGTCACCCGCGACCTGACGATCTGGGTGCAGCGCAACTACGTCTCGTGGAAGCACGCGGACGGCAGCTACCGGCGCCGCCCGATCACCGATCTGGTGGACGTGACCGAGGAGATCGTCTGCTCGCACGAGGAGCTCGAGCCGTGGGCCGTCGCCTGGATCTGAGCCACCTGGAGCGGTTCGGCCGGCGGTAGCCTGCCGGACCGCCGTAGCCGCCCGCCCCGCCGTGCTCCTGCCTTAAGGAATACGGCAGTGGCCCAGTACCCACTCCGCAGATCGGAGCCGCCTGCCCCCCGGCCTGATGTGACCGAAGTGCCGCCGCTTGCCTTCTGCGCCAGGCGACGGCACTTCGATCAGTTATGGGCGGACGGGCGGCCCGCGCCGGTGCCGTGCGGGCGCAGGCAGCTGTCCACGAACGCGGCGGCGGCCGGCAGCAGCCGGGCCGACTCCGCCTCGAACAGCGCCGCCGCCCGCCGCCCCGGCCACTGGGCGGGCAGCAGCGCGGCAGGCAGGCCCGGGTCGGTGAACAGGAACTTCCGCCACTCGTGCACGAGCTTGCTGCGCACCGCGAAAACCTGCTCATCCGGCGCGTCCGGGCCCAGGCCCGCCACCAGCCCGGCCGCCTCGGTCAGCCAGCCCGTGTAGGCGTGCGCCAGGCCGTCCAGGTCCCAGGCCCGGGCCAGCAGGCCGGCCGGGTCCCCGTCGTACTGCGCGGTGAACCGCTCGGCGCGTACCCGCTCGGCCCGCAGCAGCGGCTCCAGTTCGGGCGACGGCCGCGGGCTGATCCAGCTCGTCTCGCCGATCGCGGCGTAGCCGAGGTAACCGAGACCGGCCCGGAGCCGCTCCCGGCAGGCCCGGTCGCGTACCGGCGCGACCACAATCATGTGCCACTGGCCGTCCCAGGACGGCTCGCCGTGCCGGTAAATCCGCTCGGCCGCCTCGTCCAGCCGCCGGACCGCGCGCGGCGTCAGCGCGTATCCGGGGCCGTCGGCCAGCCGGACCGGCTCCAGCCAGCCCTGCCGCGCCATCCGGGAAACCGCGGTGCGCACGGCCGGTGCCGCGATGCCGAGCGGCGCCAGCAGCCTGACCAGCGCGGCGACCGGGGCCTTGGCCCCGCGCGAGCGCAGGTGATCACCGTAGAGGTCGAAGAGCGCTGATCTGGCGTCCATGCCTGGGGTCCGCGAAAAACCTATCTGTCCATGCTGGAATGCTGATCGTTACCATGCGGGGCCTGAACTCTGGATAATAGAGGTACTGATCATCATGGTTGTGGCAGGCCGGTCCCGCCAGGTTGCCAGAGCTCTGGTGCCGCGGGTTCTGGGTAGTTCCGTTCGGTCTCGCGGCGGGAAGGGGAGTCAGGATGGCGGCGATGAAGCCGCGGACGGGAGACGGTCCGCTTGAAGTGACCAAGGAGGGCCGCGGCATCGTCATGCGCGTACCGCTAGAGGGCGGCGGCCGCCTCGTGGTCGAGCTGTCCGCCACCGAAGCGGCGGCCCTCGGGGATGCGCTCAAGTCGGCTACCGGCTGACCGTTGCCTATCGAGATCCCCGTCGGGCTCAGGCCCGCGGACGGGCAGCCCCTGGCCGGCGGTTTCCTGGCGGCGCTGGCCGCGGGCGAAGCGCCCGTCCCTGATCTGTTTGCCGTGCCGGTCGGCCCGGACGACCTGTCCGGTGGCCGCCCGGAGCTTGACCCGTACCTGCCCGCGGGCGGGGCCGCCGCGGTGATCGCGGCCGCCGAGCTGGCGGGCCGCCCCGGCGAGACCGCCGAGTCCGCCCTCGGCCTCAACGCTGCCCGCACCCGGCTGCTCCTGCTCGGCGTGGGTGACCAGTCCCCGGCCGCGCTGCGCCGGGCCGGGGCCGCGCTGGGCCGCCGGGCCGCGCACGGCAAGTCCATCGTCACCACCGCGGCCTCGGCGCTGCCAGGGCCGGCCGCCGCCCAGGCCCTCACCGAGGGCATCCTGCTCGGCGGCTACACGTTCTCGCTGAAGTCCGGCAACGGCGCGTCCCGCCCCGGCCAGGTGCAGCTGCTCGCCCCGGCGGGCGCGGCGGCCGCAGGCGGCCCGCTGGCCGCGGCGGTGGACCGGGCTCAGGTCATCGCCCGCGCGGTGGCCCTGGCCCGGGACCTGACCAACACCCCGTCCGCGGTGAAGGGCCCAGCCTGGCTGGCCGCCCAGGCCGAGCAGGCCGCCGCCGCGGCGGGCCTGGGCTGCCGCATCTGGGACGAGGACGCGCTGGCCGCGGACGGCTTCGGCGGCCTGCTCGCGGTGGGCTCGGGCTCCGCCCGGCCGCCCCGGCTGATCGAGCTGACCTACCGGCCCGACGGCGCGCAGGCTCACATCGTGCTGGCCGGCAAGGGCATCACGTTCGACAGCGGCGGGCTGTCGCTCAAGCCCAACGACGGCATGAAGCTGATGAAGACCGACATGGCCGGCGGCGCCGTGGTGATCGCGGTGCTCTCCGCGCTGGCCGAACTGGGCGTCACGGCCCGGGTCACCGGCCTGATCGCGGCGGCCGAGAACCTCCCGTCCGGCTCGGCCTACCGGCCCGGCGACGTGATCACCCACTACGGCGGCCGCACGGTCGAGGTGCTGAACACCGACGCCGAGGGCCGTCTGGTGCTGGCCGACGCACTGGCCTACGCCGACGCGGTGCACCAGCCCGACGCGCTGGTCGACATCGCCACGCTGACCGGCGCGGCCCGGGTCGCGCTGGGCACCAGCCTGGGCGCGCTGTACGCGACCGACGACAGGGTCGCCGCCGGGCTGCTGGCCGCCGGGCAGGCCAGCGGCGACCGGCTGTGGCGCATGCCGCTGGTGCAGGACTACACCGACGCCCTCGACTCGCCCGTTGCCGACCTGGCCCACGTGGCCCGGCCCGGCACGGCCGGCTCCTACGCCGGGTCCATCGCCGCCGCCCTGTTCCTGCGTGAGTTCTCCGGCGGCCGGCCGTGGGCCCACCTGGACGTGGCCGGCGCCGCCCGGGCCGGCTCCGACGACGGCGAGATCACCCGGGGCGCCACCGGGTTCGGCACCCGGCTGCTGCTGCGCTGGCTGACCGACCGGGCCGGCTGACCGGGCGGGCTGGCCCGCCCGGCGGTCTGAGACAGGCCCTAAGCTCGCCGGACCGCGGCCAGGAGCCCCTGGCCGGTCGGCAGCAGCAGCGGCACCAGCCGGTCGTCGGACCGCACCTGCTCGCGCAGTTCGCGGACCGCGGCGGCGCCGGGGTCGCCGGGGTTCCTGATCGTGGTCCGCTCCCGCCACAGGTCGTCGGTGACCCGGCCGCGCCACAGCGCGTCGTCGAAGGCCACGATCCCGCCCGGCCGCAGCAGCCGCAGCGCCGCGATCAGGTAGTCCGGGTACTCCTGCCGGTCGGCGTCGCAGAACACGATGTCGTACGCGCCGTCGGCGAGCCGCGGCAGCACCTCCAGCGCCCGGCCGCTGATCAGCCGGTAGCGGCCGGACGCGAAGCCGGCCTCGCCGAACGCGCGGCGGGCCAGCCGCTGATGCTCAGGCTCGGAGTCGACGCTGGTCAGCACGCCGCCGTCGGCCATGCCCCGGAGCAGCCAGATTCCCGACGTGCCGCACCCGGTGCCGATCTCGACCACCGCCCGGGCGCCGATGGCCGCCGCGATGAACCGCAGCGCCGCGCCGGTGGCCGGGGTAACCGGCTCGGCTCCGCCGGTTTCCACGGCGCTGACCCTGGTCGCCCGCAGCACGTCGTCCTCGGGGAGAAACTCCTCGACATAGGTCAGGGGGTCCTCTTCGCTGGCGATGACGTCCTCCGGAGGGGGCACGGGCGGGCTGGGGGAGCGCGGGACCGTGGCGGGTCCCGCCGCTGGCTCGTGACCCGCAGCCTAGCGGCTGCCTGCGGGTTCGCGGGAACCAGTCCGGTGCTCTGGCCGTTACCCAGGTGTCTGGTGATGGCAAAAACCGGCTGTCCGCGGAAGCCCAGGGCCCCGTCCGGTGTTGGAATGGTCAGTAAGCGACCCGTAGCGGAAGGAAGACCAGGATCACCGTGAACCGTGCAGGGGCCATGCCGACCGCACTCGCCGCGCCCGAGACCGGGCCGGACGGGGAGGGGTGGACTCCGCCCTCCTGGGAGCAGGTCGTCAAAGATCACTCGGCCCGGGTGTACCGGCTGGCTTACCGGCTGACCGGGAACTCGCATGACGCCGAGGACCTGACCCAGGAAGTGTTCATGCGGGTGTTCCGCTCGCTGCCCAGCTACACGCCCGGCACGTTCGAGGGCTGGCTGCACCGCATCACCACGAATCTCTTCCTCGACTCGGCACGGCGCAAGCAGCGGATCCGGTTCGAGGGGCTGGCCGACGACGCGGCGGCACGGCTCGGCGGCAAGGAGCCGACCCCGGCCGAGGCTTTCGACGAGCGGCACCTGGACGACGACATCCAGGCCGCGCTGAAGGGCCTCGCCCCCGAGTACCGGGCCGCGGTCATCCTGTGCGACATCGAGGGCCTGTCGTACGAGGAGATCGCCGACACGCTGGGCGTGAAGCTCGGCACCGTGCGCAGCCGGATCCACCGCGGCCGGGCTCAGCTCCGGGTCGCGCTCGAGCATCGCAGGCCGCGGCACACCACCCCGGCCCCGCGGGTGGCCCCGGCCTTCCCGCTGCCGCAGGGAGGCCCGCTGTGAGCCATCTCGGGCGGCGGCTGTCCGCGCTGATCGACGGCGAGCTGACCGAGGCCGAGCAGGACCGGGTGCTGGCGCACCTGGCCGGCTGTGAGCTGTGCCGCCGGGAAGCCAGCGCGCTGCGCACGCTGAAGCGGCGGATGAACTCCCTCGGCGGCGACCCGGCGGACGACGGTGACCCCGCGCTGACCCGCCGGCTGATGAACCTGGCCTCGGCCGGCTTCGCGTTTGGCGAGCCGGGCCGCGACGCCGGGTGGTCGTGGCCCGCCGCGTTCCCGGTCGCCGTGGCCGGCCCGCGGGAACTGCGGCCCGGGCGCACCGTAGTAGCCGGCGCCGTCGCGTTCCTAGTGGTCGGGCTGGGCGCGGCCGCGTTCGCCGCGGGCGGCAGCGACGGCCAGCCGGGCCCGCAGGTCACCCCGTCGGTCGACGTGTTCATGATGCAGCACGAGATCACGACCGGCGAGGTCCCGGTGGTGCTGCCCGTCGCCTCCCCCGTGGTCAAGCTCGGCCCGCACGAGCCGTGATCACGCTGATCCCCCCGGGCCGCCGGCTCTCCGGCGCCGGCCTGGCCCTCGGGCTTCTCACCGCGGCACTCGCCGCGGTGACTCTGGTGGACTCCGCGGTCGGCCCTGCGCCCGCGGACCGCGGGTCCGAGCCCGCTGCGCCCCGCCCGCTGACGGTCAGCACCGCGGCGGCCCGGGCCGGGCTGCGCCTGCTCTCCGCGGCCGCCAGCGCCGCCCTGGCCGTGCCCTACGGCGGCGAGCAGCTGGTCGCCTGGTGGGGCCCCCGGGGCCCGAGCATGTCGCTGATCCAGGTCTGGCATCCGCGCAACGGCAGCGTCCGGGCGAACACGACCAGCATGGGCTCCATCCCGGCCGCGCTGGCCGCCGGGCTTGACGGCCCCAGCGTGGCCGGGTCGGCCACCGCCACCTCGCCCACCGTGCAGGATCCGGACGGCGTGCTCGGCATCAGCCAGCAGATGGTCGACCTGATCCAGGCGCACTACTCCATCGCCGCCACCAGCCGTGGCCAGGTGGCCGGCCGCCCGGCCCGGATCGTGCAGCTGACCCGGCCGGACGGCAGCCTGGCGGCCAGGTTCTGGCTGGACCGGGGGACCAAGCTGCTGCTGCGCCGGGAGACCTTCGACACCAGCAGCGCTTTGATCAGCGAGGACACCTTCCTCGACCTTCGCTTCGGTGCCACCGCGCTGGCCGGGATGCCTGCGCAGAGCGTCGGCCAGTGGCCGGCGAAGCTGACCGCGGCGCAGCTGGACACGCTGCGCGGTCAGGGCTGGCCGGCCCCCAGTGGGCTGCCCGGCGGCCTCCGCCTGCTGGCCGCGCACCGCACGTCGCAGGTCGTCGACCTGGACTACTCCGACGGGCTGTCGGTGGTGTCGGTCTTCGTGCAGCGCGGCGCGCTGCCGGTGGTGCTGCCCGGCTGGCGGGAGATCAGCGTGTCCGGCCACGAGGTCTACTCCAGTGACCCGGACCAGCGCAGCCTGTCCTGGTCGGCGCACGGCTTCGTGTACACGGTCATCGCCGCGGCACCGCCCGCCGTGGTCAGCTCGGTGGTGGCGGCCATGCCGCACGACCCGCCGCGCGGGTTCTGGGGGCGGATCGCGCACGGCCTGAAGCGGCTGGCCTCCTGGGCCAACCCGTTCCGCTGACGGCCCCGAATAGCTCACGGAGGGCCGTTACCGGCCGTGCCCGCGGCCCGGCCTCCCTGGACGGTTTACATTGGTTGCAGGCAGGCCTCGACTGGGCCCGCCTAGCCCGAGGCTGGAGCACCGACCGTGTTCGATCTGTCCCTTCCCAAGCTGCTGGTCCTTGGCGTGCTGGCGCTGCTGATCTTCGGTCCGGACCAGCTGCCGAAGTTCGCCGCCCAGGCGGGCCGGGCCATCCGCGAGCTGCGGCGCCTGGCCGAGGGCGCCCAGGCCGACCTGCGGGAGAATCTGGGCCCCGAGTTCAGCGACTTCGAGATCGCCGACCTGCACCCGAAGAACTTCGTGCGCAAGCACCTGCTCGACGACCTGAACGAGGACGCGGCCACAGCCGCGGCGGCCGACGCGGCCTACTCGCCGTCGCCGTACCAGTCGCCGGTGGAAACGCTGACCCCGGGGGAGCGGCCCCCGTACGACATCGACGCGACCTAGCGGCGGCCGCGGGCCGCGCCCCCTAGACCGGCGTGATGCCCAGCCGGCGCCCGGCCAGCCCGCGGCGCCGGTTCGCCAGCTGGTCCGCGATGATGGTCAGCTGCTTGGCCGCCTCGGAGTCCGGGTTGCTGAGCACCAGCGGCCGGCCCGCGTCCCCGCCCTCGCGCAGCGCGATCTCCTGCGGCACCTGCCCGAGCAGCGGCACCCGGGTGCCGATGAGCCTGGTCAGCTCGTCCGCCACGGCCTGCCCGCCGCCCGAGCCGTACAGCTCGATCCGGTCCCCGCAGTGCGGGCAGGGCAGGTACGACATGTTCTCGATGACCCCGGCCACCTGCTGATGCAGCTGCGGGGCGAGCGCCCCGGCCCGCTCGGCCACTTCCGCGGCGGCCACCTGCGGCGTGGTCACCACCAGCAGCTCCGCGTTGGGCAGCAGCTGGCCGACCGAGATCGCCACGTCGCCGGTGCCCGGCGGCAGGTCGAGCAGCAGCACATCCAGGTCGCCCCAGAAAACGTCGCCGAGGAACTGCTCCAGCGCCCGGTGCAGGATCGGGCCGCGCCACGGCACCGGCTCGTTGGCCTTGGTGAACATGCCAACCGAGATGACCTTCACGCCGTGCGCCGACGGCGGCATGATCATCTTCTCCACCTGGGTGGGCAGCCCGGTCACCCCGAGCATGCGCGGCACCGAGAAGCCGTACATGTCCGCGTCCAGCACGCCGACCCGCTGCCCGCTCGCGGCCAGGGCTGCGGCCACGTTCACCGTGACCGACGACTTGCCGACGCCGCCCTTGCCGCTGGCCACCGCGAACACCCGGGTCAGCGAGGTGTCCTTGGCGAACGGGTTCTGCCGTTCCGGGCGGCCGCCGCGCAGCTGGCTCTGCAGCGCGCGGCGCTGCTCCTCGCTCATCACGTCCAGGCCGACCTGGACGCCGGTCACCCCGGGCAGCTTGCTCACCGCGGCGGTGACCTCACGGGTGATGGTCTCCCGCATCGGGCAGCCGGCCACGGTCAGCCAGACGTCCACCTGCACGGCGCCGTCCGGGCTGACCTCCACCCCCTTGACCATGCCAAGTTCGGTGATGGGACGGTGGATCTCCGGGTCGTTGACCCGGGAAAGCGCCTCATTGACCTGCTCAGTGGTCGGCGGGACGCCAGATGGGGTTGCCATGGCTCCATGGTACGAACCCTGCCGGGGCCGCCGGACCGCGACCGTCCTGCCGGGCGGGAGAAAATACCGGGCATGGATCTCCAGCCGATTGGCCTGCGGCATCCCGCGGCCGAGCTGATACGGGACATCCAGCGCAACCGGACCGGCCTGCCCCGGCGGATGTTCGTCGCCGAGGGCCTGTGGGAGCACAACCTGCTGCTGGCCTCCGCCGCCCGGCTGGACACGTTCCTGTGGTGCCCGGAGGCCGCCTACTCCGACGAGGCCCGCACCCGCGCGCCGGAGCTGGCCGCCCGGGCCCGCCGGGCTTATCAGGTCTCGGCCAGGACCCTGGACCGGCTGGCCGAGCGGCCCAGCCCGGACGGCCTGCTGTCCGCCGCCCAGCTGCCGGACTGGGAGCCGGGCACGGTGCGGCTCCGCCCGGACGCGCTGATCCTGGTCGCGGACGGGATGGAGATCCCCGGCAACCTGGGCACGCTGATCCGCACCCTGGACGCGTGCGCCGCGGACTGCCTGGTGCTGACCAACCGGCGGACCCGGCTGACCCACCCCAAGGTGCTGCGCAGCAGCCAGGGCATGAGCATGACCGTCCCGGCCCTGGAGTTCGCCGAGGTCGCCGAGGCCATCGGCTGGCTGCGCGGCGCCGGGGCCACGGTCTACCTGGCCGAGACCGGCGGCGCCGTCAGCTACCGGGACGCCGACTACACCGGGCGGACCGCGCTGGTGGTCGGCAGCGAGCGGTACGGCCTGGCCCCGGCCTGGCAGGCGGAGGGCTTTACGAAGATCTCGGTGCCGATGCTCGGCACCGCCGACTCGCTGAACGTGTCGGTCTCCGCCTCGGTGCTGCTCTACGAGGCCCGCGCCCGCAAGGACGGCTGGTAGTGAGCTGGCTGGAGACGGGACCTTCTGCCCTTCCCGCCGGGGCCCCGGGGGCTGAGCATGAGCCGTGAGCTGAAAGGGGAACGTCATGCCAAAGGTCGTGCACTTCGAGATTCCCGTGGATGACCCCGGCCGGGCCGCCGGGTTCTACCGGGATGCCCTCGGCTGGGAGATCTCGGAATTCGGAGCTCAGCAGTACTGGCTGGTGCGAGCGGGCATGGACGACGAGCCTGGCGCCAACGGCGCGCTCATCAGCCGCAGCGACCTGCACCGCCACCCGGTTCTGACGGTGGGAGTCGAGGACATCGACGATGCGCTGCAGCGGGTCCAGCGCGATGGCGGCAAGGTCGCCCAGGGCAAGCTGCCGGTTCCCGGCGTGGGGTGGTCCGCGTACATCCTCGACCCCGAGGGCAACATCATCGGGCTGTTCCAGCCGGACACCGCCGCCGCGGCTGGCTAGGGAACGGCAGACCCAGCCGCGAGAACCGTACGGGCCAGGTCCTCCACCGGGTAGCGGGTGAGGTTCCCGAACATCACGACGGCCTGCCCGCTGGCCGGGTACAACCGCATCAGGTTCCGGTAGGCGCCGCCACCGCCGAGGTGCTCGACCAGGCCGCCGGCGTCATCCGGCTCGTGCCGCCGCCACCAGCCCAGGCCGGTGGTCAGCCGCCTGCCCTTGGTGGTGAGCGTGCGCATCGCGATGGCGGACTCGGCGGACAGCAAGCGCTGGCCGAAGGCGGCCCCGCCGCCGAGGTGAAGCGCCAGGAACCGGGCGGCGTCGTGGACGTCGCCGACGAGCCCGCCGTACGGTGGCCCGTTCACGTAAAACGGCCGGAAGGACACCAGGCCACGGGTGTGCGGGCCGACGATCCCCGGCGGGAGCATCAGGCGCAGCGCGGCCCGCCCTCCCGGCGGAAGCCGCCAGTAGCCGGTTGCGGCGTCGGCGGGCGCCTGGGCGTGCTCGAAACCGGTGCGGCTCATCCCCAGCGGCTCGAGCAGCTCGCTCCGGACGAACTCGCAGAAGGGCTGCCCGGCGCACGAGGTGATGAGCTCCCCGAGGACGAGATAGCCGAGATTGCTGTAGGACGCTTTCTCCCCCGGCCGGAACCGGAGCCGCCGGTGCCGGTGCAGCAGGCGGTCGAGGAACACCGTGGCGTCGGGCGGCGGTGCCCCCGCTGGCCGCACCCAGCGAACCGGCGGCGGGTTCGCCAGCCCGGAAGAGTGCGACAGCAGGTGACGCGCGGTAATCGCCGAGCCGGGACCGCGCAGCACCCGCAACCCGGGAACGTGCCCGGCAACCGGCGCATCCAGGTCCAGAGCACCGCGGTCGGCGAGCATCATCACGGCCGTGGCAGTCACGATCTTGGTCATCGAGAACCACAGGAAGGTCGTGTGCGCGGTGACCGGCCGCAGGGTGCGGACATCAGCCAGGCCGCTGGTGACGATTTCGGCTGCACCGTCGGTGGACACGACGGCCGCGGCCAGGCCGGGCGGAGCCAGCCCCGCGGTGGCGTTCTCGATCGGCGTCGGCGGCCCGGCACCCCCGCTGCTGCGCTGGATCACTGCCGGGCCGGATCGCTGGACGGCGTTATCCGGAACACCGGGTACTGCGCCGCGATTGGCTCGAACGCCTCGACGGGAGCCCGGTAGTCGACCGGGATGTGCGCCCTCGCGCCCGTTGCGCGCTGGAGGTAGCAGCGGAGGATCGGCGCACGGCGGTCGGCCGCGACTTCGCGCAGCACGACCGGTTCCCGGCCGCCATGACGCAGCACGGCATGCCCCCCGGCCGCGCGCACGTTGCGCACCCAGCTGGTGTCCTCGCCGAGCATCGAGACCAGATACCGGCCGTTCTCGTAGTCGGCGACGACCGCCGGGAAAGAGATCGTTTTGCCGGTGCGCCGCCCGGTGACCTCGACCGTGACCAGCCACTTCGGCCCGGCACCGGCCGCTGCCAGCCGGGCCTGCGCCGCGTTGAGCGTCCGGGCCAGACCGCTCGCGTGCCGCTGGCGGTACAGCCACCGCCGCGCCTTGCTCGGCAACATCGCCTATCACCCCTCGTCCGCCACCGTGACAGCCCACCTCCACCTGCTGAAGAGGCGAAGGTCCCGTCGGCTGCCGACGGCAGGCGGCCGGGTGGCTGCTAGCCTCCGGTCATGCAGCCTGCCGCCCGGCCCCGGCGGTCCTGCCTGGCGGTGCCGGGCAGCAGCCCGCGGTTCATCGCCAAGGCCCAGGGCCTGCCGGTGGACGAGGTGTTCCTCGACCTGGAGGACGCGGTCGCGCCGGCCGCCAAGCCCGCCGCCCGCCGCGTCGTCGTCCAGGCGCTGCGCGACGGCGGCTGGGGCGGCCGGGTGATAGCCGTCCGGATCAACGACGCCACCACGGCCTGGGCCTACCGCGACGTCGTCGACGTGGTGGAGCAGGCCGGGCCGCACCTGGACGCGATCGTGCTGCCCAAGGTGACCGGGCCCGGGCACGTGGTCTGGCTGGACCTGCTGCTCGGCCAGATCGAGCAGGCCATGGGCTACCCGGCCGGCGCGATCGGCATCGAGGCGCAGATCGAGGACGCCCGTGGGCTGGCCGCGGTGGACGCCATCGCCGCCGCCTCGCCCCGGCTCGCCGCGCTGGTCTTCGGCCCCGCGGACTTCATGGCCAGCCTGGGCATGCGGTCCCTGGATATCGGCGCTCAGCCGGCCGGCTACGCCGGCGGCGACGCGTTCCACTACCCGCTGCTGCGGCTGCTGGTCGCCGCGCGGGCGCACGGCCTGCAGGCCATCGACGGGCCGTACGCGGCCATCGCCGACACCGAGGGCCTGGCCCGGGCCGCGGCCAGCGTCGCGGCGCTCGGCTTCGACGGCAAGTGGGTGCTGCACCCGGGCCAGGTCGGCCCGGTCAACGAGGCGTTCTCACCCAGCCAGCAGGACTACGACCGGGCCGAGCGGATCCTCGCCGCGTATGCGCACTACACCGGCGAGCAGCGCGGCGCGGCCCTGCTGGACGGGCAGATGATCGACGAGGCCTCCCGCAAGCTGGCCCTGGTGACCGCGGCCCGCGGCCGCGCCGCCGGGCTCACCCCGACCCAGGGCACCGTGCCGGGCTGACCGGCCCCCGTGCCCGCCGGCCGCGCTACGCCGGGCCGACCACGCCCCAGGACCGCAGCGCGGCCAGCAGCCCGGGGCTCAGCTGCGCCCTGGCCTCCATCCGGTCCAGTTCCACCGGGCTGGCCCACCGCACGTCTGCCGCGTCGTCACCGGCGGCCAGCGTGCCGCCGGTGATCACCGCGGCGTAGTCGCGGATCTCGAACGTGGTGCCGTTCCCGCCCGGCCTTGTCACCATGCCGGCCAGCGGGCCCGCGGTGACCTGCAGCCCGGTCTCCTCGCGAACCTCGCGGACCAGCGCCGCCGCGTCGGTCTCGCCGTCCTCGACCCGGCCGCCAGGGATCGACCACAGCCCGCGGCCCGGGTCGTGCCCGCGCTGGATCAGCAGCAGCCGGCCCGCCGCGTCGGTGATCACCGCCCCCACGCACGGCACCGAGCGCCCTGTCACGCGGCCAGTATGGTCCATTGGTCAGGCTAAAGTCCTTGCGTGCGCGCCGACCTGCACTGTCACAGCAACGCCTCCGACGGTACCCGGCCGCCCGCCGAGGTGATGGCCAGGGCCCGCGCGGCCGGGCTGGACGCGGTTGCGCTGACCGACCATGACACGGTGACCGGGCACGCCCCGGCCCGTCAGTTCCTGCCCGCCGGGCTGACCCTGATCCCCGGGATGGAGATGTCCTGCCGCCAGGACGGCCGCAGCGTGCACCTGCTGGCCTACCTGTTCGACCCGGACGAGCCACGGCTGGCCGCCGAGTGCGCGCGGATCCGCGCGGGCCGGCAGCAGCGGGCCCGGGCCGTGGTCGCCCGCCTGGTGGACCTCGGCGTTCCGGTGACCTGGGAGCAGGTCACCGCGATGGCGGGCGGCGGGGTGGTGGGCCGTCCGCACATCGCCCGCGTCCTGCTGGCCGTCGGGGCGGTGCGCACCTGGGACGAGGCCTTCGGCCCGCAGTGGCTGGGTCATGGCGGCCGGGCGCATGTGACCCGCCACGCCCCCGACCCGGCGGATGCGGTCGGCCTGGTCCGCGGCGCGGGCGGGGTGGCCGTGCTGGCCCATCCGCGCACCGGGGGCCGGGCCCTGCGGATGAGTGACGAGTCGATCGCGGCGCTTGCCGCGGCCGGGCTGGCCGGGATCGAGGTCAGCCACCCCGAGCACACCGCGGAAGACCAGGCTGCGCTGGCCGCGCTGGCCGCCGATCTCGGTCTGGTGGCCACCGGCGGCAGCGACGATCACGGGACGCAGACCGGAGACCGGATCGGCTGCGATACCATCGCGCCGCATCAGTACGAACGCCTGATTTCGCTGGCTACCGGCGCTGTTCCGGAAACGGGGCGCTGAGCCATTCCCGCCGCCTGAGACAATGGGCCCGCGCACCGGGCAGGAAAGGCAGGACCGCATGGCAGCCCGCATTGACCAGGTGGTCACCGCCGGGGTGAACACCTGGATCATCGGGGACGACGAGGAAGTCATCGTCGTGGACCCCGGCACCGACGCCGAGGCCGTGCTGGCCGCCGCCGGCGAGCGCGAGATCCTCGCCGTGATCTGCACGCACGGCCACGCCGGGCACGCCACCGCGGCGTTCGAGGTCGCCGATCGGGACGAGGCCCCGGTCGCCGTCCACAACGCGGACCGGCTGTCCTGGCGCGAGGTGCACGGCCGCCACGACCCGGACATCGAGATCGAGGACGGCGGCGTGTTCGAGGTGGCCGACGTCACCCTCGAGGTGCTGCACACCCCCGGGCACAGCGCGGGCTCGGTGTGCCTGTACTGCGAGGAGCTCGACGCCGTCTTCTGCGGTGACCTGCTGGCCGCCGACGGCCTGGTGACCAGCGATGACGGCTTCTCCAACTTCGCGCGCCAGCTGAGCTCGATTGGCGAGAACCTGCTCACGCTGGCGCCGGAGACCCGGGTGCTGCCCGGGCACGGCCCGGAGTTCACCGTCGCCGCCGCGGAGAAGAACTTCGACTCCTGGGTCTCCGCCGGGCCGGACGCCGGCCTGGCCGCCGGCCCGGACGACGACGAGGACTGACGGGGCCGTGTCCTAGTGGAGCAGCTCGGCTTCGAGGGCATGCCGCGGCGGCTGTACCCGTGCACGCCGACCCGGCTGAGCACCTGGCTGGACTGCCCGCGCCGGTACCGGATGACCTACCTGGACCGGCCGCCGCCGCCCAAGGGCCCGCCGTGGGCGCACAACAGCCTGGGCGCAAGCGTGCACAACGCGCTCGCGGGCTGGTGGCGGCTGCCCCGCTCGGAGCGCCGCCCGGGCGCCGCTGGGCGGCTGCTCACCGACGGCTGGATTAGTGAGGGTTACGCTGGTCAGGCGCAGTCCGATGCGTGCCGGGAGTGGGCCCGCGAGATCGTCGAGCAGTACACCGCGGGGCTCGACCCGGCGGCCGAGCCGGCCGGGGTGGAGCGGACCGTGGCCACCCGCACGGACGTGATCGCGCTGTCCGGCCGGATCGACCGGCTGGACCGCCGCCCGGCCGGCCCCGGCGCGGCGGACGGCCCGGGCCTGGCTACCGAGCTGGTCGTGGTCGACTACAAGACCGGGCGGCGCCCGCTGACCACCGACGACGCCCGCAGCTCACTGGCCCTGGCGCTGTACGCGCTGGCCGCGGGCCGGGTGCTGCGGCAGCCCTGCTACCGCGTGGAACTGCACCAGGTCACCCTGGGCACGGTGATCGGCTGGACGCACACCCCGGAGTCGCTGCAGCGGCACCTGTCCCGGGCCGAGGACATCGCCGAGGAGTGCGCCGCGGCCGACGAGAGCTACCGGGCCGGCCCGGCCGGGCTCGACCGGGTGTTCCCGCCGCAGACCGGGCCGGCCTGCGGCTGGTGTGACTTCCGTGCGCACTGCCCCGAGGGCCAGGCCGCCGCCGATCAGCGACGGCCGTGGGACGGGCTGGCCGACGAGTTCACCCGGCCGGACCCGGCCCGGCCCGCTCCGCCGTTGCCGGCCCCATCGGTGCCAGCCCCGGCCCGCCCGGAGGACGCCGCGGACGCCCCGCCGGCGGGCTCCTGATCGGAACCGGCCCGGCGGCGCCGGTCCGCGGCCTCGGCCGAGTTCCAGAACGCGGTCAGCGTGCCGGCCGTGGTCTCCGGGGCCTCCACCGCGGGTGAATGCGCGGCCGCCGGGATGCATACCCGCTCCGCGCCGAGCCGCTTGGCCATCTGGTCCTGTACCTCAGGCGGCCAGGCGTCGTCGTTCTCTCCGTACAGCACGAGCACCGGCGCGCTGCTCAGCTCGGCCAGCGCGGCGGTCCGGTCCGGCGCGGCCAGCAGGTACTCGCCCATCGCGATCAGGCCTGCCGCGCTGGTCCGGATCAGCCGGTCGCGCAGGAAGCCGATGATCGGCATGGGCACGCCCTCGGCGGTTGCCTGCGGCTCCAGGTGGTGCTCCCAGATCTGGGCGATCCGCTGCGGGAGCTGCTCTGGCCGGTCCCCGGTGAGCTGGGCCAGCAGGGACTGGACCGCCTCGGCCCGCGCTCCACTCAGGCCGGCCGGGCCCGAGCCGAGCAGCGTCAGCGAGCAGAACCCGGGTCCCGGGGCCAGCGCCGCCTGCCGGGCAATCAGCCCGCCGAACGAGTGGCCGACCAGGTGCACGCCGCCGTCCTGCTGGCTGACCTCGGCGGCCACCGCGATGACGTCGGCGGCCAGCGCGTCCGGCGCGTACCCCGCCGGGCTGGCCGCCGCCGCGGTCTCGTACTGGCCGCGCAGGTCGATGGCCACCACCCGGCGGCCGGCCGCGGCCAGCGGCTGCAGCACGGCGAGGAAATCTTCCTTGCTGCCGGTATAGCCAGGCACCAGCACGGCGGGCCGCCGCTCGCAGACCCCGCGGCCGGGCATGGCCTCCAGGGCGGCGAAGGACCCCCGGCCGGTCTCGATCGTGACCTTCCGTACTCGGTCGGGCAGATCGAGCGCCCGTGGAGTGCTCACGGGTGCGCAGCTTACCCGCCGAACCGGCAGATAATGCCGGTGGATGCACCAGAATCCGCAGATATCACCCGGATTTCAGCGCCCCGCGACCGGCTCATCACTGACTGCGGTTGTTACTGAATGTCACCACTGGGCTGGGGCGCACTGGCCGGGCGGGACCCGGAGCCGCGCGGCCGGCGACGGCGGCGCCGCGCCGGGGCGGCCTGGCCGTCGGCGCCCGCCCCGGGCCTGGCCGGCTCCCCGGCCGCCACCGTGACGTTGCCGTCCGCCGCCGGCGAAGACGTGCTGTCGTCCCCGTCGCCGTGGCCGGTCAGCGGCGCGCCGCCCCGGGTCCGGCGCCGGACCCGGCTGCTGCGCCGGACCGGCTCCCGGCCGCCGTCTGCGCCGCGGCCGCCGCGACCGCCACGGTCGTGCCCGCTGCCATGCCCGGCCTGCGACCGGGTCTTCCCGGTCTCGCCGATGTCCTCGAGTTCCTCGGCGTCCAGGCCGGCCCTCTCCCGCTGGGCGCGGGGCAGCACGCCGGTCACGCCGGCCGGGATGTTCAGCGCGCTGAACAGGTGATCGGAGGTCGAGTAGGTCTCCGCGGGCTCCGGCTTGTCGAGCCCGAGGGTGTCGCTGATCAGCTTCCACCGCTGCAGGTCGTGCCAGTCCACGAAGGTGACCGCCACGCCGGACCGGCCGGCCCGGCCGGTCCGGCCGATCCGGTGCAGGTAAGCCTTGTCGTCCTCGGGGCACTCGTAGTTCACCACGTGCGTGACGTCGTCGACGTCCAGGCCTCGGGCGGCCACGTCGGTGGCCACCAGCACGTCGACCTTGCCGTTGCGGAACGCCCGCATAGCTCGCTCGCGCTGGCCCTGGCCCAGGTCGCCGTGCACCGCCGCGGCGGCGAAGCCGCGCGTGGTCAGTGCCCCGGCCACCTGGTCGGCGGACCTCTTGGTCCGGCAGAACACGATCGTCAGGCCACGGCCCTCGGCCTGCAGCAGCCGGGCCAGCACCTCGATCTTGTCCATCTGGTGGGCGCGGAACACGTGCTGCTCGGTGGTGGGCACGCTGGCCGGCTCGTCGTGCTGCTCGGCCCGCACGTGCGTGGGCCGGCGCAGATGCCGCCGGGCCAGGGTGACAATTTCGCCGGGCATCGTGGCGGAGAACAGCATGGTCTGCCGGTTCGGCGGGGTAAGCCGCAGGATCCGCTCGACGTCCGGCAGGAAACCCAGGTCGAGCATCTTGTCGGCCTCGTCCAGCACCAGCGCGCCGGTCTGGGACAGGTCCAGGTGGCGCTGCCGCTCCAGGTCGAGCAGCCGGCCCGGGGTGCTGACCACGATGTCGACCGAGGCCAGCGCTTCGATCTGCGGCTCGTAGGCGCGGCCGCCGTACAGCGTCACCACGCGGAGGCCGGACCGGGCCCCGGCGGTGCGCAGGTCCTCGGCGACCTGGATGGCCAGCTCCCGGGTCGGCACCACGACCAGCGCCCGTGGCGCCTTCGGCGTCCGGGTGCCGGACCGGCTCAGTTGCTCGATCAGCGGGATGCCGAAGGCCAGGGTCTTGCCGGTGCCGGTGCGGGCCTGGCCGATGATGTCCTGGCCGGCCAGCGCGATGGGCAGGGCCAGCGACTGGATCGGGAACGCGGTGAGGATCCCGGCGTCGGCCAGCGCGGCGCAGATGCCCTCGGTCACCCCGAGCTCGGCGAAGGTCTGCTCGGCCGGCTGGGCGGGCACGGGGGGTACTGCGGCGTCCGGTGCCGCCGCCCGGGCGGTCACGACGGTCACCAGGGCGGTGCCGTGGCTGGTGGCCGGGGTCAGGTCAGCGGTGTCGCTCGGCGGCGCGAAACCGCTGAGCTCATCGGCGGCGGGGCCGCCGGCGGTCGGATTGTCGGGAAGTGCCGGGTCCTCGCCCGGCACGTTATGCACTATCTCGGTAGTCAGGGCTTCCAGCCTCCATCAGTGGGCCCGCGGCCGCTGGGCGCATTGGCGCGCCCGGCGTCTCCAGCGCGGGTTAAGCACAAGTCTCCGCTGGCAGAATGGGCCTGCCAGCCCTGGCGCGGCGCGGGCCGGATGCTCGCGGAGGGTGCCGGTAGTGGCACCTGAGCAATCACCGGCTTCCGGCGGACACCGTGCCAGCTGTCACAAAGTTCACGACATCCACAAGAACGCGCCCGGGGGCTTACCGCATTCCTGCAGCGGATACCGGCAGTCTAGCAAAGCGTGATCGGCGCAGGCCTGCTGCGCGCGCGGGCCCTCGGCGGGGCGTCCCGTTGTTACGCTGCCAGCGTGACGGCTGCAGACATCCCGGCGCCTGCCGCCGATGGGGTCATCGACCTGCTGGGGCTTCTCGCCTACGGCTCGCTGACGGCGTTCTTCCGGATGTCGGAAGATGCGGCGCTGGCCGAGTCAATCGACGACAAGGCGGCCCTGGCCGGCCTGGCGGTGGCCGAGTTCGGGCACTTCCAGCTGGCCCGGGCGCGGATCGAGCGGTCCGCCGCGGATCCCGCCCTGGCCATGCAGCCGTTCATGGCCGCGATCGACGCGTTCCACGCCCGCACCGTGCCGGCTGACTGGCTGGAGGGCCTGGTCAAGGCGTACGTAGGCGCCGGGGTGGCGGCCGACTTCTACGGCCAGGTCGCCGGCCTGCTGGACCCGGAGACCAAGGCCCTGGTCGCCGACGTGCTGGCGGACACCGGGTACGCCGGATTCGTCATAGCCCGGGTCCGGGCGGCGATCGAGGCCGACCCCCGGGTGGCCGGACGGCTCGCGCTGTGGGCACGCCGCCTGGTCGGCGAAGCGCTCGGCCAGGCGCAGCGGGTGGCCGCCGAGCGCGCCCCGCTGGCCCGGCTGCTCACCGGCGGCTCGGCCAGCCTGGGCGACATAGGCCGGATGTTCGCCGACCTCACCGACGCCCACGCCCGCCGGATGGCTGCCCTGGGCCTGGAACCCTAGCTGTGCTAGCCGCTCGCTCCAGGCCGCTGGAAGGCGCTGCCTTCCCTCCTCGCTCCCTCGGCGCTCCTTCGTCGCGCCTCATCGCTCGTCAGGAAAACAGCGCCGCGGCCCGCCACGAGCCAGTACTGCTGGCTCCGCCGGCCGTCCCTCGGTGGGCCGGCTGCGCCGGCGGTTAAGGCTTAGCCAGGATCGGGATGACTCTCTGCTCAGCCGAAGCCGACGCGGCGGGACTCGGAGCCGGAGTACTCGACGTAAGCGATCTTGTCGGCCGGCACCATGACCCGGCGGCCCTTCTCGTCCTGCAGGATGAAGATGCCCGCCTCGGCCTTCACCGCCGCGGCCAGGGCGGCCTCGACTTCCTCGTACGTCGTGGTGGTTTCGACCACGAGCTCCCGGGCCACGTTCTGGATACCGATCTTGACTTCCACGGCACTCCTCTCGCCTCGTTTCGAGGCTAACCCCGGTCCGTGGCCGGGAGACTCCCGTCCGCCTTCGATCAGCTACGCCGCGAGCGAAACGCCACTCCGGCCGCGGCTCAGCGCTCGGTCATCGGCCAGCCGCTGATGCCTCGCCAGGCCAGGCGGGCCAGCAGCTGCTCGGCCGCATCCTGCGGGATCGCCCGTCCGGTGCTCAGCCAGTACCGGGAGCTGACCTGGGCCATCCCGGCCAGCGCGATGCCGAGCAGGTACGCCTCGGCCTCGCCGACGCCCGCGTCTTCGCGTATGAACTGGCTGATCATGCTGGCGCACTCGTGCGTGCTGCGCTCCAGCCTGGCCCGCACCGCGGGCTCGTTGCTCAGGTCTGACTCGAACACCAGCCGGAACGCCTCGCCCTCGTCGCCGACGAAGTCGAAGAACGCCCGGAACGTGGCGGGCACCCGCTCCCGGTTCTCGGTGGTGGAGGACAGCGCGTCGCGGACGATCGCGGTGAGCTTCTCCGCGCTCTCGTCCAGCAGCGCCAGGTAGAGCTCGAGCTTGCCGGGGAAGTGCTGGTACAGCACGGGCTTGCTGACCCCGGCGCGGTCGGCGATGTCGTCCATGGCCGCTGCGTGGTAGCCCTGCGCAACGAACACTTCCTGGGCCGCGCCGAGCAACTGCCGTCGGCGGGCCTGCCGAGGCAGCCGCGAGCCTGCTGGGCGGGCCTGCCGCGTTGCGCTCACACCTGTCTCCCCGACTCGTCGGATGGGCCGGAACCTTGTTTATCTTACGGCGGGTAGCTGGACCGGCTTCGGCATCCGGCCCGCGGACGGCCCGTTCCGCCCGCAACCCCAAATTGCCTGATCACGGCAATCCGGGCAACACTGCTGGTATCAGCACCGCGACCGGGTAGGGAGTCACCATGCGCAGCATGTGGAAGGGCTCGATCTCCTTCGGCCTGGTCACCATCCCGGTCAAGCTGTACACCGCGACCGAGCAGAAGGACATCACGTTCCGTCAGGTCCACCGCGAGGACGGCGGCCGGATCCGGTTCCGCCGGGTCTGCTCGCTGGACGGCGAGGAAGTGCCCTACGAGGACATCGCCAAGGGCTTCGAGCTGCCCAGCGGCGAGATCGTGGTGCTGACCGACGACGACATGGCCGACCTGCCGCTGCCCACCCTGCGCAGCATCGAGGTGCTCTACTTCGCGCCCGAGACCGACATCGACCCGATCCTGCTGGCCCGCAGCTACTTCGTCGAGCCGGAGAACTCCGGCGCCCGGGCCTACGTGCTCCTGCGCGACGCCATGGAGCGGTCGGGCAAGGTCGCCGTCGTGCAGGTGGCGCTGCGCCAGCGGGAATCGCTGGCCGTGCTGCGCAGCCGGGACGGGGTCCTGGTGCTGGAGACGCTGCTGTGGCCGGACGAGGTCCGGGTTCCCGACTTCGGTTTCCTCGAGCAGGACATCAACGTCCGCACCCAGGAACTGAAGATGGCCGCCTCGCTGATCGACTCGATGAGCCAGGATTTCGACCCGGAAGCCCACCACGACGGGTACAGGGAAGCGCTGACCGAGCTGGTCGAGGCCAAGGTCGAGGGCCGCGACGTGATCCAGCCGCAGAACGGCAAGGCGGCCGACGACGAGCCGGTCAGCCTGGCCGACGCGCTGAAGGCCAGCATCGCCGCGGCCAAGGACGGCCGGTCCGGCCGCGGCCGCGCCGACGGCCCGGGCAAGGCGGCCAGCCCGTCCAGGACCGGCCGGACCACGAAGCCCGCGGCGGCCAAGGCGGCGGCCGACGAGGAGCAGGCCGCCCCCGACCGGCGCCGGACCCGCCGCCGGGCCAGCGCCTGACGGCTGAGGAGGCCGGCTGACCTGGACGCACCCCCGGTTTCCGGAGTTAGGCTCGGCATCAGCCAAGCGGGGATGAACAAGGGGTATCTGGATGACGACCGAGCCGGTTCCGGTCTGGCCAGGGGAGTTCGTCGGATTGCCGGACGGTGGCAGTGTCTTCGTGCGGTCCGCGCCCGCCCTGTCCGAGAACGCTCAGCCCGCGGTGTTCGTGCACGGCCTGGGCGGGGCGAGCACCAACTGGACCGACCTGATGGATGTGCTCCGCCGCCCGGCCGCGGGCGGCAGCAAGCCGGACCTGCCCGCACTCCACGGGGAGGCGCTTGACCTGCCGGGATTCGGCTACTCGCCGGTGCCGGCCGACGGCGATTACTCGGTCACCGGCCGGGCCCGGTCCGTCATCGGGCTGATCGAGCAGCGCCATAACTGGCCGGTGCACCTGGTCGGCAACTCGCTCGGCGGCGCGGTCTGCACCCGGGTCGCCGCGCTGCGCCCGGACCTGATCCGCACGCTGACGCTGATCTCGCCCGCGCTGCCCGACCTGTGGCCGCGGCCGCTGCCGCTGCGGGTCTCCGTGCTCTGCGCGCCCGGCCTGGGGGCCTGGCTGCTGCGCCGGTTCGACCTGATCCCCGCCGAGGTCAGGACGGCCACCGTGGTCAAGGACGTGTACGCGGACCCGTCCCTGATCCACCCGGTCAGGTACGCCGAGGCGGCCGCCGAGGTGATGCGCCGGGACGAACTCGACTACCGGCACGCGGTGATGGTCGCGTCCGCCCGCGGCCTGGTCGCCGAGTACACCCGGCACGGCCCGCGCTCGCTGTGGCGGGACGCGGCCCGGATCAGCGCGCCCACGCTGGTGCTGTACGGCAGCCACGACCGGCTGGTCCGCTCGGCCCTGGCCGGCCGGGCAGCCCGGACGTTCCAGCGCGCCCGGGTCGTGGTGCTGCCGCAGACCGGGCATGTCGCGATGATGGAGCGGTCCACCTGGGTGGCCAGGGAGATGCGGGCCCTGCTCAGCTCGGTCGCCAGGGCGCAGCGGTCCGCCGCGCGGCGGACCGTGACCGGGCTGGCCGGGGCGGGGGGAGCGGGCTGAGCCCGGCGGCCGCGTTACGCTGGCCAGCCCATGCTGATCTCCGCGCCCCGGGTCATCCCGGCCACCGCGGGCCCGCTCGCCGGGCCGGCCGTGGCGGTCCTCACCCCCGGGTACGTGGACGTGACCGGCGGGGTGATCACCGAGGTGGGCCAGGGCCCGCCGCCGCGCCGGCCCAGCCTGGCGCTGGACCACGGGGTGCTCGTGCCCGGCCTGGTCGACCTGCAGATCAACGGGTACTTCGGGGTCAGCTTCCAGGACGCGGGCGCGGACCGCTGGGCGGCGGTCAGCCGGCGGCTGCCCGAGACCGGGACCACCGCGTACCTGCCCACGCTGATCACCGCGCCGCTGCCGGACCTGGCCGCCGCGGCCCGGTCCGCGGCGGCCATCATCGACGGCCTGCCGCCGGGCGGGGCCCGGGTGCTCGGCCTGCACCTGGAGGGCCCGTTCCTGGCGCCGTCCCGGCGCGGCGCGCACCAGGCCGACGCGATCATCCCGCCGTCGCCGGACGCGGTCACCATGCTGATGGAAGCCGCGGGCCCGGCGCTGGCCGTGGTCACGCTGGCCCCGGAGACGCCCGGCGGGCTTGACGCCGTGGCGCGGCTGGCCGCGGCCGGGGTGCGGGTCAGCGTGGGCCACAGCGATGCGACCGCGGCCCAGGTCAGCGCGGCGGCGCAGGCCGGCGCGCGGATGGTCACCCACCTGTACAACGCCCAGTCGCCGTTGCGGCACCGGGAACCCGGCGTGGTCGGCCAGGCGCTCACCGACCCCCGGCTGACCAGCGGGCTGATCGCGGACCTGCGGCACGTGTCCGCGGCCGCCTGCCTGATCGCGTTCGCCACGGCCCCGGGCCGGATCTTCCTGGTCACCGACGCGGTGGCCAGCGCGGGTCAGCCGCCGGGCCGCCGCCACCGCCTGGGCGGCGAGCCGGTCGAGATGCACGACGCCCCGCCGCTCGGCCTGGCCGGGCCGCCGCCCGGCGCACCCGCAGGCCCGGGCCCGAACCCGGACGCGGACCCAGCCCCGGGTCCGGCACTGCCGGACGTGGTCCCGGCGCCGGTACGGGCCGACGGCACGCTGGCCGGCTCCGCGCTGCGGCTGGACCAGGCGGTGGCGAACCTGGTGGCCATCGGCGTGCCGCTGCCCACCGCGGTCACCGCCGCCACCCGGGTGCCCGCGGACCTGATCGGCTGCCCCTGGCTGGGCCGGCTCGCCCCCGGGGCCGCCGCCGACCTGGCCTGGCTGGGCGACGACCTGCGGACCCGGGCGACCTGGATCGCGGGCCGTCAGGTCTTCGCCGGGCCGTAACCGGCTACTCCTGCACCGGCTATCCCTCGCGGTACACCTTGTGCTGGGCCGCCTGGGCCCGCGGCCGGATCACCATCAGGTCCACGTTGAAGTGCGCGGGCCTGGTCACCGCCCAGGTCACCGCGTCGGCCACGTCGTCGGCGGTGAGCGGCTCGGCCACCCCGGCGTAGACCGCCGCGGCCTTGCCGGCGTCGCCGCGGAAGCGGTTCAGCGCGAACTCGTCGGTCTTCACCATGCCGGGCGCGATCTCGATCACCCGGACCGGCTTGTCGTAGAGCTCCAGCCGCAGCGTGGCGGCCAGCGCGTGCGCACCGTGCTTGGCCGCGACGTACCCGCCGCCGCCCTCGTACGCCACGAACCCGGCTGTCGATCCCATCACCACGACCGTGCCCGCCCCGCTGGCCACCAGCGCGGGCAGCAGAGCCTGGGTGACGTGCAGCGTGCCGAGCACATTCACCTCGTACATGGCTCGCCAGTCGTCCGGCGACCCGTCCGCGATCTGGTCGCCGCCCACCGCTCCGCCCGCGTTGGCGACCAGCACATCGCAGCGGTCGAGCGAGGCGGCCAGCGCGTCCACCGCGGCCCGGTCGGTCACGTCCAGCGTCCTGGCCTCGGCCCGGCCGCCCTTGCCGCGGATCTGCTCGGCCAGCGCCTCGATCCGGTCCGACCGCCGGGCCGCGGCCACCACGTGGTAGCCGGCCTCGGCCAGCCGGACCGCAGTGGCCGCCCCGATCCCGCTGCTGGCCCCGGTCACGACAGCTACTCCAGTCATGCCCGCGATTCTGCCAGCCCCGCCCGGCCCGGCAGCCAGCGCGCGTCCCGCTGCAGTCCCACCAACCCCAGCCGCCAAGAAGCTAAGCGACGTAACATCGATCGCTCTCGGGGTGTGACAGGGCGGGGGCGGGGGGAACGGCGGTGGGGGGAAGGGCGGCGGAACATGGTGGGCTGGGGCGGGAGTGGTAAGTAGGCGTCGCCTAGCATGGGGGCGTGACCGAGGTGCGCGCCGTGATCACGGACTGGGGCGGCGTGATGACCAGCCCGATCACCGAGACCATCAACGCCTGGATCATCGCCGAGGGCGTGGACCGGGAACGCTACACCGAGGTGATGCGGTCCTGGGTGCTGCACGCCTACGACGAGGACGGCCCGCCGAACCCGATCCACCTGCTGGAGCGCGGCGAGTGCACGGACGAGGAGTTCGAGCGCCTGCTGGCGGCCGAGATCGCGATGGCCGACGGCACGCCGGTGATCGCGGACGGGCTGCTGACCCGGATGTTCCACGCCATGCGGCCGGACGAGGGGATGCACGCGGTGCTCCGCGGGATCCGCCGGGCCGGGTTCCAGACCGCGCTGCTGTCCAACTCCTGGGGCCGGTGGAGCTACCCGCGGGAGCAGTTCGGCGAGCTGTTCGACGCGGTGGTGATCTCCGGTGACACCGGCATGCGCAAGCCCGAGGAGCGCATCTTCTGGCACGCGGCCGGGCTGCTCGGCCTGCCGCCTGAGCAGTGCGTGTTCATCGACGACATCGACCGCAACATCGCCGCGGCCGAGGCCATCGGGATGACCGGCATCCACCACCGGGAGCTCGTCGGCACCATCGCCCGGCTGTCCGAATTGCTGGCCATTCCCCCTGAGGCGCTGTCCCCCTGACGCGCTGCCCGCCTTACGCTCTGACCACCCCACGCACTGACCACGTGACGCCACGGCGGTCACTGCTCTAGCGTTGGCGTCCGTGGCCGAGTATCCCTACCCGTCCAGCCCCGGCCGGTCGGCCAACATGGCGGCGATCCGCCGCCGCGACACCAAGCCCGAGCTGGCGCTGCGCCGGGCCCTGCACGGCCGCGGCTACCGCTACCGCAAGGACCTGCGGCTCGACCTGGAGAGCGGGGCACGGGTCCGGCCGGACATCGTGTTCACCGCGCGCCGGGTCGCGGTGTTCGTGGACGGCTGCTTCTGGCACTGCTGCCCCGATCACGGCAGCAAGCCCGCGGTCAATACCGGCTACTGGAACCCCAAGCTGCTGCGGAACGTGGAACGCGACCGGGCCGCCGACGCCGCGCTGGCCGCGGCGGGCTGGGAGGTCGTCCGGGTGTGGGAGCACGAGCCGCTGGACGCCGCCGTCACCGCGGTTACCGACGCGCTGGCCCGCCACCCGCCGGGGCCGCGCCGGAACGGCAGTTAGGGCCTGTCTCGGAGTCCCCGGCCGGCTCGCGGGCCCCCGCATCCCGGCTGGCGGCGTTGTCGTCGTTGCCAATAGCTCCGCTATTGGCTCCTCCTCCGCCTTGCCAGCCGGGCGCGGGATGCCCGCTCCCTGATCGACCCGGGACTCCGAGACAGGCCCTAACGCCCGGTCCGCCGGATTCATCTATCTGGTCACGCCGGCGTTAAATCCGGGCCGGCCGGCCGCCGATGGTGGCACACTCTGGTCTCCTTCCTGCTTCACTAGGAAGCGTGACGCCGCCGCGGGAGCGCGGCCGCACCGTATGGGGACCCGATGCGCGTTTACCTTCCCGGCACGTTGCCAGCGCTGGCAGCGGTGCTCGGCCGTTCTGAGGTGGGCGATCCGCCGCTGCGCGGTTTCGCGGTCACCCCGGCGCTGCGCGAGTGGTACAGGAGCGGGGACCTCGAGGAACTCGAGTACGTGGCGATGGCCCAGGCGGCCCGGGCGTCGCTGCGGCGGCTGGCCGAGGAGCCGGACGCGCCGCCGCGCCGGGTCGTGCTCGCGGTGGAGATCCCGGACGAGCGGGTCAAGGCGGTCAGCGGGGCCGCCGACCCGGCCGCGGTCGAGGTCAGCGGCGAGGTTCCGGTCAGCCTGGTGGTGTCCGGGCACGTGGACGACGTGGTCGCGGTGGACGACATCCGGGCCGCGGTGGCCGCGCTGGCCAAGGCCGACGAGGGCGACGACGACGCCCGGTTCACCGTGGACGGCGCGGAGGGCCACGAGCTGATGTGGTACGCCCGCCAGGAACTGCAGTACCTGGTCGCCTGACCCGGCCAGCGCTGACCCGGCCAGCACTGGCCCCGGCCAGCACTGCCCCCGGGCCGGTTGCGCCCGCACTCTGCCGTGCGACGATGAGAATGCTGCCATCGACGTCAGCGAGCGCAGGGAGGCCGAGCCGTATGGATGCCGTCACCAACGTTCCGCCGCCGGTCAACGAGCCGGTCAGGACCTACGCCCCGGGCAGCGCCGAGCGCGCCGCGCTGGAGGCCAGGGTCAAGGAGCTGGCCGGCGAACGGGCCGAGCTGACCATGACGATCGGCGGCCAGCAGCGGATGGGCAGCGGCGACCGGATCGCCGTCGTCCAGCCGCACCACCACCAGCATGTGCTCGGTGACCTGGGCAACGTCACCGACGCCGAGGTGGCCGCCGCGATCGACGCGGCCCGGGCGGCCGCGCCGGGCTGGCGGGCGCTGTCCTACGACGACCGGGCCGCGGTCCTGCTCAAGGCCGCCGAGCTGCTGGCCGGCCCGTGGCGGGCCACGATCAACGCGGCCACCGTGCTGGGCCAGTCCAAGTCGCCGTTCCAGGCCGAGATCGACGCCGCCTGCGAGCTGATCGACTTCTGGCGGTACAACGTGCACTTCGGCCGCCAGCTACTCGCCGAGCAGCCGTCCTCAACCACCAGTGCCTGGAACCGCCTCGAGTACCGGCCGCTCGAGGGCTTCGTGCTGGCCATCACCCCGTTCAACTTCACCTCGATCGCCGGCAACCTGCCCACCGCCCCGGCCCTGATGGGCAACGTCGTGGTGTGGAAGCCGTCCCCCACCCAGCAGCTGTCCGCGCACTACCTGATGCGGCTGCTGGAGGCGGCCGGGCTGCCGCCCGGCGTGATCAACCTGGTCACCGGCGACGGCGCCGCGGTGTCCCGGGTCGCGCTGACCGCGCCGGACCTGGCCGGCATCCACTTCACCGGGTCCACCGGCACGTTCCAGCACCTGTGGCGGACGGTCGGGGAGAACATCGCCGGCTACCGCAGCTACCCGCGGCTGGTCGGCGAGACCGGCGGCAAGGACTTCGTCATCGCGCACCCGTCGGCCGACCCAGCGGTGCTGGCCACCGCGCTGATCCGGGGCGCGTTCGAGTACCAGGGCCAGAAGTGCTCGGCGGCGTCCCGGGCCTACGTGGCCCGGTCGGTGTGGGACCGGATGGGCGACGACTTCGTGGCCCAGGCCGCCGGGCTCACCGTGGGCGACGTGTCCGCTGACTTCTCGCTGTTCATGGGCGCGGTGATCGACGACCGTGCGCTGGCCAAGCACACCGCCGCGCTGGCCCGGGCCAAGGCCACCCCGTCGGTGACCGTGCTGACCGGCGGCGAGGTGCACGGACAGGACGGGTACTTCGTCGAGCCGACGGTGCTGGCCTGCACCGACCCGGCCGACGAGGTGTTCACCACCGAGTACTTCGGCCCGATCCTGGCCGTGCACGTGTACGACGACGCGCGGTACGACGAGGTGCTGGCCCAGGCCGGCGACGTGTCGCCATACGCGCTGACCGGCGCGATCATCGCCCAGGACCGGGCCGCGATCGCCGCGGCGACGGAGAAGCTGCGGTTCGCGGCCGGCAACTTCTACATCAACGACAAGCCCACCGGCGCGGTGGTCGGCCAGCAGCCGTTCGGCGGCGGCCGGGCCAGCGGCACCAACGACAAGGCCGGCTCGATGCTCAACCTGACCCGCTGGGCCAGCCCGCGGACCATCAAGGAGCTGTTCGTGCCGCCGGTCGACTACCGGTATCCGCACATGGGCTGAGCCGGGCGGCCGCCGGGGCGGTACTCTCGCTGTGCTCTTCACCGTTCCTTTGGCTGTGACGCCCCGGAGGCCCTCATTCGCTGCCTCGTGCTCTGGAACATCGACCTGACCCTGGTCGACGTCAACCGGGTCACCAGGGCCGCCTACGCCGACGCGTTCCAGCAGGTCACCGGGCGGCGGCTGATCCAGCTGCCGCAGTTCGCCGGGCAGAGCGAGTCGGAGATCTTCTTCGACGCGCTGGCCCGCAACGACGCCGGCACTGGCACCGGCACTGGCATCGGCGCCGGCGCCGGCACCGAAGACGACGGCGGCGACGCGCTCCTGACCGCCTTCTACGACGCGCTGGCCGGCGCGTTCGCGGCCCGCCAGGGCGACCTGACCGGGCAGGGCCGCCTGCTGCCCGGAGCCGCCCAGGCGGTCGAGACCCTGGCCAGCCGGCCGGACGTGGTCGTGCAGTCCGTGCTGACCGGCACGATCCGGCCCAACGCGGTGGCCAAGCTGGCCGCCTTCGGCCTGGCGAGCTACTTCGACTTCGAGGTCGGCGGGTACGGCTCGGAGAGCTACCCCAAGGGCGCGCTGGTGATGATGGCCCGGGGCCGGGCCGCGGAGAAGTACGGCAAGGCGTTCACCGAGCGCAACACGGTCTACGTCGGCGACTCGGTCAGGGACGTGGCGGCGGCGAAACGGGGCGGGGCCCGCAGCGTGGCCGTGGCCACCGGCCGGTCCACGGAGAGCGACCTGCTCGCGGCCGGCGCTGACCTGGTGCTGCCGGACCTGGCCGACGTGCCCGCCGTGCTGCGCGGCATCGGGCTGCTGACCATGCCCTCGGCGGGCTAGCGGCGCGTCAGCCGCGGGCTGGCCGCGCGCTAGCTGGGCCAGCGCCCGGCCGACGGGGACCGGTGCCGCAGGTCGTTCCTGATGTCCTGGCCGAGCTTGCGGGTCTCGCTCTGGTTCAGCCACGCCCCGGCGGCCATCCCGGTCAGCAGCGGGCCGAGCGAGATGGCGCTGCGGCTGGCCCGGGCCAGCAGCCGCCGCTGCAGCCGGCGGCGCAGCGGCGAGCCCACGGCCAGGAGGATCCCGCCCGGGGCGAGGCCGACCACCCCGCTCCGCCGGGCCCACGACCCGACGTAGGCGGTCATCCGCTCGATCGCCGAGCCCGGTGCGCGCAGCCCGTACACCTCGTGCAGTTCGGCGATCATCTTCAGCTCGATGGCGACCAGGGCCAGCGTCTCGGTGGTCACCTCCACCGGCATGGCAGGCATCATCGGCAGCACCGAGGCGGCGCCCACGGCCGCGCCGATCCCGGCCGCGGTCCGGGCGGCCTGGCGGATCACGACGTCGGCCAGCTCCTCAGGGGTCTTACCGGGGTATTGCCGGCGCAGCGTGGCCACGTCCCTGACCGGGACCCGCGGCGCCATCGAGATCACCTGCTCGGCCATCCAGTGCCCGGCCGACCGGGCGCCGTGCCAGGTGACGGCGCCGCTCCTGGCGACCCTGCGGCGGGCCGCGGCCAGCGCCCGGCGCTGCCGGGTCTCGTCGGCACCGGGCAGCTCGCCGGCCAGCTCGGCGAACTCCCCGGCCAGGTCCGGTTCGTCCGGCGCGCCCGGGGAAGCCGGGGAAGCCGGGGAAGCCGGCGAAAGGGCCTGCGGGGGGACGGATTCAGCGGTCCCGCGCCGGCGGCGCACGCTGTCACGCAACCTGCTCATGGCGCAGGCGTACCCGTGCCGCCCGCGCCCATGCCCGGCAGGCCAGAACCGGGTGGGTCGCCGGGCACCTTCCGTAATCCATCCTGATGTGTCGTTGCGGCCCGGCGATGTACCTCGCATGCTGGGGCCATGCCCATTGACGATCACACCGGCGCCCCGTTCGGGTCCGCGGAACTGGCGGCGGCTTACGCCGGACCGGACTATGGCGCCGTGCTGTGGGAGCCGACCGCGGAGTCCGCCGCGGCCAGCAGGCTCGCGCACTACGCCCGCTGGCTGGCCGATCAGCGCGGGCTGCACCTGGACCCCGGCCAGGAGCTGTGGGAATGGTCGGTCACCGACCTGGCCGGGTTCTGGGGCTCGCTGTGGGACTACTTCGGCGTGGCCGGCGAGCGCGGCGACGGCCCCGTGCTGACCGGCGGGATCATGCCGGACGTGCACTGGTTCCCCGGCGCCACCCTGAACTACGCCCGGCAGGCGCTGCTGACCGCCCGCACAGAACCGGGCCGGACCGCCGTGCTCTACCGCGGCGAGGACAGCCGCCGCAGCGAGCTGACCTACGGCGAGCTGGACCGGGAGGTGGCCCGGGTGGCCGCGGGGCTGGCCGGGGCCGGCGTGCGCACCGGCGACCGGGTCGGCGGCTACCTGCCGAACGTGCCCGAGGCGCTGATCGCCATGCTCGCCGCGGCCAGCCTCGGCGCGGTCTGGTCGTCCTGCTCGCCGGATTTCGGCGCGACCAGCGTCATCGACCGGTTCGCGCAGATCTCGCCGAAGGTGCTGGTCGCCTCGCCCGGCTACCGGTACAACGGCAAGGCCTACGACCGGCGGGCCGAGGTGGCCAGGATCGCGGCGCAGCTGCCCGGGCTCAGCGCGGTGGTGCTGACCGGCGAGCCGGACGGGCCGGGCACCGCGCCGCTGGACCTGGCCGGCCTGACGGTGCTGGCCTGGGACGGCCTGGGCGGGCCGAACCCGCCGCAGCAGACCTCGTTCACGCCGGTGCCGTTCGAGCACCCGCTGTGGGTGCTGTACTCCTCGGGCACCACCGGCCTGCCCAAGCCGATCGTGCACGGCCACGGCGGGATCGTCCTCGAGCACCTCAAGGCCCTGTCGTTCTACCAGGACCTCCGCCCCGGGGACGTGTTCTTCTGGCTCACCACCACCGGCTGGATGATGTGGAACTACCTGGCCAGCGGGCTGCTCACGGGGGTGGCGATCGTGCTGTACGACGGCGCGCCCGCCTACCCGGCGGCCGGTTCACTGTGGCAGCTGATCGCCGAGACCGGGACGACCTACGCCGGTACCGGCGCCCCGTACCTGCTGGCCTGCGCCAAGGCCGGGATCACGCCCGGTGCTGAGTATGACCTCTCCCGGCTGCGGGGCATCGGGTCTACCGGCTCGCCGCTGCCACCCGAAGGTTTTAGCTGGGTATACGGCAGTGTCCAGCGGGACCTGATTCTCGGCTCGATGTCCGGGGGGACGGATGTCTGCACGGGGTTCGTCGGGTCCAGCCCGCTGCTCCCGGTCCGCGCCGGGATCATCGCCGGGCGGTTCCTCGGCGCCCAGGTGGAGGCCTTCGACGCGGCGGGAAAGCCGGTGACCGGCGAGGTCGGCGAGCTGGTCGTGACCGCGCCCATGCCGTCCATGCCGGTCGGGTTCTGGAACGACCCGGACGGTGAGCGGTACCGGGCCAGTTACTTCGCCGACTACCCGGGGGTGTGGCGGCACGGCGACTGGATCATGTTCCTGCCCGACGGCGGCAGCGTGATCTACGGCCGGTCCGACGCCACGCTGAACCGCGGCGGGGTCCGGATGGGCACCTCGGAGTTCTACCGGGTGATCGAGCGGATGCCGGAGGTCACCGACAGCCTGGTGGTGGACACCGGGCAGCTCGGCACCGAGGGCCGGCTGGTGCTGTACGTGGTGCTGGCCGCCGGGGCCGTGCTGGACGACGCGCTGGCGGGCCGGATCCGGGCCGCGCTGCGAGCCGAGCTGTCGCCCCGGCACGCGCCGGACGAGATCCACCTGGTGCCCGGCATCCCGCGCACGCTGTCCGGCAAGAAACTGGAGGTGCCGGTGCGCAAGATCCTGCTGGGCACACCGCTGGCGCAGGCCGCCGACCCGGATTCGCTGGCGAACCCGGAGGTACTGGCCCACTACGTGCCGCAGGACCCGCGGTGAGCCGCCCCCCGGTGCCGCCCCGCAGCTTCGGCGAGGAAGGCGGCAAGCTGACCTACGGAAGCTACCTGCGGCTGGCCGAGCTGCTCGCCCAGCAGCTGCCGCAGAGCCAGCCGCCCGCCCACGACGAGCTGCTGTTCATCACCGTGCACCAGTGCTACGAGCTGTGGTTCGCCCAGCTGCTGTACGAGCTGACCGCGGTGCGGGACGCGATGCTCTCCGGCGAGACCTGGCGGGCCCGGCACCTGCTGCGCCGCACCCACGTGATCGAGGAGCTGCTGGTCCGCCAGGTCGATGTGCTGGAGACCATGACCCCGCAGGACTTCGTCGAGTTCCGGGCCGCGCTGGCGCCGGCCAGCGGGTTCCAGTCGGTGCAGTTCCGCGAGCTGGAGTTCCTGTCCGGGCTGAAGGACCCCGGGTTCGTCCGCCGGTTCCGGCAGCTGACCGGCGCCGAGCGGGACCGGCTGGCCCGCCGGCTGGCCGAGCCGTCGCTGTGGGACGCGTTCCTGGTCGTGCTGCGCGCCCGCGGGCTGCCGGTCGGTGACGACAACGAGATCCTGGCGTCGCTCGTCACCGTGGCCAGGGACCGGGCCAAGCACGATGAGGAGTGGCAGCTCGCCGAGGACCTGCTGACTCATGATGAAATAGCGGGGTTGTGGCGAGCCAGGCACGTCCAGATGGTGGAACGGCAGATCGGCACCAAGTCAGGAACCGGCGGCTCGACCGGCGCTCCCTACCTCCACCAGCGGGTTCCGCTGCGGTATTACCCGTTGCTCTGGGACCTGCGAGATTGGCTCTAGCGGCCGCAACGGCGCGGCCCGTACGGGAAAAGGATTCTCGGGATGACGGACAACTCCGGCGGTAAGAAGTCCCTGCTGGCCCAAGCCGCCCGGGTGGGACGCACCGACACCGGGGTCGGTGACGTTCCCCGCTTCCTGGACGCCTATTACCGGCACGTGGCCGTGGAGGACCTCGCCGAGGCGGGGGCCGAGCGAGTCGCGGCGGTGGCCATGGAGCAGGCCGCGTTCGCCGCGCTCCGGCCGCAGGGCCGGCCCGTGGTCCGGGTGCAGGCCGCCGGGCCGGCCGCGCTGGAGCCGACCGGGACCACCATAGACATCGTCACCGACGACATGCCCTACCTGGTGGACTCGGTGCTGATGGCGGTGCACCGGTGCGGCCTGGAGGTGCACGAGGTCATCCACCCGCAGCTGCGGGTGATCAGGGACGTCGGCGGCACGATGCACGGCGTGCTCGGGGTGTCCGACGGGTCACCGGCCACCCACGACGAGATCAAGGAGTCGTGGATCCACCTGGAGACGAGCGCGCTGTCCGGGCCGGGCGAGGCCGCGGAACTGGCCGCCGACCTGGAGCGGGTGCTCGGCGACGTGCGGGCCGCGGTCGAGGACTACCCGAAGATGCGCGCCCGGGCCCTGGCCCTGGCCGACTCACTGGCCCTGGCCGCGCCGCCGGCCGGCGATGACGCCGAATCGGCGGGCGAGATAGAGGCGCTGCTGCGCTGGCTGGCCGACGGGCACTTCACGTTCCTCGGCTACCGCGAGTACGACCTGGTCGACGGGGCGGACGGGATGCAGCTGTCCGCGGTGCCCGGCACCGGGCTCGGCATCCTGCGGCACGACCGGCAGGCGTCGAGCGCGTTCGCCGCGCTGCCGCCCGAGGTGCGGGCCAGGGCCACCGAGCCGCGGCTGCTGATCCTGACCAAGGCCAACTCGATGTCCACCGTGCACCGGCCGCACTACCTGGACTACGTCGCGGTCAAGCGGTTCAGCCCGGACGGCAAGGTGACCGGCGAGCAGCGGTTCCTCGGGCTGTACACGCACTCGGCGTACTCCGAGAGCATCACCCGGATCCCGGTGCTGCGCCGCAAGCTGGCCGGGGTGCTGGCCGCCACCGGCCTGGCCGCGGACAGCCACGACGGCAACGACCTGGCCGAGTTCCTGGAGAACTACCCGCGCGAGGAGCTGTTCCAGGCCCCGGTGCCGGACCTGATCCCGATCGCGGACGGCGTGCTGCGGCTGCGGGACCGCAAGCAGACCCGGCTGTTCCTGCGCAAGGACCCCTACGGCCGGTACATGTCCTGCCTGATCTACATGCCCAGGGACCGGTACACCACCGGGATCCGGCTGCGTGCCCAGGAGATCCTGCGCCAGGCGCTCGGCGGCGAGTCGGTCGGCTACAGCGTGATGGTCGGCGAGTCGGCGGTGTCCCGGCTGCACATCGTGGTGCGGGCGGGCCGCGGCAGGACGCTGCCCGACGCGGACGAGGCCGCCCTGGAACGGCAGCTGGTCGCGGCCATCCGGTCCTGGGACGACGACCTCGCTGAGGAGACCCGCCGGGTGATGGGCGCGGCCGCGGCCCGGTCGATGCTCGCGCTGTGCGACGACGCGATCCCGGACACCTACAAGGCCGACGTGCCCGCCGCGGCCGCGGCCAGCGACCTGGCCAGGATCGCCGCGCTGCGGGAGTCGGGCCAGGACACCGCGTTCGAGCTGTGGGAGTCCGAGGGGTTCGTGGGCGGCGTGCCGGCCGGGACTGAGCCGGCTGAAGACGGGCTGTCCACCGGGTCCGCGGCCAGCGAGCAGCACGCGCCGCGGGTGTGGCGGCTGACCATCTACCGGACGCAGGCGCCGCTGACCCTGACCGACGTCCTGCCCCGGCTCCAGCACATGGGCGTCGACGTGGTCGACGAGCACCCGTACGAGTTCGCCGCGAACGGCGGCAAGTCGCCGTTCTGGATCTACGACTTCGGGCTGCGGCGCAGCTCGCCTGGTGCGCCGGGCCGGCCCGCGGCCTCGCTGGAGGCGGTCCGGCCGCTGCTCGAAGGGGCGCTGGACGCGCTGTGGCGCGGCCGGACCGAGGACGACGACTTCAACGCGCTGGTTCTGGACGCCGCGCTGACCTGGCGTCAGGTGGTGGTCCTGCGCGGTTACGCCCGGTATCTGCGGCAGGCGGGCACCTCGTTCAGCCAGAACTACATCGCCCGGGTGCTGCGGTCCAACGTGACCGTGACGCGGCTGCTGGTCACGCTGTTCGAGTCCCGGTTCGACCCGGACCGGAAGCCCGGGCAGTCCGAGCGGAGCGAGGCCATCGCCGAGGAGATCAGCGGCGAGCTCGACGAGGTGGCCAGCCTGGACCAGGACCGGATCCTGCGGGCGGTCTGGGCGCTGATCCGCGCCACGCTGCGGACCAACTACTTCCAGGAGGAGCCGGAGCCCGGCGCGGGCCTGCCCTACTTCGCGGTCAAGCTGGACCCGGCCGAGGTGCCCGACCTGCCCGCGCCCCGGCCGCGCTTCGAGCTGTTCGTCTACTCGCCCCGGTTCGAGGGCGTGCACCTGCGGTTCGCGCACGTGGCGCGGGGCGGGCTGCGCTGGTCCGAGCGGCCGGAGGACTTCCGCACCGAGGTCCTCGGGCTGGCCAAGGCGCAGGAGGTCAAGAACTCGGTCATCGTGCCGTCCGGCGCCAAGGGCGGCTTCGTGTGCAAGCAGCTGCCCGCCTCACCGGATCGCGACGCGGTCGGCGCCGAGGTGCTGACCTGCTACAAGATGTTCATCTCGGCCATGCTGGACATCACCGACAACCTGTCCGCCGGGAAGGTGGTGCCGCCCCCGCGGGTGGCCAGGCACGACGGCGATGACCCGTACCTGGTGGTGGCCGCGGACAAGGGCACGGCCACGTTCTCCGACACCGCCAACGAGATCGCCACGGGCTACGGGTTCTGGCTCGGCGACGCGTTCGCGTCCGGCGGCTCGGATGGCTACGACCACAAGAAGATGGGCATCACCGCGCGCGGGGCGTGGGAGTCGGTGAAGTTCGGCTTCCAGACCCTGGGCCTGGACACCGCGGCGCACGACTTCACCGTGGTGGGCGTCGGCGACATGTCCGGCGACGTGTTCGGCAACGGCATGCTGCGGTCCGAGCACATCAGGCTGATCGCCGCGTTCGACCACCGGCACGTGTTCATCGACCCGGACCCCGACCCGGCGGTCAGCTTCGCCGAGCGGGCCCGGCTGTTCGCGCTGCCCCGGTCGTCGTGGGCGGACTACGACCCGGCGCTGATCTCGGCGGGCGGCGGGGTGTGGCCGCGCACCGCCAAGTCGGTCCGGCTGACCCCGCAGGTCGCTGCGGTGCTCGGGCTGGACAGCGACGCCTCCTCGCTGACCCCGGACCAGCTGGTCTCGGCGATCCTGGCGGCGCCGGTCGACCTGCTGTGGAACGGCGGCATCGGCACCTACGTGAAGGCCAGCACCCAGAGCCACGCGGACGTGGGGGACCGGTCCAACGACAGCGTCAGGATCGACGCCATCGCGCTGCGCGCCCGGGTGGTCGGGGAGGGCGGCAACCTGGGCCTGACCCAGGAGGCCAGGATCGAGTACGCGCTGGCCGGCGGGCTGGTCAACACCGACTTCATCGACAACTCGGCCGGGGTGGACACCTCCGACCACGAGGTCAACATGAAGATCGTGCTGGCCGCCGCGATGGACGCGGGCGACCTGTCCGCGGCCGACCGGAGCCGGCTGCTGCACGAGATGACCGACGAGGTCGCCGCGCTCGTGCTGGCGCACAACTACCAGCAGAACCGGACGCTGGCGCTGGCCCGCGCGCAGGCCCCGTCGATGCTGCACGTGCACGCCAGGTACATCAGGAAGCTGGAGCGGGACCGGCGGGTGCACCGGCGGCTGGACGTGCTGCCCGGCGACCGGGAGCTGGCCGAGCGCCGGTCGGCCGGGGCGGGCCTGACCGTGCCCGAGTTCTCCGTGCTGCTCGCGCACACCAAGATCGCCACCGCGCAGGACGTGCTGGCCTCCAACGTGCCCGACGACCCCTACCTGCGCCGGGTGCTGACCAGCTACTTCCCGGAGCCGATGCGGGAGCGGTTCGCCGACCTGATGCCGCCGCACCGGCTGCACCGGGAGATCATCACCACCGCGGTGGTCAACGACATGATCGACCGGTCCGGTATCTCGTCGCTGTTCCGGCAGACCGAGGAGACCGGGGCGTCCGTCCCGGACATCACCCGGGCCTGGCTGGTGGCCAGGGACGTGTACCAGATGCCGGACTTCTGGGCCCAGGTCGAGGCCCTGGACGGCCAGGTCGACACGACCGTGCAGATCCAGATGCTGCTCGAGGGCCGGAAGCTGACCGAGCGAGCGGTCCGGTGGCTGCTGGCCAACCGCCGCCCGCCGTTCGGCATCCAGCCCACGGTCGACTTCTTCGCCGACGGCATGGCCGCGGTCGCGGCCAACGTGCCCAAGCTGCTGGCCGGCCGCGACGTGACCGGGTTCGAGGAGCGGCGCCTCGCGCTGACCGCCAAGGGCGTGCCCGACGACCTAGCCGACCGGGTCTCGGCGATGGTGCCCGGCTACTCGGCGTTCGACATCGTCCAGGTGGCCAGGTCGGCCAAGCGGCCGGTGGAGGAGGCCGCGGAGGTCTACTTCGACCTGTCCGACCGGCTGCAGATCGGCCGGCTCCGGGACCGGATCACCGCGCTGCCCAGGGACGACCGGTGGAGCACGATGGCCCGCGGGGCGCTGCGCGACGATCTGTACGCCTCGCACGCCGCGCTGGCCAAGGACGTGCTGATGGTGACCGGCTCGGGCGGCACCCCGGAGCAGCGGCTGCTGGCCTGGGCCCGGCGGAACGAGTCGGCGGTGATCCGGGCCGGCCAGACGCTGACCGAGATCTGGGAGAGCGACGTGTTCACCGTGGCCATGCTGTCGGTGGCGGTGCGGGCGATCCGCACCCTGGTCAGCGCCAGCCGGCTGCCCGACTGACCACGGCAGGCCCCGGGCTGGTCACGGCGGCCGGCCCGGTGGCCCGCCCAGGTAGGCACGGTGTCCAGCTGAGTCACTTGTGCCACACCAGTATGGAAATCTGACCCCCTCTTCTGACGTAGGCTTCCGCCATGGCCACCGACCCCGCCGGCGAGATCGCCGAACTGACGGCGAAACTCTCCAGTGTGGAAGCTGTGCTCGACCCGAGCGCGATGAGCAAGGAAGCCGACGCGCTGCGCGAACGCGCCGCCGATCCGGCCCTGTGGGAGGACCAGGAGCAGGGTCAGGCGGTCACCCGGCGGCTGTCCTACCTGGACAGCGAGCTGTCCCGGCTGGCCAGCCTGCGGCAGCGGCTCGACGACACGATGATCATGTTCGAGCTGTCCGACAGCGAGAACGACGAGGCCGCCCGGGCCGAGGCCGAGCGGGACCTGGCCGCGCTGCGCAAGGAGATGGACCAGCTGGAGATCAGGACGCTGATGTCCGGCGAGTACGACTCGCGGGAGGCCCTGATCACCATCAACGCGCAGGCCGGCGGGGCCGACGCGGCCGACTGGGCGGAGGGCCTGCAGCGCATCTACCTGCGCTGGGCCGAGCGGCACGGCTACCCGACCGAGGTCTACGACACCTCCTACGCGGAAGAAGCCGGGATCAAGTCCACCACGTTCGCGGTCAAGGCCCCGTACGCCTACGGCACGCTGCGCGGCGAGCACGGCACGCACCGGATGGTGCGGATCTCCAAGTACGACAACCAGGGCCGCCGCCAGACCTCGTTCGCGGGCGTGGACGTGATCCCGGTGGTGCAGCGGGCCGACCACATCGACATCCCGGACGACGAGCTGCGGGTCGACGTGTACCGGTCCAGCGGTCCCGGCGGCCAGGGCGTGAACACCACCGACTCGGCGGTGCGGATCACCCACCTGCCGAGCGGGATCGTGGTGTCCTGCCAGAACGAGCGCAGCCAGATCCAGAACCGGGCCAGCGCGATGACGGTGCTGCAGGCCAAGCTGCTGGAGCGCAAACGCGAGGAGCAGGCGGCCAAGATGGCCGAGCTGCGCGGTGCGACCACCACGAGCTGGGGCACCCAGATCCGCAACTACGTACTGCACCCCTACCAGAACATCAAGGACGTGCGGACCGGGGTGGAAACCGGTAACACGGCGGCGGTGATGGACGGCGAGATCGATGAGTTCATCGATGCCGAGATCCGCTGGCTGCGCCAGCAGGGTTCGTAACCCCCGGGGCGCTGCCCCTGGCCGTGACCCCCGGCCTTACTGGGCCAGGTGCATGGCGAGCAAGATCAGCAGCGCGGCCAGCGTGACGACAATCAGCGGCATCCGCAGCGCGCTGCCGTGGTGGTGGACATTTGCCCGTGCGGCCTGGCAGACCGGGCAATTACCTTCTGCCACAGGTCCGGCGCACGCCGCGCAGATGAGATGTTCGCAGCTCATCTTGGTCCCCTCTGGCCGGTGTCCCGGCCGGGGTTCACTTCGCCGATGTTGGGTCCTCCTGACCAGTTTCCCCCTAGACTGGCCCGAGGCCAAACCGGGATGCTGCGGCTCCGGGACGCCTCCGCACTATCGTCGAGCGCTGCGATGGGCCTGTGATCCACTTCGACAACGTCACTAAGACGTACCCCAACCAGAACCGGCCTGCCCTCGAGAACGTCAACCTTGACGTCGAGAAGGGCGAGTTCGTCTTCCTGGTTGGCCCGTCGGGGTCGGGCAAGTCGACCTTCCTCCGGCTGGTGCTGAAGGAGGAGCGGCCCACCGGCGGCCGGATTCATGTGGCCGGGAAGGACCTCGCCCGGCTCACGAACTGGAAGGTGCCGCACCTGCGGCGCCGGATCGGCTGCGTGTTCCAGGACTTCCGGCTGCTGCCGAACAAGAACGTCTACCAGAACATCGCGTTCGCCCTCGAGGTCATCGGCAAGCCCCGGCGGTTCATCCGCAAGGTCGTGCCGGAGGTCATCGACCTGGTCGGCCTGGAGGGCAAGCGCGACCGGATGCCCGACGAGCTGTCCGGCGGCGAGCAGCAGCGGGTCGCCATGGCCCGGGCGTTCGTCAACCGCCCGATGATCCTGCTCGCCGACGAGCCCACCGGGAACATCGACCCGGCCACCTCGATCGGCATCATGAAGGTCCTCGACCGCATCAACCGCACCGGCACGACCGTCGTCATGGCCACGCACGACGCCGCGATCGTCGACTCCATGCGCAAGCGGGTCATCGAGCTCGAGTACGGCAAGGTCGTCCGCGACCAGTCCCGAGGGGTCTACGGTCAGGCTTACTGACCGGGGACCCGGCGAGGGAACTACCGAAGGATCGTCACATGCGTGCGCAGTTCGTCTTCCATGAGGTCTGGATTGGCCTGAGGCGGAACCTGACCATGACGATCGCGTTGGTCGTGGTCGTCGCGATCAGCCTGTCCCTGCTCGGCACCGGCCTGCTGTTCGTCAAGCAGGTGGACAACACCAGGACCTACTGGCAGGGCCGGGTTCAGCTGTCGATCTACCTCTGCACCAGGTCCAGCGTCAGCCCGCAGTGCGAGCACAACGGCGCGGCCACCGCCGCCGAGCGGGCCCAGATCCTGGCCGACCTGAAGAAGCTGAAGCCGCAGGTGGTCAGCGTCAGATACGAGTCGCAGGAAGAGGCGTACTCCCGGTTCCGCCAGGAGTTCTCGCAGAACCAGTCGTTCGTCAACTCCGTGTCCAAGGGCGACATCCCGGACTCGTTCCAGGTCAAGCTCAGGAACACGCAGACGGACTTCCCGGTCGTGGCGCAGACCGTGGACGGCCGCGACGGGGTGGACCAGGTCGTGGACGACTCGTCGATCCTGGACAAGTTCTACAAGCTGCTCAACGGCGCCAGGAACGCCGTGGTGATTATCGCCATCATCCTGATCATCGCGGCGATCCTGCTGGTCGCCAACACGATCCGGCTGTCGGCCTTCAACCGGCGCCGGGAGACCAGCATCATGCGCCTGGTCGGCGCCTCGAACTTCTACGTTCAGCTGCCCTTCCTGGTCGAGGGGATCATCGCGGGGCTGTTCGGCTGGCTGGTCGCGGCCGGGCTGCTGATTGGGGTCAAGTCGCTCTGGCTCGATACGCTGCAGCAGTACTTCCCCTTCAACGTCCAGCTGAGCGCCACCGACCTGGTCGAGGTCATCGTTCTCGCGATGATCATCGGCGTGGTGCTGACCGGCGCCACGTCGCTCCTGACGCTCCGCCGCTACCTGCGGGCGTGACCGCCCAGCGGACAGGAGAACCGTGGCAGCCGATCAGGGCCTGAAAATGATTGCCAGGAACCGGCGCGCCAGGCACGACTACCACATCGAAGAGGTCTACGAGGCTGGCCTGGTGCTGACCGGGACCGAGGTGAAATCACTGCGTGCCGGGCGCGCGTCGCTCACCGATGGCTTCGGGCAGATATCCGACCATGAGGTATGGCTCCACAACGTGCACATCCCGGAGTACACGCAGGGCACGTGGACCAACCATGAGCCGCGCCGCACACGTAAGCTGCTGATGCACCGTAGGGAAATCGACAAGCTCGCCAGCCAGACCGCCGAGCGTGGCCTGACGCTGGTTCCGTTGGCCCTGTACTTCAAGGACGGCAAGGCCAAGGTCGAGTTGGCGCTCGCCCGCGGCAAGAGGTCCTACGACAAACGTCATGACCTCGCGGCGCGGGACGCGGCCAGGGAGGTTGACCGTGCGTTGCGGCGGCGTAGGTAGACCAGTGGCGAGTGATGGCGCGCATGCGTAAGCGCGGCTCACACGCCGCGCCGGTCCGGCCGGCCCGCCCTGACCAGGACGGGGCGGAGACTCCGCCTGCCGCGAATTCCCCCGCTGGCCCGGCCTCCGGCGGCACAGGGCCAGGCAGCACAGGGCCAGGCAGCACGGCGGCGGGCAGCACGGGGACTGGCAGCACAGCGCCTGGCAGCACAGCGCCTGGCACGCGGCCGCCCGGCTGGGCCGTCACCAGCCCGCACCCGAATGGCTCGGGCCACGGGGCGGCCGGGCACGGTTCGGCTGAGCACGGTTCGGCTGAGCACGGTCTGGACGGGCACGGCCTGGATGGGCCCGGGCGGCCGGGGAACGGCCTGGCTGGCCCCGGCGCGCTGGGCAACGACACGGTCCAGCCGCCGCTCGGCGGTGATGATCACGACGGCCCGCCCGCCGCCTTCGGCAGCACCCGAGCCACTACCCCGCGCGCCTGGCTCCCGCCGCAGCCCACCCCGTGGTTCCCCGAACCTTCCGGCCCGGCCCAGCCGACCCCCAGCCAGGCTCCGCAGGCCACCACGCCACCCGCCGGGCAGCCCGCCCGCAGCCCCTCCGCCTGGCCCGCCCCGCCGCCCGCCGACCCACCGCCGTCGGTCCCGCCGCGATCCGGCCAGCCAGGTTCTGGGCGGCCGGGTGCTGGGGCGGCGTCTGCGTCGGCCTCGGCTGCTGGCTGGGACCCGTCGCTGTCGGTGCCGCCGCGGGCTGGCCGGCCAGGGTCTGGGGAGCCAGGTTCTGGGCGGCCGGGCGCTGGGGCGGCGTCTGCGTCCGCCTCGCCTGCTGGCTGGGACCCGTCGCTGTCGGTCCCGCCCCGAGCTGGCCAGCCAGGTCCGGGGCAATCGGCCGCGACCGAGCCGGGGACGCCGGCCGGGCGGTCATCTGGCTGGGGCCCGGTGCCTGCCGCTGGGGCGCTGCCGCTGGCGGGGGAGTCATCGCCGGCGGAGGAAGCGCCGCTGGCGGATGACGCCATGCGCGGGCCGTTTGAGCCGGCCCGGCCACGCACGAGCACGCCGCCGTCGGTGCCGTCCAGCTGGACTGCGCCACCGCCCGGCCGGCCGCCGGCGGCCCCGCGGTCCCCGGCCAGCCTGTCGCCGCAGCTGCCCCCCTCGGGGCGGTCTGCCGGGAGCGCGGCCGGGCGGCCTGAGCGAAGTGGGCGTGCTGCCGGGCAGAACCCGGCTAGCCCGGCCGGTGTGCGCCCGGCCGCACCTGGTCAGGACCCGGCCAGCCGGGGTGGTGTGCGCCCGTCTGGGTCTGAGCCCGGCCTGGCGGGCCCGGGTGGTGTGCGTTCGGCCGCACCTGGTCAGGACCCGGCCAGCCGGCGTGGTGTGCGCCCGTCTGGGTCTGAGCCCGGCCTGGCGGGCCCGGGCGGTGTGCGCCCGGCCGCACCTGGTCAGGACCCGGCCAGCCGGGGTGGCGTGCGCCCGTCTGTGCCTGAGCCGGGCCCGGCGGGCCCGGGCGATCCGCGCCCGGCTGCGGCCGGTCAGGATCTGGGCCGCCAGGGCTTTGTGCGCCGGGCCGCTGCGGGTCCGTTGCGGGCTGATGACCTGGGGGCTGATGACCTGGGGGCGGGCGGCGTGGCCGGGGCCGGACCGGACCCGCGGGCCCCGGCGGTGGGCCAGCCGCAGGCCAGTCCGCTGACCGGGGCGATCACGCAGGGCGACTGGTCCCTGACGGCGCAGCCGCCGATCAGCCAGATCCCGCCCGGGATGCCGATCAGCGGGCCGCCAACCGTAACCCGGTCAAACTCAGTGGCGCCGCCGGAAGTCAGCCCTCGACCCGGTCATCCGGTCGGCGACAAGCTCGTGGCCGGCCCCGGGCTGTCCGCGCTGGCGCCCGCCGCGCCGCCTGCGGCCCCGGCCAGGACGCCCGTCGCGCCGGGCGGGCCGTCTGCCCCGCCGGCTGCGCCGTCCGGGCCAACTGCGCCGTCCGGGCCGGCTGCGCCGCCTGGACCAACTGCACCGCCTGGGCCGGCTGGCGGCCGGCCACCGGGGGCGCCGCCGGCGAAGAAGCCCGCCACGACGGGCCGGCCCGCCGTCAAGCGGCCGCGGGTGACACCGAAGAAGGCGGTCATCATCGTCGTGCTGGCCGGGCTGCTGGGCTACCTGCTGGTGACGGCGAGCACGCCGGATCCGTCCGTCGAGCCGACCGTGCAGGCCTTCCTGCTCGCCTGGGAGGAAGGCCACTACCACGAGGCGGCCACGTACACCACGGGTATCCCGGACGCGGTCACCAGCCAGTTGCGGACCGCCTACCGGCAGCTCGACGCGGCCGACATCACCCTGCAGATGGGCCACATCACCCGGCACGGTGACGTCGGCGAGGCGCACTTCCACGCCGCGATCGACCTGGGTCGCAGTGGCGCGCCGTGGCGCTACGAAGGCGTGTTCACGCTGCGCCGGATCCACTCGACGTGGAAGGTCGTGTGGAGCCCGAGCGTGATCAACCCCGCGCTGAAGCCCGGATACCGGCTGGCCGTGGTCACCACGACCCCGCGGCGGGCCCCGCTGCTCGATGCGGCCGGCCGGCCGCTGGCCAAGCGGACCCGGGTGTTCGTCGCCGGGGTCATGCCCACCAGCCTGGAGAGCCCGTACCGGACCGCGGCCGCGCTCGCCGCCGTGACCGGCCTGGACGTCAACGAGGTCTACGGCGACATCCTGGCCGCGCCGTCCAAGCAGTTCTTCGAGCTGGCCAGGTTCACGCCGCACGCGTATCACCGGCTGCGCCATCAGCTCAGGAAGGTGCCCGGCCTGCAGATCAAGCGGGCCATGCTGCGGTTGTTCGACAGCACGGCCAGTTCGGTGGTGGGGCGGGTCGGCACCGAGACCGCGACTGTGCTCCGCAACAACGGGGTTTCCTACCAGCCGGGCGCCACGGTCGGCCTGTCCGGCCTGCAGCAGGCCTTCCAGCGCACGCTGGTCGGCATGCCGTCGACCAGCGTGGTGGCGGAGAACGCGGCCGGCCGCCAGATGTCCGTGCTGGCCCGCTGGTCCGGTCACGCGGGGCAGCCGGTCCGGACCACCATCGACCCGGGCGTGCAGGACGCCGCCACCCAGGCGGTCAAGTCGCTGCACGGCTCCGTGGCGCTGGTCGCCATCGACCCCTCGACCGGCCGGATCCTCGCGGTGGCGACCCACCGGGGGCACCGGATGCCCGAGGTCAGCCCGCTGAATGGGGCCTACCGGCCGGGCCAGGCCTTCAGCCTGGTCTCCACGGCCGCGCTGATCAGCGACGGCTTCAACGTCAACGCGCGGATCCCGTGCATGGCCACGAGCGAGGTCGGCGGGCGGACCTTCACCAACCATCCGAGGCAGCGGGGGCTCGGCCCCGAGCCGGCGTTCAGCACGGACTTCGCCGCGGGCTGCTCGACCGCGTTCGCCACCCTGTCGCTCCGGCTGACCAGCGCCCAGCTGACCAGCGCGGCGAAGAACTTCGGCATCGGGGCACCCTGGCAGCTGCCGGTCCCGGCCAGCGCCGGGTCGGCGCCCACGCCAGGCAGCGTCCCGCAGCTGGCCGCGGACACGATCGGGGCGGGCCGGGTGACGCTCAGCCCGCTGCAGATGGCCCTGATGGCCGGCGTGGTGCAGTCCGGGAGCTGGCACCACCCGGTCCTGGTGACCAACCCGCCGTCGCCGGGGCCCGGCCCGAACCGCCCGTTCTCCGCCGCGGTGCTGACGTCGCTGCGGTCGCTGATGCGGCAGACGGTGACCAGCGGGGCGGCGCGGTCCGCCAACGTGCGCGGTCAGGCGGTCTTCGGGCAGGTCGGCAACGTGGGGCTGGGTCCCAGGCACCATGGCCTGCGCGCGGCGTGGTTCGTCGGGTACCGCGGCGGGGTGGCGTTCGCGGTGCTGGAGCTGACGAAGTCGGCGAGCTCGTCGGCCGCGCCGGTGGCCCGGGCGTTCCTGGAGAACCTGCCGGCTGCTTCGTAGCCCAGATTCTGGATTAGCTGCCGGGGTCAGGATCGGGTAACGTCGATCATGGCGGTGTCGCCTGCTCCGGCAGTCGTTCCCGCCGGTACAACTCCATAGGGGGTGATCGGTTTCGACTTCGGTAGTCGATCCAGGGGAAGCGGGCCGAGGGTTGCGGTTGTGCCCTCGTTAATCCCGTGACCGCAAAATTCAAGTGCCAATGTAACGCGCACTGACGTCCGCCTCGCGGCCTGATAACCGCTAGGTAGGAAGTCTGTCAGCCCGGGAGTTCCTCCGGCCCGGAGCCTGGCATCAGCTAGGAGGATCAACTGTCCAGCCCGGTCACGGGGCTAGGCAGGACACCAAACAGTGACTGAGCCCGTCGGCGACTTGCCTGCGTGAACGCCGGGGCTGAGAAAAGCTAGTGCAGGCTGCGCCCGGAGAAGCCCTGGTGAAGTACCGAAGGACGCGGGTTCGATTCCCGCCACCTCCACGAGCCGGCCCATGCTGGTCGGTGCCCTTTGGGCACCTTCCGGGTGGGCCGCGGTGCTTTCCCGGGGGCCCGAGCCCCCGGACCCCCACGGCACGGGTTGCGGGCCGTGGTTTGAGTGGCCCGTGCTGGGCCCGCACAAGACCGGAAAGGGCTGCCTGTACCGCAAGCGCCTCGATGATGTGGACCAGGATGTGCTGCGTGAGTTGATCAACCGGTCGGTCCGGGTCCGCAGGGGCGTCGACCAGGCTTCCACCTGGCGGCGCTGTTGATCATGGTGTCAGACCTTGGGGGTCGGGGGGTTCGCGGCGGAGGGTGGTTATGGCGCTGTAGTTCTTGTCCGGGCCCTGGACTTCCCAGTGTTCTTCGAATTCGTCTAGGGAGCGGACGGTGAACGTGAGGTGGTACGTGTCCTCGCGGCACGGGTGGTCCCGTTCGCAGGACCCGGTCCGCAGGTCGAGGTCGATGTAGGGGCGGCCGTCGGGGAAGAACACCGCCACCGTGCCGTCGTAGCGCCGCATGTAGCCCAGCGTCCGGCTGGCCGGGCCGCTGTGGCCGCCGAACTGCAGGGTGCCGGTCTCGTCGTAGCGCGCCCACACGCCGCGGGCCTGCCACTCCGGCGGGATCACCAGCAGCGCTGACCCCTCGAAGGACCCGGTCATCCCCGCCAGCCGGTCCTCGATCGACCGGCTCACCCGCCAGGCCCCGAGCAGGAACCCGAAGGTGTCCGCGACATCCATAACCCGATTCTCCCGCGGGCCGGGCCGGTTCTGTACTCTTGCCGGGCCGGCCGGCCCGGCCCGCGTCACCGTTGCCGACCCGTCCGTACGGAGGAACTCGTTCGTGTCTGACGTGACCGCCCGGCCGGGGCACCATCCCCTGGTTCTGGCCGATCTGCTGCCCGGCGCTCTGGTCCGCGACGTCCTGCTGGTGGCCGGCGCGGCCGGGCTGACCGGTCTGCTGGCGCAGGTTTCGTTCCACCTGTCGTTCACGCCGGTCCCGGTGACCGGCCAGACCCTGGCCGTCCTGCTGTCCGGCACCGCGCTCGGCTGGCTGCGCGGCACCGCCGCGATGCTGGTCTACACGCTGGCCGGGGTGGCCGGGGTGCCCTGGTTCGCCGGGCACTCCAGCGGCTACGCCAGCGCGTCGTTCGGTTACATCGTCGGCTTCGTGGTCTGCGCCGCGCTGTGCGGCTTCCTGGCCGAGCGCCGGGCCGACCGCCGTCTGCGGACCTCCGTCCCGGCCATGCTCGCCGGCGAGGTGGCCCTGTACGCGTTCGGCCTGACCTGGCTGGCCATCGACCTGCATACCGGCCCGGCCGAGACGATCTCCCTGGGCCTCACGCCGTTCCTCATCGGCGACGCCATCAAGGCCGCCATCGCGGCGGCCCTGCTCCCGGCCGCCTGGAAGCTCACCCGCCGCTAAACGGCGGCCCGGGCGCGGGCGGTGACGAGGACCGGGCCGCGCTGCTCGTGCTCGAGGCGGCCCGCCGCCGCCAGCGCCGCGTCCGGGCCCAGGTAGCGCTCTACGATGCGCACGGCCAGGTCGATGCCGGCCATCGGGCCGCCCGCGGTGATGATGTCGCCGTCGTCGACCACCCTGGCCTCCTGGCGGACCTGCGCGCCGTCGCGGGCCAGCAGGCCGAGGGCCAGCTTGTTGGTGACCACCGGGCGGTCCTTGAGCAGGCCCGCGGCGGACAGCAGCATCGCGCCCGTGCACACCGAGGCCAGCACGGTGCCCGCGGCGTGCAGCGCGGCCAGCCGGGCGGGCAGCGCGCCGTCGGCGATCTGCTGGCGCACCCCGGCGCCCGGGTCCCAGTAGCCGCCGCCCGGCACGACCACCAGGCCCGGGGCGTCGCCGAGCAGGCCGTCGACCGCCACCCGCAGCCCGTTCGAGGCGCGCACGGTGCCGGCCTCGCCGGGGAGGCCCGCAGCCCGGACCGGGAATCCGGCTGCGGACAGCACCTCCCACGGGCCAATCGAGTCGAGCTCGTCGAAGCCGTCGAAGAACAGCACGTCAACGTCGGGAAGCGGCGCCCGGGCGCCGTTGGTGTCGGTCATGGAAGCCATCCTCACGCCCGCCATCCGAGCCCAGACAGTGGCAGGAAAGACAACGATCATCGGATTCATGCCAGCAGACTGGCCCTGGCCGCCCGCCGCGCCCGCCGAGCCGGGCGGCACCGCGCTCCCGCCCGCGCCGCCCGCGCCGCACCGGGTCGTGACCCTGGCCCTGCCCGGCGTCGTCCTTCTCGACCTCGCCGCGCCCACCCACTTGTTCGGCCACTGCGGCCACCCCTGGTACAGCTACGCGGTGGCCGGCCCCGAGCCCGGCCCGCTGACCAGCTCGACCGGGCTCGACATCATCGCGGGCGGCGGCCTGCGCCTGCTGGCGACCGCGGACACGATCGTGGTCCCGGGCACCGAGATCCTTGACCGCCCGCCCGGCCCCGTGCTGGCCGCGCTCAGCGCCGCCGCCGCCCGCGGCGCCCGGATCATGTCCGTGTGCACCGGCGCGTTCGTGCTGGCCTACGCCGGCCTGCTGGACGGCCGCCGGGCCGCCACGCACTGGGGCTGGGCAGCCGCCCTGGCCCGGCAGTTCCCCGCGGTGACCGTCGACCCGGCCGTCCTCTACGTGGACGAGGGGCAGATCCTGACCAGCGCCGGCGTGGCCGCCGGGCTCGACCTGTGCCTGCACGTGATCCGCCGGGACCACGGCGCGGACCTGGCCGCGCGGCTGGCCCGGCGGACCGTGGTCGCGCCGCACCGGGACGGCGGCCAGGCGCAGTTCATCCGCCATCCGGTGCCCGCGGTCAGCGGGGACCGCGGAGCGCCGGGCCTGGCTGCCACCCGGGCCTGGGCCCTGGAGAACCTCGGCGCGGACCTGAGCGTGGCCGTGCTGGCCCGCCGGGCGGGCGTGTCCACCCGGACGTTCGCCCGCCGGTTCCGGGAGGAGACCGGCACCACTCCCGCGCAGTGGCTGCTGGACCAGCGGGTGCTGGCCGCCCGCCAGCTGCTGGAGCGCACCGGCCTGCCGGTCGAGCAGGTCGCGGTGCGCAGCGGGTTCAGCACCGCGGCCGCGCTGCGCGAGCACTTCGCCCGGCGGGTGGCGACCACCCCGACCGCCTACCGCCGCGCGTTCCGGCTGGCCGCCCCGGCCGCGGGACCAGCCTGAACAGCGGCGGCCGGGCGAAGGGCCCCGGCCGCGTGAACTCAGCCCGCGCCCGGTACGTAGTACGAGGTTGTATATCGCACATCAGGTGCGAACGCCGATTCCCGCCGGGGATGCGTGCGAACGGCGGGAGACCGTGCTGACGGCTGGCGGGCCGGCAGCGGACGGGCTGACGGGGAGCGTAGTGACGGCGGTAAGAGAAGCGTTGCGGCAGGCGCCGGTGAGCATCCGGCGGGCGGCCGATCCGGTCGGCATGGGCGTGGTCACCGATGACCCGGCCGCGGCGACCCCGATCATCGCGCAGCTGAGGGCCAGGCCGGAGCTGGGCGTGCGGCACGTGCTGCCGTCGCACCGGGGCGACGTAATCCTGGCGCTGGCCACTACGCTGAGCGGCGGTCTGCTGGCCGAGCTGACCAGCCTGGCCGGGCAGGCCGGCCATCCGGCTCGGTGCGTCGTCCTGGTGGCGGACCCGATCCGGGAGGCCCTGCTGGGCCCGCTGATCGGCTGCGGCGTGGTCAGCATCCTGCCCTGGCGCGGGCTCACCGCCGAGCTCGTCGCCCAGGCGGTGCAGGCCAGCCACGCGGGCCGGGCCATCCTGCCGTCCACGGTGGCCCGCTGGCTGGTGGACGAGGCCCGGCTGACCCGGCACGAGCCCACCGCGGCCGCCTGCGCCGGCGCCGGGCCGGGCCCTGGCGGCCTGTCCGAGCGCGAGATCGACGTACTCCGGCTGCTCGCCGACGGGCAGGACACGGCGCAGATCGCGGCCCGGCTGCGGTACTCCGAGCGGACCATCAAGAAGATCCTGCAGGACCTGACCACACGGCTGCAGCTGCGCAACCGCACCCACGCGGTCTCCTACGCCCTGCGGATCGGCGCCATCTAGTCCGGAACGCGGGCCAGGGTCTCTTCAGGCCTCTTGATTAAGGATTACGGTGCCGGGGCGCGGTCCGTCATCCACCGCGGCCGGCCATCCCGGCGCAACCTAAGTTGACAACTTCGGGGATGTCAACTTAAGTTGCTAGCATGCCGCAGATCGAGGTTCAGGAGACCGGCGACCCGGGGGACGGGCTGGCCGCGGTCGTCGCCCTGCGACGGCTGGCCGACCGGCTCGAGGACGCGGCCGTCGAGCAGGCCATCGGGACCGGCTGGAGCTGGTCCGAGGTCGCCGAGGCCCTCGGCGTCACCCGCCAGGCCGTGCACAAGAAGCACAGCCACCGCCTGGCCGCGGCCGGAATTTCCCCGAGGAGGAAGCCATGATGGGGACCGACGGCAGGTTTGTGCGGGTCGTGCTGCGGCTGGCGCAGGCCGAGGCGGTGGCCGATCAGTCACCGTCGATCGAGGCGGAGCACATGCTGCTGGCCCTGACCGCGCCGCAGGGCGGCCGGGCCCGGGACCTGCTGGCCGAGGCCGGCCTCGACCATGACGCGGTGCGCATCGCGCTGGCCGCCGACGTCGAGCGGTCGCTGGCCCTGGTGGGGGTGCGGCTGGCCGCCGGGCGGATGCCCCGGTCGTCCTCCCTCCCCGGGCGCAAGCCGCGGCTCGGCGCGTCGGCCAGGTGGGTGCTGCACCGGGCGGTGGCCGCGGCCCGGGGCGGTCCTGAGAACCGGATCGAGCCGCGGCACGTGCTGGTCGGCCTGCTCAACGCCCGGGTCGGCAGCGTGCCGCGGGCGCTGGACCTGGCCGGGGTCGACCGGCCCGCGCTGATCGCCCGCGCGCTGGCTTCGCCGTGACGGTGGGCCCGCGCCCCCGGCACCGTAATCCTCAGGGCTGTATTTCCTAAGAACGGGGCAGGCTGCGAGCCCGACCGGCCTACCAGTAGCGGCGCTGGCCGGGGATCGTCTCCAGGTCGCCGAGCAGCAGCTCGCGGTCCGGGTTCTGGGCGATGTCCTTGGCCGCGGCCAGCGCCTGGTCGGTGTACTCACGGGCGCGGCCGCGCTCGCCGGCCACGGCGTGCGCCCGGGCCAGGGCCTCGTAAGCGAAGGCCAGGTCCCAGTCGCCGATGCCGTTCTCCTGGCAGGTATCCAGCACCAGGCGGGCGTGGAACAGGGCCGGCTCGGCCCGCCTGAGCTCGGCGTACACCCGGGAGATCAGCCAGTCGCCGCGGGCCAGGTGCGCCGGGGTGTGCCCGGGGACCTGGGACCAGTGGAACCGGGACGCGTGCGCCGCGCCGATCATGCGGCTGATGTCGTCCTGGCTGCGGTCCGGCAGGCCCATCAGCCGCCAGGTCTCGTTGAACAGCTGGGCGGCCAGCAGCCGGACGTCGCTGACGCTGCTGGTGCCCGGAGCGCTGTGCGAATCATCCGGATGCTTCCCGGCCATAGCGGTTTGCTCCTTTGCTGCCGGATGGCTCCTGCCGACAATCTTGCCGCAGCAGAAACCAGGGAGCGGGGAGCGCCGCGAAAAGGCACGATGGCCAGGCGGTTCCCGGCGTTTGCGGGGCTAGCGCCGAGCATGATATGACGAGCCGAATGATCGCGAATCCCGCCGCCTCGCGGCCGGCCGCGGCGGGCAGCGGGGCCGCGGCCGCGCCGGCTGTCCGCGTGACCGGCATGCGCAAGCGGTACGGCCCGGTAACCGCGCTGGACGGCGTCGACCTGGACATCGAGGCCGGGGAGTTCTTCACCCTGCTCGGCCCGTCCGGGTCCGGAAAGACCACACTGCTGCGCCTGATCGCCGGGTTCGAGCATCCCGACGGCGGGCGGCTCGAGCTGGGCGGCCGGGACGTGACCTCGGTGCCGCCCTACGCACGGAACGTGAACACCGTGTTCCAGGACTACGCGCTGTTCCCGCACATGACCGTGGCGCAGAACATCGAGTACGGGCTGCGGGTCAAGCGGGTGCCCAGGGCCGAGCGCCGGGAGAAGGCCGGCCAGGCGCTGGAGATGGTCCGGCTCGGCGGGCTCGGCGACCGCAAGCCCACGCAGCTGTCCGGCGGCCAGCGGCAGCGGGTCGCGCTGGCCCGGGCCATCGTGAACCAGCCGGAGCTGCTGCTGCTCGACGAGCCGCTCGGCGCGCTGGACCTCAAGCTGCGCCAGGAAATGCAGCTCGAGCTGCAGCACGTGCAGCGCGAAGTGGGCATCACGTTCGTGTACGTGACCCACGACCAGGAAGAAGCGCTGTCGATGAGCGACCGGATCGCGGTCCTGCACCAGGGCCAGATCGAGCAGGTCGGCGCGCCGCTCGAGGTGTACGAGCGGCCCGCGACCGCGTTCGTGGCCGGGTTCATCGGCATCTCGAACCTGATCGAGCGGGACGGCAGGCAGATCACCGTGCGGCCGGAGAAGATCCGGCTGCTGACCGGCGACGAGGAAGCGCCGGACGGCGCCACCGTGGAGGCCGGCCAGGTGCAGGACGTGAGCTACGTCGGCGTGATGACGCGGTATGTGGTTGACCTGGACCGCGGCGGCCAGCTGGTGGTCGCCCGGCAGAACGAGACGGCCCCGGCTGAGCCGGGCGGGCTGCGCGGCTCCCGGGTCCGCCTGGCCTGGCACAGCGAGCAGGCGTTTACCGTGCGGCAGGGGCCTGGCCCGGATCACGGCGATCCGGGCCGACAGGAAAGGTAGGCACCGATGATGCCTGGGATGGGGACATTTTCCCGCGCGGCGCGGAGCGCACTGGTTGTGGCCGCAGCGGGTCTGCTGGCGGCGGCCTGCGGCAGCAGCGGCGGCGCCGCGCCCCCGGCGGCCGGCGGCGGGAGCAGTGCGGCCAGCGGCGGAGGGGCGCCGCAGGTGCCGACCGCGAACCTGCCGGTGCTGCAGAAGATCGGCCAGGGCGAGGGCACGCTCAACCTGATCGCCTGGGAGGGCTACCTCGAGCCGCAGTGGGTCAAGCCATTCGAGCAGCAGTCCGACTGCCAGGTGCACGCCACCTACGCGGGCACCTCGGACCAGATGGTCACGCTGATGAAGAACGGCGGCAACGGCCAGTACGACATGGTCTCCTCGTCCGGCGACGCGGACCTGCGGATCATCTACGCGGGCGACGCGCACCCGGTGAACATGAGCCTGATCCCCGAGGTCAAGGACTTCTTCCCGGCCTTCCAGGCGCCGGCCTTCAACACCGTCAACGGCGTGCACTACGGGGTCTCCCTGCAGTGGGGCCCGAACGTGCTGATGTACAGCAAGAAGGCCTTCACGACCGCGCCGACGTCGTGGAGCGTGCTGTACGACTCGAAGTACAAGGGCCAGGTCACGGTGCCGGACAACCCGATCCAGATCGCCGACGCGGCGCTGTACCTGAAGACCCACGACCCGTCGCTGAAGATCACCGACCCGTACGAGCTGACCCAGCCGCAGTTCCAGGCCGCGGTCAAGCTGCTGGCCGACCAGCGCCCGCTGATCAAGAAGTACTGGGGCCTGGCCTCGCAGGAGATCTCGGCGTTCAAGAACGGCGACGTGACGCTCGGCGCGGGCTGGCCGTACCAGGTCAGCGCGCTGACCGACGCCAAGTTCCCGATCGGGTCGGTGGTCCCGTCCGAGGGCGCGACCGGCTGGGCGGACTCCTGGATGCTGGCCGCCAAGGCCCCGCACCCGAACTGCGCGTACCTGTGGATGCGCTACATCAGCACTCCCAAGGTGCAGGCCCAGCAGGCGGTCAACTACGGGGAGACCCCGGACAACAAGCTGGCCTGCCCGTTCATGAACAAGATCCAGGCCGGGTCATGCGAGCTGTACCACGCGAACGCGCCGCAGAGCTACTTCGACTCGATCTCGCTGTGGAAGACCCCGGTCGCCACCTGCGATAACGGCCAGCAGAACTGCGTACCGTACGCGGAGTGGCAGCAGGCCTGGACCACCCAGGTCACCGGGTAGCCGTGACCGCTGCGCAAGGCGCGGGCCCGGCCGCCGAGGGCGGGGCGCCCGGCCAGGATCTGGCCGGGCGCTGGCCCCGGGTCTCGGCGGTGCTGTGGCGCCGGCCGTGGGCCCGGGCATCGCTGCTGCTCACCCCGGCGCTGGCCTGGTTCGTGCTGATCTACCTGGCCGCGCTGGTCGTGCTGCTGATCACCGCGTTCTGGCGGATCAACGCGTTCACCTCGAACATCGAGCAGGTCTGGAACCTCAACAACTTCACGCTGATCTTCCAGACCGCGGCCTACCGGGACATCGTGCTGCGCACGGTCGGGATGGCCGCCGGGGTGACGATCGTGGACGCGATCATCGCGCTGCCGTTCGCCTACTACATGGCCAGGATCGCCAGCCGGCCCACCCGGACGTTCCTGTACGTGGCGATCCTGCTCCCGCTGTGGGCCAGTTACCTGGCCAAGGTCTACGCCTGGCTGCTGATCTTCACCCACGACGGGCTGCTCAACTGGTCGCTGGGCAAGGTGGGCGTCGGCCCGGTCAGCCTGATCTACTCCAACCCGGCCGTGTTCATCGTGTTCTGCTACGTGTGGCTGCCGTTCATGGTCGTGCCGATCTACGCGGCGCTGGAGCGCATCCCGCCGTCGCAGATCGAGGCCTCGCAGGACCTCGGCGCGCGGACCTGGCGGACCACCCGGCTGGTGATCCTGCCGCTGATCCTGCCCGGGGTGGTGGCCGGGTCGATCTTCACGTTCTCGCTGACGCTGGGCGACTTCATCACCCCGATCCTGATCGGCGGGTCCGGGTCGAACTTCATGGGCAACGTCATCGAGCAGAGCGTGGGCATCGCCAACAACGTGCCGTTCGGGGCCGCGATGGCGCTGATCCCGATCGTCATCATGGCCATCTACCTGCTCCTGGCCCGCGCGGCCGGCGCGTTCCGGGCTCTGTGATGGGGGCCCTGTGATGGAATCCCGCGGGCTGCGTATCGCGCTGCGCATCTGGGTCGTGCTCGTGCTGCTGTTCCTGTTCGTGCCGATCGCGCTGATCTTCCTGTACGCGTTCGACAAGTCCACCGTGCAGAGCTGGCCGATCTCCGGGTTCACCCTCCGCTGGTTCTCGGTCGCCTGGCACGACCCCGACGTCCGGCAGGCGTTCCTGCTGTCCCTCAAGGTCGGGCTGCTGGCCACCGTGATCGCCCTGGGGCTCGGCTCGATGGTGGCCTACGCGGTGCACTCGTTCGCGTTCTTCGGCCGCGAGACGGTCTCGTTCCTGCTGGTGCTGCCGCTGGCGCTGCCCGGCATCGTCACCGGCATCGCGCTGAGCTCGTTCTTCTCGTTCACCGGGACCGGGCTGTCGATCCTGACCATCGTGATCGGGCACGCCACGTTCTGCATCGTGGTGGTCTACAACAACATGGTGGCCAGGCTCCGCCGGGTCCCGGGATCGCTCTCCGAGGCGTCCGCTGACCTGGGCGCCCGCGGCTGGCAGACGGCCCGGCTGATTACGCTGCCGATGGTGGGCACGGCGCTGATCTCCGGCGCTCTGCTGGCCTTCGCGCTGTCCTTCGACGAGGTCATCGTCACCGTGTTCACCGCGGGCGCGCAGAACACGCTGCCGCTGTGGATCTTCGGCGCGATCCGGCTCGGCCAGCAGCTGCCCGAGGTCAACGCGGTGGTCTCGGTCGTCATCCTGCTCACGCTGATCCCGGTCGGGCTGGCCGCGCGGGTGGCCGGCTCCGGGGCGGTAACGCGATCGGCCGGCCGGGCCGCGCCTGCCGGGGAGCAGGCGGGCCTGGCCGGCCGCTGAGATCAGCTCGCTGAGATCAGCTACCGGGTCTCATCCGGTTTCAATGGCCACGATCAGGTGCCCGTAGTCCTTGGACAGCTTGCTGAGGTAGGTCGGCAGCGGGAATTTCGCCGTCCGGTCCAGGTACTGGGTCGCGGTGGTGGCACTGGACAGGCTGTGGAAGAACGTGTGGCCCTGGTGCAGGTCCTGGATGAACCTCGTGTTGGCCGTCCGGGACGCCGCGGAGGGCATCGACATCGCCCGCAGGCTGTCCGCCATCGCCGCGAACGCCTTCTGCGCGCCCAGCGCGCCCTGGGTCACGCAGCTCAGGTCGCCGCTGCCGCAGGTCGACTCGGCGTGCGCGTAGGTCGTCATCGCGTTGCTGAACTTGTGGAACACGGCCTGGGTCTGGTGCAGGGCCTGCTGCCTGGTCAGGGGGGCGCCCCCGGTGGTGCCCGAGCCGTTGCTGCCGGAGCCGTTGCCTGAGTCCGTGCCGGTGCCCTGGCTGACCGTCGGCTGGCCGAGCGAGTCCAGGCTCTGGTTCACGCTGGTCTGGGTGGCGGAGCTGACCGCGACGGCCAGGATCGCGACACCGACGATGACCAGCGGGCCCAGGCCGATGAACAGCGCGACGAGCTTCTTGGCGCCGTCGGACAGCACCAGCGGCCACGGCGGGGCGCCGCGCACCGCCCACTGGTCCTGGTTGGCCATGGCCACCTGGCCGTAGCCGCCGGCGGGGCTGTAGGGGGTCGTGCCGTAGCCGGGCGCGGCCTGGTAGCCAGGGGCGTTCATCTCGTAGCCGGACCCGGTGCCGTAGGGCTGGCCGGGGACGGCGGGGCCGTAGCTGGGGTCGGCCTGCGCGGTCCAGCCGCCCTGCGGGACCGCGCCCGCGGCGGTGGCCGAGCCAGGGGCGCCGAGGGCTCCGGGCGCGCCGGGCGCCGCGTACGGGTCGGCCGGCTGCGGCGGCGTGCCGTAGCCGGGCGTGGCCTGCGCCGCGTACGGGTCACCGGCCTGGCCGTAGCCCGGCTGCTGGCCGTAAGCCTGCTGCTGCCCGTAGCCCGGCTGGCCGTAACCGGGCTGCTGGCCGTAGCCCGGCTGCTGGCCGTAGCCCGCCTGCTGTCCGTACGCGGGCTGCCCGTAGCCTGCCTGCTGGCCGTAGGCCTGCTGCTGCTGCCCGTAGCCGCCCTGGTCCGGCTGGCCGAACCCGCCGGGCGCGAAGCTGCCGTTGGCCGCGCCGCCCTGGACACTGCCCGCCGGATCGCCGAACAGGCCACCCGGGTACTCGCTGGTCAGCATCCAGTAGAAGCCCTGGACCCGGGCGAACCAGCGGACCACCGCGGCGGACGCCTGGTACAGCGACTCCGGCATCCGCCCGGTGATCAGCACGATCAGCCAGATGACGAGCCCGCAGATGACCTGGCCGTAGAGGATCAGCGCGGTCAGCAGGAAGGCCGGGAAGATCAGGATGATCCGGAAGAACACCGCGGCCCGGTTCAGCCGGCCCGGCCGGGTGGCCAGCCGCAGCGGGTAGTCCGTGTCGTCGAAGGTGAACGGCGGGTACGCGTCGTAGAGCAGCGACTGGTAGCCGTGCACCCGGGTGTACCAGCGCAGGGTCCCGGTCAGGAACTCGGCGAACGAGTCCGGCAGGCGGCCCGTGAACAGCGCTGCCCACCAGCCGATGAAGAACACGAAGGCCGCGCCGATCTGCACGAAATACAGCACGATCGCGTGCGGGATGATCATCAGCCAGCGGAAGAAAATGGTGACCCGCGACTGCGGGGCCGACGGGGCGAAGCCGACTTGGATCGGCTCCCGCCCCTGGAACTGGCCGCCTTGCGCCGGGACCCCCGGAGGCGGTGGCATGGCCGGTGTGTATGTCACGTTACTGCTCCTCGCAGGTGATGATGCGATGCCGGGAGGCGGCGTAGGACGTGCTGATCAGCCCCGCGGACCCTGGACAGCGGCCGGGGCCCTGCTTACTCTTGACTGTATGATCAGTCAGCCACGTTACCCCCGTGCGCCAATCGACCAGGCGGGCCTGGCCCAGGCCCTGATGCCGTTCGGCCAGAGCCGGATGCTGCCTCCCGGTGCCTACACGGACCCGGCGGTCTTCGACTGGGAGCAGCGCTACTTCTTCGGTGGCGGCTGGCTGTGCGTGGCCCACAGCTCGCAGGTCGCCAAACCCGGCGACCAGCGAGCCGAGCACATCGGCCAGGGCAGCGTACTGCTGGTCCGGGACGAGGACGGGGTACTGCGGGCATTCGCCAACTTCTGCCGGCACCGCGGTCACGAGCTGCTGCCGTGTGGCAGCACGGAACAGCGCAACACGATCATCTGTCCGTACCACTCGTGGACCTACTCGCTGTCGGGCGGGTTGCGCTTCGCGTCCGGCTTCAAGGGCCGGGCGGGATTCGACCAGTCAAGCTGGGGGCTTGTCGAGCTACCCGTAGCCGAATGGCACGGGCTGGTCTTCGTGGACGGCTCAGGGACCGCTGGGTCGCTGAACGACTCCCTGCGGTCCCTTGACGAGCTGATCGCGCCGTATGAGCCGGAAAGGCTGGTTATAGCCGGCCGGCACGACTACGACTCCACAGCCAATTGGAAGATTCTTTCAGAGAACTACCACGAGTGCTACCTCTGCCCGGTGATCCACCCGGAGCTATGTGCGGTTAGCCCGCCGAAGAGCGGAGAAAACTACGACGCTGCGGCCAGCTGGATCGGCGGCTGGATGGAGCTTCGCGAGGGCATGGCCACGATGTCCATGGACGGCACCAGCCTGGGCGTGCCGCTGCGCGGCCTGGACTCCCACGGCCTGCGCACGGTCATCTACGTCAACGTGTTCCCGAACGTGCTGCTCAGCCTGCACCCGGACTACGTGATGACGCACCGGCTGGTCCCGCTGGCGGCCGGCCGGACCAAGATCGAGTGCACCTGGGCCTTCGCGCCCGAGGCGCTGGAGAAGCCGGGGTTCGACCCGGGCTACGCGGTCGAGTTCTGGGACCTGACCAACCGGCAGGACTGGTCGGCATGCGAGTCCGTGCAGCGCGGCCTGTCCTCCGGGCACGCCCAGCCGGGCCCGCTGTCCCGCGAGGAGGACGCGGTCTACCAGTTCGTCACGATGGTGGCCCGCGGCTACCAGGGCGAGCGGGTCTGGGACGTGCCCGCCCCGGCGCCGGCCCCGGCCGCGGACTAATCGGTCACCCTGGAAGAGACCGGGGGATAGCGGCGTTCACATGGGGGCCACATCATGCAATGACGCATCCCCCAACCGAAGGGTCCCCGACGTGCCGCTGCTCGACACCCCCCTGACAACCCTGGCCGGCCAGCCCACTACGCTCGGCCAGCTTGGCGCCGATGTGCTGCTTATCGTCAACGTGGCCTCGGAGTGCGGGCTCACCCCGCAGTACGAGGGCCTGGAGCGGCTGCACGAGCGGTTCGCGGACCGCGGCTTCGCGGTGGTCGGCTTCCCGTGCAACCAGTTCGGCGGCCAGGAGCCGGGCTCAGCCGAGGAGATCGCCGAGTTCTGCTCGGCGAACTACGGGGTGACGTTCCCGATGATGGCCAAGACCGAGGTCAACGGGCCCGGCCGGGACGCGGTCTACCAGGAGCTGACCCAGCTGGCAGACGGCGAGGGCCAGGCCGGCGACGTCCAGTGGAACTTCGAGAAGTTCCTGGTCGCCGGGGGCAAGCCGGTCCGCCGGATCCGCCCGATGACCGACCCGGAGTCCGCCGAGGTCGTCGAGGCCATCGAGGCCGCGCTCGGCTGACCGCCGCGCCGCCGCCCACGGGCTGCTCGACGTCCCTTGATCAACGTTCATTAATTAACGTTCGTTGATCAAGGGACGTTGATTCACAGCGCCCTGGCTAGACAAGCGTGCTGGCGCCGCGCTTGGCCAGCTGGTCGGCGATGATCACCTTCTGCACCTCGCTGGTGCCCTCCCAGATCCGCTCCACCCGCAGCTCGCGGTAGAACCGCTCGGCCACGTTCTCCCGCATGTAGCCGCGGCCGCCGAAGATCTGGACCGCCCGGTCGGCCACCCGGCCGGCCATCTCCGAGGCGTACAGCTTGGCCATCGAGCACTGGGCGTGCTGGACCTTGACGTCTGCCCCGTCGTCGATGCCCCGGGCCGTCTCGTAGACCAGTGCCCGGGCGGCGAACAGCTCGGTCAGGCTGTCCGCCAGCATGGCCTGGATCATGCCCAGCGAGCTGATCGGGACGCCCTGCACCCGGCGCTGGCTGGCGAACGCCGACGCCTCGTTGACCAGCCGGTCCGCCGCCCCCAGGCAGCGGGCCGCGACCATCAGCCGCTCGAACCGGAACCACTCGTAGGCGAACGTCATCCCGTCGCCCTCGGCGCCGACCAGGTTCGCGGCCGGCACCCGCACGTCGCGGAAGGCCACGATCGGGTGGTGATGGCTGATCGTGTGCGTGTACCCGGGGGTGCGCAGCACGCTCACCCCAGGGCTGGGCAGGTCGACCAGGAACATCGCGTGCTCCCCGGCGTGCTCGCCGCCGGTGAGCTTGGCCTGGAAGAACGCGAATGTGGCGGTGTTGAACGAGGTCACGTGCCACTTCTCGCCGTTGAGCAGGTAGCTGTCGCCGTCCCGGCGGGCGGTCGCCTCGATCGCGTCCACGTCCGAGCCCGCACCCTCCTCGGTGATCGCGTAGCACTCGACGGCCTCGCCACGGATCGTGGGCCGGACGTACCGCTCGATCTGGTCCGGCGTGGCCACCGCGGGCAGCCAGGACGGCGGCGTGCCCACCACCCAGGCCAGCGCGTTGGTCACCCGCCCGGCCTGCTCCTGGACCAGCACCTGCTGGACCGCGGTCAGCCCGCCGCCGCCCAGCTCGGCGGGCATGTTCGCGGCGTGCAGGCCGAGCTCGATGGCCCGCTTCTGGTGCCCGGCGGTGACATCCTCCGGCAGCTCGCCGTTGGCCGCCTCGGCCTGCTCCTCGAACGGGATCAGCTCGTCCGCGAACGACCGGGCGGTCGCCTGGATCCGCAGGTCAGCATCGGTCAGCCCGTACATGGCGCTCCTGTTCCTGGCCGCTTGCCACCAGCCTTGACTGAACGTTCAGTCTAGGCAAGAATCAGGGCTGTGCCAATGCCCTCAGCCGGCCACGAGGCCGCCGGCAACCGGACCAGGACCGCCGCCCAGCCGGGCCATAGCGACACCGCGGATGCCGTGGTGGTGGGTGGCGGCACGATCGGCGCGTGGTGCGCGTACTTCCTGCGCCAGGCCGGCCTGGGCCGGGTCATCCTGCTGGAGAAGCGGACCCTCGGCCAGGGCGCGAGCAGCCGCGCCGCGGGCATCGTGCGCACCCAGGGCGGCACGAAGTGGGCCGTGCTGCTGGGTGAGTGGTCGCGGCAGTTCTACCTGCGCCAGTCGGCCGAGCTCGGGATCGATTCCGGCTTCACCCCGCAGGGCTATACGATCCCGTGCTTCTCCGAGGCGGACGTCCCGGCCGCCCGCGAGCGGCTGGCCATGCAGCGCGAGCTGGGCCTGGACGTCCGCTGGGTGGAGCCGGGCGAGCTCGACGCGCTGAACCCGGCGATGACCCCGGGGCTGACCGTAGGGGGCACGTACTGCCCGGACGACGGCTACCTGACCCCGCCGCGCAACGTAACCGCCTACGCGGTGGCGCTGGCCACCAGCGGCGTGCAGGTCCGCGAGCGGGTCACGTTCACCGGCCTGGCCACCGAGGGCGAGACGGTCACCGGCGTGCAGACCAGCGCGGGGCCGATCGCCGCGCCGATCGTGGTGCTGACCGGCGGCCCCGAGCTGGCCGAGGTCGGGAAGCTGGCCGGCGTGCCGGTCCCGGCCGGCGGGGTGCGGCACCAGGTCGCGGTCACCGAGCCGCACCCGGACCTGGCCCCGTCACGGCTGCCGATGGTCTTCGACCTGCACGCCGGGCTGTACTGGCGCCCCGAGGAAGGCGGCATGCTCTTCGGCATGAGCAACCCGGCCGAGCCGCCGGGCCCCGCGACCTGCATCGACGAGTACTACCTGGCGCTGATGCGCCGGCGGCTGGTGGAGCTGGTCCCGGTCACCGCCGGGCTCGGGCTGCGCCGGGTCTGGGCGGCCACCATCGACTACACGCCCGATCATCTGCCGATCATCGGCCCCGTCAGCCTCGGGGAGCGGAAGGTATCCGGGGCTTTCGTGGTGAGTGCCGGCGGCCACGGGATGATGTGGGGGCCAGCCGTGGCCAAGGCCGCCGCGGATGTGGCGCTCACCGGCCGGTCGGATGTGGTGGACGTGACCGACCTGGGCCTGGACCGGTTCGACGAGGCGGGCCGCAGCCGCCTGGCCACCGACCCGATCGCGCTGCCGTTCCCCGAGTCCGCCCCGGCCAGCACGGCCTAGCTCACCCCGTCCACCGCACCGGAAGGACCCGCCGATGACCGATGTCACGCCGTTCCTCGCCTCGGCCACCGACGCCGAGCTCGAGGACTGGGGGCCGCTGGAGGAAGCCACCGGCGAGCCGATGCAGACCGCCGGGCTGACCCTGTGGCAGGACGGCGACCAGGAGATCGGGGTGTGGGAGTGCGATCCCGGCCCGTCCTACTGGAAGCTGGAAACCCACGAGTTCGTGCACATCGTCGCGGGCCGCATGACGGTCACCCCGGACGGCGGCGACGCCCTGGACATCGGCCCGGGCCAGACCGCGGTCTTCCCGCGCGGCTGGGCCGGCACCTGGCAGATCCACGAGAAGATCCGCAAGGTCTACGTGATCTTCTAGCCGGCTGCAGTCATACTGCAAGCCTGCAGTCATACTGCATCGACATGCGTGAATGCAGTGATACTGCACCCGCCTGGCTGTCTGCGGCCGGGTCTGGCTTTGCAGTATCACTGCATCGATAAGCGTGAATGCAGTAACACTGCAACGGCTGGTTGCAGTGTTACTGCATCTTCGGGAGTTGTGGGCCAACCGCGCCCGGCCGGCCACATCTTGCACGCCCCTGAGTGCGAGCGCGTGCCGACCGGGCGCGGTCCCCCCGCCCACCTGTCGCGCGGCGGCGGGTCACCCCGAGTCCCGCCTCCCCGGGCCGCGCGCAGGCCGGTGGACCTTCCTGCCGGGCCCCCGAAGAACCGGCAGGTTGATCCGTCTTTGTCCGACACCAGGGCAGAGCCGGGGCGGATGCCGTTAATACAGCCAATCCACCGGAACTTTTCAGATTCCGCCCGCGCCCCGGGTGATGGCCCAGCTAGCTGTGCCGGACCAGAGCTAGCTGGGCCGGACCAGGGCTAGCTGCGGGGGATCAGCAGGGCGTCGACGGCCACGGCGGAGTCCGGGCCGCAGATGAGCGGGTTGATGTCCAGCGCTTCGAGGCGGTCGCCGAGGTCAGCGGCCAGCGCCGACAGGGCGGTGATGGCACGGACCACCGCGTCCCGGCTGGCCGGGGGGGCGCCCCGCACGCCGTCCAGGAGGCGGGACGCGCGCAGCGTGCCCAGCATCCTGGCGGCCTGGGCCTCGCTCACCGGGGGCAGGGCGACGGCCTTGTCGTCGAGCAGCTCGACGAGGGTCCCGCCGGCCGCGACGACGATCAGCGGGCCGAGGCTGGGGTCGCGGGCCAGGCCCAGGGACAGCTCGGGGCCGGGCGGCACGGTCTCGAAGATCAGCGCGCGCGGGCCGAGCCGGGCGGCCAGGTCGCGGTAGGCGGCGGCCAGCGCCCCGGGGGTGGCCAGGCCGAGGACAACGCCGCGGGCCTCGGTCTTGTGCGCGATGGCCGGCTCGCCGGTCTTCAGGACCACCGGGTAGCCGATCCCGGCCGCCGCGGCCAGGACCTCGGCCTCGCTGGCGGCGGGAAGGACCCGGGCCACGGCGATCCCGTACTCCTGCAGCAGCCCGAGCGCGGTGGTGGTCTCAACGGGCCCGGGTCCCTCCATGATCACGGAGGATTTTGCCCCGCCGGCGGTGGCAAACCCGCCGTGATCACAGGGTGCAGCGTCCCGCGCCGCGGCGTGGTCCAGCAGGTGGCGCAGGGCGAGCAGGCCCGTGCGCATTCCCTCCAGCACGGGGATGCCCTCGCTGCGGAGCGCGGCCGCCGTCGCCTGGTCTATGGCGCCCGGCAGGTTGGC
>DASVBE010000041.1:0-18279 GCA_036375995.1 Streptosporangiaceae bacterium | reverse complement strand
GACCTCATCGAGATACCGCATGAAGAAGCTGAGCGGCTAATTGAACGACTGCGAGCCCGCTGGGCCCGGACGACCTAGCTTCCAGCACACGGGGTGGCAGCTGAGCGTCGCCTCGTGACACGCGGGCCATAGTGGTGTATTCGCGGCGTCGACCGGCCCGCATCGATACCGTTACCCCACGCCTGGGATTTCACCAGGACCACTGGCCCACCATCCGGCTGTGGGCCAACAGCGCATGGGAGGGACCAAGATGGGCGGCTTCAAGAAGTTCTTGCTTCGCGGCAATCTCGTCGAACTCGCCGTCGCGGTCGTCATCGGCCTCGCATTCGCCGCCTTGGTGACCGCCCTGGTGGCAGACCTGATCACCCCGCTGATCGCGGCCATCGGCGGCCAGCCCGACTTCGCCAACCTCACCTTCACCGTCAACCACAGCAAGTTCCTCTACGGCCTCTTCATCAACGCGCTGATCTCCTTCCTGGTCATCGCCGCGGTCGTCTACTTCCTCGTCGTCCTTCCGGTGACGAAACTCCTTTCAATGAGCGACAAGGCCGAGGCCGCGACCGAGAAGGACTGCCCTGAGTGCCTCAGCAAGATCCCGCTGGCCGCCCGCCGCTGCATGTACTGCACCTCGGTGGTAGCCCCGGCCGCAGGACCCGCCGAGACCCCCTGACACCCACCAGCCACACCCGGCACCAGCCACACCCGGCGCTACCCGCTCACTTCGCGTCGGCGTAACACTCCACCACCGCGGTCGCCATCGGGAACCGGACCGGCGTCGCGCCAAACACCAGCTGCCCCGCCTCCCGCCCGGCCGCCTCGATCGCGGCTACCACCTGGTCCGCCACCGGCGCCGGGGTGTGCACGATGACCTCGTCGTGCTGGAAGAACACCAGGTGCGGCTCCGCCGTGAGCTCACCCGCGCCGTCCACCGGGATCTGCGCCAGCCGCCGCCGCAGCCCGGCGAGCAGCACCGCCGTCCAGTCAGCCGCGCTCGCCTGCACCACAAAGTTCCTGGTAAAACGCCCGCGCGCCCGTGACGCCGCCCCCGCCCCCGGGTCCCGTACCTCCTCGGGATCCCCCGACTCCTCGGTGATCGCCCGCCACGCCGCAGACGGCGGCGGGCACGTCCGGCCCAGCACGGACCGCACGACCCGGCCCTCCTCGCCAGCCCGCGCCGCCGCCTCCACATAGTGAGCCGCCCGCGGGAACCGCTGCCGCAGCACGCCAAGCAGCTGCAGCGCCTCCCCGCCGCCCCCGCCGTACATCGCGGAGAGCAACGCGATCTTGGCCTTGCCCCGGTCCCCGCCAAACGCTCCCGCCAGCGCCTCATACAAATCCCCGCCGGCCGCCGCCTCCGCGAAGGCCCGGTCCCCGGCTAGCGCAGCCAGGATCCGCGGCTCGAGTTGCGCGGCGTCGGCCGCCACGAGCACCCAGCCGGGATCGGCGACCACCGCCCTCCGCAGGACCCGCGGGATCTGCAGCGCCCCGCCACCGCGCGACGCCCACCGCCCGGACACCACGCCGCCCACCACGTACTCCGGCCGGAACCGGCCGCCGGACACCCAGCTGTCCAGCCACGCCCAGCCGTGCGCAGCGTGCACCCGGGCGAGCTCCTTGTACTCCAGGATCAGCGCCGCCGCCGGATGATCAACCCCGCGGAGCACCGAGGACCTGGTCGAGCTGATCCGCACCCCGTCGGCCGCGAAAGCCCGCACAACCTGCATCGGCGAGTCCGGGTTGACCCGCCGCGTCCCGAACGCAGCGTCAATCTTGGCCGCCAGCTCGGCCAGCCGGGCCGGCCGCCCACCCGCCAGCCCCGCCGGCGCCCGCGCCCCGAGCATCCCGGTCAGCAGCGAATCATGCACGTCAGCCCGCCACGGCAGCCCGGCCAGGCTCATCTCCGCCGCGACCAGCCCGCTCGCCGACTCCGCCGCGGCCAGCAGCCCGAACCGCCCCGGATGCGGGTCCGCGGCGATCCGCCGCACCTGCGCCGCGTGCACCGCAACGACCGCATCAAGCTCGGCCGCCGGATCGGCCACCCCGTCACCCGGCGGCTCGAATAGCATGCCCTGCGCCGCCGCGCCCGCCGCCCGTTCCGGCCCGTGCCCAGCAGCCCCAGCCGACCCGGCCGCCAGCGCCTCCGCCCCTTCCGACACCTCCCCATCCCGGCTGGTCAGCAGCCGCTCGATCAGCTCCAGATCATGACACCGGTCCACCCGCCGCCCGGCCCGCAGCAACTCCGGGTACACCCGCGCCGTCGACGCCCACACCCACCGCACTGGCCCAGCCAGCTCACTCGCCGTTACCGCAGTCAATAGATCTTCATGGATTACGGGATTTGCGTGCGCACTCCCGTCATCCAGCAACTCGCAGCTCAGCGCAGCCCCGTCCGCGCCCACCGCGACAGCCACCCGCACTCTCTGATTCTCCAGCCAGGTGCTGACAATCTGATGCGCACCCCGCCGCATCGCGCTAGTCCAGGCCAGGCCCGAAAATGCGCTGCCACAGCCGCCTGCGGGCGCGCCTAACCATCCGCCTCAACCGGGCGGGAGTGAATCCTGGGGAGCCGGCCGACCCCGGCAACGTCCGATGGAAACCGCCCTATCCGGCGGGATCCGTCAACTACGCCCCCCGACGTGGCGCTACGGCCACCGGGGCCGACCCCCCTTGTCCTGCCTTTCTGGTCGCCACAGCACGGCTGCGGCTGGGCTGCCCTGGTGCCATGCACGGCGCCAGGTACACCCGGTCTTACTCCGAACGCTGCTGCGGGATCCCGGCCAGCAGGGCACGGACCTCTGTTTCCCTGTACCGACGGTGGCCACCCAGCGTCCGGATTGACGTCAGCTTGCCCGCCTTAGCCCAGCGCGTGACGGTCTTCGGGTCGACCCGGAACATCGTTGCGACCTCCGCCGGCGTCAGAAGCGGTTCCGCTTCTGGTGTTCGTGCAGACATGTGTACGGCCTCTCCTCCTGGACCGGCACTGCGATCCTTCTTTGGTTGCTCCTGGCTCCATTGGAAGCCCGCCGTTGATGTCCTATATGGCCTACTCGAACCATATTGCCATCACCAGCCGTGACAAGTCGACCACCAGGAGCAAAGTTTCTGGGTTGAGTTACCCCGTTGCTCCATTGATCGGAGTCACGCTGCGTCATACCAGCTATACGGAACGTCGCAACGGGCCGAATCTGAAAAGTCCATCCCCCCTCCCTTAACTACCTGACTCAATTGCCTCCAGCGCACGCCATCTCGTCCGGAGCCGCTGATACATAGCGGTCGCCAGTTCCAGTTCCCCGCCGGACAGCGCACTGCACGCGGCCGCCACCTCGGCGACGGACTGATCGCCGCGCAAGGTGTCGTCATCCATCAGCTGAACCAGGCCGCCGTAGTCCAGCTCCACCAGCGAGTGCGGGTGGAACTCCTCCAGCCAGCGGCCGATCTCCTCCAGGTCGTCCCCGATCTGCACCAGCGCCTCGGCCGCCTGGGCCGCCCCCTCCAGGCCGCGCACCGACACCCGCCGGGTCGTCGCCAGGCACCGGGCCACCCGCCGCCGTGCCTGGGACATCGCGGTCGCGTAGACCAGCATCCGGGTCGCCGACGCGGTCGCCGGCCCCTTGCTCACCTCCGCCGCGCCGACGTCCGCCGCCCCCGCTGTACCCGCCGCGCCCTCCGCCCCGGGCGTCCCCGCCCCCGGCGGGCCATCCGGCGAAGCGCCCGGCCTGCTCGGCGTTCCCAGCACCAGCCACCGCTCGGCCGGCGCGAACGGCACGAACCACGGCAGCGGCACCGACCACCCGCTGGTCTGGATGTAGACCCGCGCTGACCCGCCCCGGCTCTCCCACTTCGCGAAGCTCTCCGCCGCCGCGGCCGCCTGCCGCGGCGCGAACGCATCCGACAGCGGCGCCGCCGCGGTCGACCGCAGCGTGCGCAGCGCCAGCCAGGACCTCAGCCGGGTCTGCCACGGGCAGATGTAGGTAACGCCGTCAGCCCAGCGCACGTAGGCGTCCCCGGACTCCCTGGCCGGCACGACCACCGGCGGCCGCGCCGACATCCGCCGCAGCTCATCGGCATACTCCTGAGCCAGCGCGTGCGCGCGGCGCGGCCGGTCGGACGAAGCGGCATAGTTCGACCACCGGGCACGCTCATCTGCCGCAAAGGCGCTCAGAGGCTCATAAATACGCAGATAGGCAGCGCAAGGCAGCATATGCCGATCGTGACACGGCACAGGCGGCCAGCAGAAGCCTCCACGGTTAACGAGATGGCCTCAGGCGCAAACGGATCGCGCGGCTCCCCCTCAAACGAAGGCCCAGCCTCCCTCAAACGAAGGCCCAGCCACCCCCGCCGGCGCCCGGGCATACCCTGGACCGTGTTCAGCCGTCAAAGGCGATGGCTGCGGATCAGGAGTGTTGCTGCTGTGGCGAATGTCTTCGGAAGTGGCGAGAGTGGTCACGAACAGGTGGTGTTCTGCCAGGACTCCGCCACCGGGCTGCGCGCGATCATCGCGATCTTCTCCACCCAGCTCGGCCCCGCCCTGGGCGGAACCCGGTTCTACCCCTACCAAGACGAGGCCTCGGCCCTGGCGGACGTGCTCCGCCTGTCCCGGGCCATGACCTACAAGAACGCCCTGGCCGGCCTGGACCACGGCGGCGGCAAGGGGGTCATCATCGGGGACCCGGCCCAGCTGAAGTCCGAGGCCCTCCTCCGCGCCTACGGCCGGTTCGTCGAGTCGCTGAACGGGCGCTACGTCACCGCCTGCGACGTGGGTACCTACAGCGAGGACATGGACGTCATCGCCCGCGAGTGCACCCACGTCACCGGCCGGACCCCCGCCAACGGCGGCGCCGGCGACTCCTCCGTACTCACCGCGTACGGCGTCTACCAGGGCATGCTGGCCGCCGCCGAGCACGTCTGGGGCACCCCTGAGCTGGCCGGACGCCGCGTCGCCGTGGAGGGCGTCGGCAAGGTCGGCCGCCGCCTGGTCGGGCACCTGGCCGAGGCCGGCGCCGAGATCCTGATCTGCGACGTCAGCGCCGCGGCGGTCGACCGGGTCCGCGGCGAGCACCCGGCCGTCCAGGTCGCCGCCAGCGCGGCAGAACTGGCCGCCGCCCCGATGGACATCTACGCCCCGTGCGCGCTCGGCGGCTCGGTCAACGACACCACCGCCGCGGGCCTGCAGGCCAGCATCATCTGCGGCGGCGCCAACAACCAGCTCGCCCACGCGGGCCTGGAGAAGCAGCTGGCCGACCGGGGCATCGTGTACGTGCCCGACTACCTGGTCAACTCCGGCGGCGTCATCCAGGTCGCGGACGAACTGCACGGTTTCAACTTCGACCGGGCCAAGGCCCGCGCCACCGGCATCTTCAGCACGACCCGCACCATCCTGGCCAGCGCCAGGGACGAGGGCGTGCCGCCCGCGGTGGCCGCGGACCGGCTGGCCGAGCGGCGGATCTCCGACGTCGGCCGCCTGGGCCGGATCTGGCTCGGACGCTGAACGCAGGCTGAACGAAGGCTGGCCGGCCGCTCTGAGCCCCGGCCAGCCCCCGATTCACCAGCCGATGATCTGCCCGTCCCGGGTGCGCGGAAGCGCCACGCGCTCAAACCAGGTACGGTTATGTCCGTACGGAGGCTGCAAACGCGCCGCTTCCCACCCGGTGGGAGGTCGGCCGTTCTGCGCACCGTGCACGGAACTCGCCAGCATTGGCGCGATCAAACCGCACGATGGTGCGGCGGTGACCAGGGCCTGACCGGGGCCACGTACGTTCGAGGGGGTCGAGCCAATGGGGCGCGGCCGAGCCAAGGCCAAGCAGGTCAAGGTTGCCCGTCAGCTGAAGTACAACAGCGGCGGAACCGACCTTGACCGGCTGCGGGCCGAGCTAGGTGTCGTCACGGAAGACCAGGACGCGGAGTCGCAAGACGCCTACGCCGAACTCGGCGACCGCTACGCCGGCGACTACGACGACGACGAGGACACCGACGACGAGGACCCGGACGAGTACTGAGGGCCGGGTATCAAGCTCACGGGGTTCGCGAAGTTACCGCTGGGTGACGCGAAGCGCCTGACCACCGCCGCGGCGGTCACGTGCCGCACATCCATGCCCGCATTCGCGCAGCATGATTTCTGAGGATTACGGTTCCGGGCGCGCGAGCGCCGCCGCCCGGCCCTAGTCGCCGCCGGGGTGAACCCCGGTCAGCACGGCCTCCCCTGATCCCGCGATGACCTGGCCGGCCACCCAGGCCGGCACGCCCCGCGCGGCCATCAGCTCGAGCGCGGGCCCAGCCGCGTCCGGCGCGGTCACCGCGATCATCCCGATCCCCAGGTTGAAGACCCGCTCCATCTCCGCGTCCGCGATACCGCCGTGCCGGGCCAGCAGCCCGAACACCGGCGGCGGGCGCCAGGTGCCCCGGTCCAGCGTGGCCCCGGCGCCGGGCGGCAGCACCCGGCTCAGGTTGGCCGCCAGCCCGCCCCCGGTGATGTGCGCGAACGCGTGCACCTCGCAGGCGTCAGCCAGGGCCAGGCAGTCGAGCGCGTAGATCCGGGTCGGCTCGAGAAGCTCGTCGCCCAGCGTGCGGCCCAGGCCGCCCGGATCCCGGTCCAGCGGCAGCTCCCGGCCCGGCTCGTCGATCACCTTGCGGACCAGCGAGAACCCGTTGGAGTGCAGCCCCGAGGAGGCCATCGCGATCAGCACGTCACCGGGCCGGACCCGGTCCGGGCCGAGCAGCCGGTCCGCCTCCACCACCCCGGTGGCCGCGCCGGCCAGGTCGAAGTCATCCGGGCCCAGATGCCCGGGGTGCTCGGCCGTCTCGCCGCCGAGCAGCGCGCAGCCGGCCAGCACGCAGCCCTCCGCCACGCCGGTCACGATCGCCGCCACCCGCTCGGGATGAACCCGCCCGCACACCACGTAGTCGGTCATGAACAGTGGCTCGGCCCCGCACACCACCAGGTCGTCGACCACCATCGCGACCAGGTCCTGGCCCACGGTGCCGTACCGGCCGGCCCGCTGCGCGATCGTCACCTTGGTCCCGACCCCGTCGGTCGCGGTGGCCAGCACCGGCCGCCGGTAGGAGGCCAGCTTGCTCGCGTCGAACAGCCCGGCGAACCCCCCGATCCCCCCGATCACCTCCGGCCGCACGGTCCGCGCCACCGCGGCCCGCATCAGCTCGACAGCCCGGTCCCCGGCCTCGATGTCCACCCCGGCCGCGGCGTAGCTGACCGGGCCGGGCCGGCCGGTCGCGGTGACCGGGCCAGTCCCGCCCTCCGGGCCCGGCCCGGTCACCCGGTTTCCAGCAGGTGCTTGCCCTGCTCGGATTCGGCCACCGGGATGGGATACCGGCCGTCGAAGCAGGCCCGGCACAGCCGGCTGGCCGGCAGCGTGGTCGCCGCGGTCAGCCCTTCCAGCGACACGTAGCCGAGCGAGTCCGCGCCCAGCAGGTCCCTGATCTGCTCCACCGACTTGTGCCCGGCGATCAGCTCGGCACGGGTCGCGAAGTCGATCCCGTAGAAGCACGGCCAGATCACCGGCGGGCTGGAGATGCGCACGTGCACCTCGGCCGCCCCGGCCTCGCGCAGCATGGCCACGATGGCCTGCTGGGTGTTGCCGCGGACGATCGAGTCGTCGACGACCACCACCCGCTGGCCGGCGATCACGTCCCGCAGCGGGTTGAGCTTGAGCCGGATGCCCAGCTTGCGGATGGTCTGGCTGGGCTGGATGAACGTGCGGCCCACGTACGAGTTCTTGACCAGGCCCTGGGCGTACGGGATGCCGCTGGCCTCGGCGTAGCCGATGGCCGCCGGGGTGCCGGACTCCGGCACCGGGATCACCAGGTCCGCCTCGACCGGGTGCTCGGCGGCCAGCTGGCGGCCGACCGCCACCCGGGTGGCCTGCACCCCGCGCCCGGCGATCGTGGTGTCCGGCCGGGCCAGGTACACGTACTCGAACAGGCAGCCGCGCGGCTCGGGCTCGGCGAACCGCCGGGACCTGACCCCGTCCTCGCCGATCGCGATCAGCTCGCCGGGCTCGACCTCGCGGACCAGTGTCGCGCCGACGATGTCCAGCGCGGCGGTCTCGCTGGCCACGACCCACCCGTTCGCCAGCCGGCCGAGCACCAGCGGCCGGAACCCCTGGGGATCCCTGGCCGCGTACAGGGTCCGCTCATCCATGAACACCAGCGAGTACGCGCCGCGGACCAGCGGCAGCGCGGCCAGCGCCGATTCCTCGATGGTGGCGCTGCCCGGGCCGTTCCCGGCCGGCAGCCGGTCCGCGGCGGCCCCGGCGAACAGCGCGGTCAGGACGTCGGTGTCGCTGGTCGCCCCGGCCCCGCCGGCCCCCGCCGCCGGGTCGACCAGCGCGGCCAGCTCCCTGGTGTTGATCAGGTTGCCGTTGTGCCCGAGGGCCAGGCTGGCCGACGGCGTGGCCCGGAACGTCGGCTGGGCGTTCTCCCACACCGAGGCGCCGGACGTGGAGTACCGGCAGTGCCCGATCGCGAGGTGCCCGCGCAGCGTGTTCAGCGCGGCCTCGTCGAACACCTGCGGGACCAGGCCCATGTCCTTGACGACGACGATCGTCTTGCCGTTGCTGACCGCGATCCCGGCCGACTCCTGGCCGCGGTGCTGCAGCGCGTACAGGCCGAAGTAGGTCAGCTTGGCGACTTCCTCGCCCGGGGCCCAGACCCCGAATACGCCGCAGGCGTCCCGCGGCCTATCACCAGGTTCCAGCTCGGCGGTCAGGCGGCCATCGGGCTTGGTCACCTGGCCAGTCTATTGACCGGCGCTACTGACCTGCCGATCCGGCCCACAGCGGAAGCGGCAGGTAGCCGGACAGGTCCGCGCGCGGGCCGCTGGCCGCGATCTTGCCGGCCGCGGCCGCGTCGGCCCAGCCGAGCCGCCCGGTGGCCAGCCGGACCCAGCTGGCCGGGTCGGTCTCCACCACGTTCGGCGGTGTCCCCCGGGTGTGCCGCGGGCCCTCGACGCACTGAACCGCCGCGAACGGCGGGACCCGCACCTCGACCGCCCGCCCCGGGGCCAGCTCCTCCAGACGGGCCAGCAGCCGGATCACCGCCGCCCGCAGGGCATCCCGGGCCGGCTCGGCCCCATCGTCCAGCGCCTGCCCCACCACGACCACGCACGCGTCGCCCAGCGCTCCCGGTTCCCGCGACCCGGCCCACGGCGGCAGCCCCAGCCGCTCGCGCTGCTCGTTCAGCGCCGCCAGCAGCCGAACCGGATCAAGACGCCGCGGAGCCACCCCGCGACCCTACCCAACCCCCCGATCCGTAGCGATCGATGTTACGTCGCTGGCCTACGCCGTCGTCCGGGACGGCGACAAGGGGAATTCGGCTTGCTTGCCAGGCGCCAGCTCATGGATGTCCTCGCCGATGCGGATGGTGATCGGCGGGGCAATGCCAGGGCGAGTCTGGACTGACATCCGGTCCTGTGAGAGTGAGACCTCGACCCGGTGGCCGCGGTAGTGGACGCTGAACCGGAGGCGTTTGACGTCCGGCGGCAGCGCCGGGTCGAACCTGAGCGTCTCGCCTTGCGCTCGCATGCCGGTGAAGCAGCGCATGGCCATGTCGATCGTGCCGGCCATAGCGCCTAGGTGGATGCCCTCGGCCGTAGTCCCGCCCTGGACGTCGGCAACGTCACTGTCGAGTGCGGCGATGTATGAGCTCCAGGCCTGCGCGGGATCCAGCCGGGCCAGCACCCAGGCACTCACCACGCCGCTCAGCGTGGAGCCGTCGGCGGTGCGCGCGAGATAGTAGCGGACGGTCCGTTCGAGCTGTTCGGCAGTGACGTCGTAGCCGAGGCTGCCCAGCAGCTCACGGAGCTCATCGCGCGAGAGCAAGAACAGCAGCATCAGGACGTCTGCCTGTTTGGAGACTTTGTACCGGTTGGTGCTGTCCCCTTCCGCCTCCAGGAGGCGGTCGAGCCGCCGGATGTTCCCATGGCGGTTCCGGTAGCCTTCCCAGTCGAATTCCTGCAGGCTGTCATAGCCCTCGAACTGGGCCAGGAGGCCGTCGTCGAGGAAGATCACCCGCATCTTCCTGGTGATGTCCTGCCAGTGGCTAAGCTCGCCCGGCTCTATCTCCAGTTCGTCGATTACCTCGCGGCGGTAGTGGATCGGCATCTCGTCGAGGGCTTGCATCGCCTTGAGCAGGACCCAGACCGCCATCACGTTGGTGTAGGTGTTGTTGTCCACGCCCTGACGGCCAGCGTCAGGGTAGGCATCGTGGTACTCGTCCGGGCCCATTACCCCGAGGATCTCGTAGCGGTCGAGCCTGGGGTTGTAGGTAACCGCGCTAGCCCAGAACCGCGCGATCTCGATCAGCATCTCGGCGCCGCCGAAGCGCAGGTCGTCGGTGCTGCCGGTGACCATGTGGTACTGCCACTCGTTGTAGGCGATCGCGATGTTGACGTGCCGCTGCAGGTGCGAGTGGTCGGGCAGCCACCGGCCGGAATGCGGGTTCAGGTGGAACCGCTGGGCTTCTTCGCGCCCGTCACTTCCGCTTTGCCACGGGTACATGGCACCGCGGTAGCCGGCCGCGCTGGCCGCTGCGCGGGCCGCGCTGAGGCGTTCGCGGCGATACCGCAGCAGCGCGCTGGCCAGCCAGGGTCGCTGGAAGTTCAGGAACGGGAAGGCGAACATTTCGTCCCAGAACACGTGCCCCCGGTATGCCTCGCCATGCCAGCCCCGGGCCGGGACGCCCACGTCCAAGGCTGCTGAGTTGGGCGAGACGGTTTGCAGCAGGTGGAAGATGTGCAAGTGCAGGACGGTTTCGACCCATTTGTTGCCGACGTCCATCTCGATGTCGAAACGACTCCACAGGATGTCCCATGCCTTAGCATGCCGCAGGGCCAGCGCGTCGAAGCCAGCGGCTTCCTGGGCCGCCTGGCGGGCCTGCAGCAGGCTTTCGGAGATCGCGCGGTCGCGCGAGGTGTAGAGCGCCGCGATCTTCTCCACTATTACTGGCTGGTCATTTTCCAGGTGGAGCATGAGCGCGTGAGCCACGTAACCCGGCTCGGTGATGAGCCGACGCTCCGCCGCCGCTGGCTCTCCTCTCCTCAGCACCCTGGTACGTGCGGCTACAGCAATTCGCACATGCGATTGCGTGGTCTCCGCCTCGATTTCGATGCTGTCGCCGTCAGCCTCGCCCGCATGCAGCGCAGCCAGATGCTGCCCGTCCAGGTCCCGGTAGCGCTTGACCCCCGAGTTGACGATCCGGCCGTCCAGGCCCGACCAGACCTCGAGCGTTCCCGACCAGTTTTCCGCCGTGAACACCGTCTCCAGACCGGCCAGGTGCGGGTTCTTCATGCTGACAACCCGCCGCTGCACCACCTGCGTCCGGCGGCCCCCGCTGTCCTGCCAGCGCAGCGTCCTGGTGAGCATCCCGTGGCGCATGTCGAGTTCCAGGCGGTGCTGAAGGACCTCGGCCTCTCGCATGTCGAACCACGGGCCGCCAGCCAGCCGGAAGCGCAGCGGCAGCCAGTTCGGGACATTGACCAGGTCCTCATATTCGATCGTGCGGCCGTCGACGGCGGTCTGCAGGCGGTTGTACAGGCCGGCCACGTAGCTACCCGGATAGCTGATGTCGTCGGCCCTCGATTCAGGCAGCGCGCCGCGGGTCACGAAGTAGCCGTTGCCCAGCGCGCACAATGACTCGCGCAGGCCCTCGCGCGGCGGGTCGTAGCCATCGAACACGAACGTCCATGTACCTGGCAGCTCCTGCGGCTGACGCCGCGCGCGCTTCCGCGGGGGGCTGCGCTCGAGCCTGCCCGCGGCCAGGGCCGCACCGGAGACCTCGTCTAGCGTGGTCACGACCAGGTCCGCGCCTGCGTCGGCCAGTATCTTCTCGTCGCCGAGGCGGGCTACGCCGAGGGCGGCCATCCCTCCGGCCTTGGCGGCCTGAATCCCGGCCCCGGCGTCCTCGACCACAAAGCATCTGCCCGGTGGTGCGCCCAGCTCTTCCGCGGCGGTCAGGAAGATCATCGGATCCGGCTTGCCGCGCGCCAGATCACGCCCTGAGATGTCGGCATCGAACAGGCCGAGCAGCGTCAGCCCAGGACGGACAAACGGATAATCAAGACGCTGCTCAGCGGCGAAAGTATCCAGCCGGATCTGGCGCAGGAACAGCCTGGCGTTCTTCGATGACGACGCTGCCGCAACTGGAATGCCCGCACCCTTGACCATCAAGATGAACCGCAGGGCGTCAGCGAATGCCACGAACTGGCCAGCCTCGATCATCCTGGTTATCAGATCCTGCTTGGCAGCCGCATACAGCCCGGCCCTGCCGCCGGCATCGGGAACCTTGAAGTACTCCAGTGCCGCACGGGCACCGGCAAGCCGCGGCATGCCAGCAATGACCTGCTGGTAGACGGTTTTCGTGAACCGCTCAGGAGTATAGGAGGTCCGGTCGCGGATATCGCGCCAGCTGCCCTCCATCAGCTCCCGCAGCGCCTCCCGCCAGGCCCGGTCGTGAGGCGAATCCACGAGCACCCCATCGACATCGAAAATTGCCCCCCGGAACTCCATGACCCTGACTGCCCAACCCTCCGCGAAAGTGACAACTGATGACTGCTTGCCAGCGCCTCGCGTTCGCCTAACTCAGACGAACCCAGTTACGGCGCCAGACGAACCCAGTTACGGCGCCACGCGCCAGAGCACAACGTCCTGGATCGGCTCTAGGGCCCCGGAGCCGGACCAGGTTCACGGCAGATTCGCAGACGCGTTCCTTCCGCCGCGGCCGGTGTATGCCTGGTGAATCTCGATAGTGCCGCGGGGTCCGGCATTCGGGCTGGCCAACCGCAGGAGCGTGCTAGCTGCTGGGTCGCGGCGCGACAGGAAGGTGCTCCACGAAGGTGTCGGAGGACGGGGTGAACAGGCTCTCGTGACCGTCCTTCCACCGGACCCGGTACGGTGGCGCGCCACCCCCACCGTGGACCTCTATGATCACTCCCTCGCGGTCAACGTCGCTGACATGGCGTCCCCGGACTATGAGCTCATCGCCTACTACCGCATGCATGACGTCATCCCCCTTCACCTCGCTGCCATGTGATGAAGTTTTGCTGCGGACACGGTCACGCGAGGCAGGGCCAAAGGTCCCGACCTCAGCCTGCGCGCCCGGGCTCACCCATCCGCGCGCTTCAGTGCGCCTGTGACCTGGCGCCGGCGTGCTGGTTGCAGCCGGCGAAGCGGGAGGCGGCGGGCGCACGATGAGCGCGCCGTCAGGCTCGCGGCCCACCGGGCAGCCGAAACCCCTGCTGATCGCCTTCAGGACCCCGTGCAGCCACTCGCTGTCCGAAGGGCTCGCGTGGCATAGCCGCATTTTCCTAGCCTGCATCGGCACCATCCGCAGGGCGTTCAGCATGCCGGTATCCGGCGCGACCGACGCGAAATACAAAAGGCGCAAATCGTCACGGAACTGACCGTAGCCGTCAATGCCCTCGTAGTCGTCGATGCAATCGCCGCAACCGTAAAGAACGAGCCTGCCCCGGTAGATCTCGACCGGGCGCGGGTGATGCGAGGAGTGCCCGTGGATCAGGTCGACCCCGCCATCGATCAGCCGGTGAGCGAACCAGACCTGCTCGTCGTGCACGGCGTAGCCCCAGTTGGAACCCCAGTGGACGGACACGACGACGACATCACCGGGCCGCTTCACCTCCCGCACCCGGGCAATGAGGCCCTCAGCGACGTCATCGGAGAGGCTGGGCAAGAAGTCGATGCCGGGCCTGGTCGCCGTGGCGGCCCAACTGGAGGGGATCCCGCTCGAGGCCGCCCCGCAAGAGAAGACCACTGCGCGGCCCCCTCCCCGCACCGGGATGGCGGCCGGTTGCCTGGCATCGGCCGCGTCTCGGCCGGCCCCGACCGCTCGCAGGCCGCCGCTAGCCAGCGTGTCGAGGGTTTCCCGCAGCCCACGGCGACCGAAGTCGAGCACATGGTTGTTGGTCAGCGCGCACGCGTCCGGCCGCACCGCCGTCAAGCTGGGCAGGTTGCCCGGACTCATCCGGTAATGCACCGCCTTGCCGGGCATGAAGTCAGCGCTCCGCGTGACACTCGTCTCCAGATTGACCACCCTGGCGTCGGGTGCCATGTGGTCGAGCACCTCCAGCGCGTCACCCCAGGGCCAGCAAGAGCCGACTGGCCGCGGGATCGGGCCGCTGACACGCTCGGCGAGGCGGACATAGGATCGCGCATCGCTGACCTGGCCCTCCCGCAACTCCGGGTCGCCCGGGTGCGGAAGAATCTGATCGACGCCCCGGCCCAGCATCACATCGCCGCACAAGAACAGCGTCATCAGCCCGCCGGCCATGCCCCCCACTGTGCCAGCCGCAGGCTCTGCTTCACGGGTGCCTCACCTCCCGTCCGACGACGCGAGCCGTTCCTTGATCCGGGCGAGTTCCTCCTCGACCTCAGCCTGCCTGCTGATCGCGTCGAGTCGCTCCTGGATCCGCCTGGCGTCTAGCGGCATGCTCGCCTCGGATCTCTCAGAGGCGATCTGTTCTCCGAGGGCTTCGGCCCGGGCTCGCAGCCTCGCAGTCTGGTCCTCGGCCTTATGGCTTGCCTCAGAAATGTCGTCCGCATCCCGGAAACGATCGATCGAACCCTCGGCGGCCGCGATCTCGGCCGCGGTATAGGCGGCCTTCAGCGCCTCTTTGCGGTAGCGGAATGCCCCGATTCGTGCCTCGAGCCGCTCAGCCGCTTCTGCGAGCTGCCGCTCCTCGGCGTGCAGTCGCGCCTCGGCGGCGGCCAGATCCTCTACGTGCGCCAGCGTCTCCGCGCGCAGCCGCAGCGCATCACGGCCCAGGTCATCCTGGCCGGCAGCCACCGCCTGTTCCGCCTGAACGGCGAGCCGATCGGCGGTCCGGCGTGCCTCCGCTTGCTGCATTCCGGCGAGCTTCCTGCTGGCCGCTACGTCGGCGACCGCGCCGCGCATCCGGCGCAAGAACACTTGCTGCTCCGCATAGGTGTAGTCGAGCATCTCCCGCGGATCCTCGGCACGGTCCAGCAGCGCGTTCACTCTCGTCTCGTACAACTCGGCGATCCGCCGCGCGATACCCATGACAACGTCCCTCCCTCCTGACGTCACCATCCACCATCGCGCCGTGCCGGGAGCTCTGAGCAGGGGCATTGGTCCCTTGAGAGCCCTTCGCAGGTCCTCAGGCACCCCGATCGCGGCCCGGGCGGCCGCTTACACGTCGACGGTCATGCTGGCTGACCAGCGACCGGCGCGGTCCTGCTCGCACCGGAGGCCGTGGAACGAGATCGCCTTGGGTACCGCGCCAGTGATTTCGACGGCGTCGGCTGCGGCAAGCGCGAGTACGAGGACAACGCCCCCGGTGACGGGGCGGACTTGCAGGTTGACCGGGATCTGCCCCTCGGCATCGAGCAGGTAGATGATCTCTTCTCCGGCCGCCGCGAGCATGTCGGCGTCGCTGGCGGCCAGCAGCGGACGTTCCGTTATCCGCTGCACGGGAGCACCCGTGACGTCCGCAAAGCTGTCAATCAACCCGCGCAGGGCCTCGGCGAGGCATTCCGGCCGTGACGGCGCCCATGCCTCCAAGCGCAGGTCGGCTGTGTGTGGCACGGTCCGGTGACCCCGATCGGCCACGATGTCTCCTTCCAGATCGGTGCGGCGGCTCAGCCCTTGACCACGCCGAGCGGGACGAGCCGCGCGATCGCGCGGCACAGGCCTGCCCCCACCGCGGCAGCGACAACCTGGTCCACGTCCTTGTATGCCTCCGGCGCTTCCTCGGCGAGTCCGCGCGCAGAAGCTCCGCGGACGGCGATACCTTCCGATTCCAGCCGGTGCCTCAGCGCTGCGCCGGTGACAGAGCGTGCGGCCTGGTGGCGGCTCATCACCCGGCCGGCCCCATGGCAGGCCGAGCAGAATGCGCCGCCGCCGGCGACTCCGGCGAGCACATACGAGGCGGTCCCCATCGAGCCCGGCACGAGAACGGGCTGGCCGGTCTCGGCGAGGTCAGCCGGCAGGTCGGAGTGACCAGGAGGCAGCGCTCGGGTGGCACCCTTGCGGTGAACGCACAGGCGCAGCCTCCGGCCGCCGACGTCATGCTCTTCGATCTTGGCGAGGTTGTGCGAGATGTCGTATACAAGCCGCAGCTCGCTTCCGGCCAGGCTGCCGAAGACGTCGCGGGCCGCCTGGCTGAGCAGCTGGCGGTTAGCCCGCGCGTAGTTGGCCGCCGCTGCCATCGCGCCAAGGTACGCCTGGCCCTCAGCAGAGCCGACTGGGGCGCACGCGAGCTGACGGTCCGGCACGGTGATCCCGTATCTGGCCATGACCCCGTCCATCACCCGGACGTGATCGCCGCAGATCTGGTGGCCGAGCCCGCGGGATCCGCAGTGGATCATCACGCAGACCTGGCCGCGGGAGAGCCCGAACAGCCCCGCCACGGACGGATCGAAGACCTCCGAAACTTCCTGCACCTCGAGGAAATGATTGCCCGAGCCCAGGCTGCCCACCTGGCGCAGGCCACGCTCGATAGCCCGCGGACTGACTTGCCCGGGAACGGCTCCGGCGATCACGCCGTCGTCCTCGCACCGGGACAGGTCCCGCTCGGTGCCGTGCCCGTGCTGCACGGCGTACCGGGCGCCCCCAGCGAGCACCTTCTCCAGCTCGCCGCGGCAGAGATGCCACACCCCGCCCCGGCCCGCGCCGCGCGGGACCGCCGCCCCCAGAGCGTCCATCACGCGGCTCAGCCGCGGAGCCAGCTCGGCCCGGTCCAGGTCGGCAGCCAGCAACCGCACACCGCAGGAGATGTCGAACCCCACACCGCCAGGTGAGACTACGCCCCCGGCCCCAAGGTCGGTCGCGGCCACCCCGCCGATAGGGAAGCCGTAACCCCAGTGGATATCAGGCATGGCATACGAGGCCTCGACGATCCCGGGCAGCGTCGCCACGTTGGCTACCTGGTCCAAAGACCGGTCTCCGGCCGGGTCAGGGAGCAGCTCGCGCGTCGCGAACACCACCCCAGGCACCCGCATCTGTCCCTGCCGCGGGATAACGAAGCGCCACGGCGTCTCGGTGACTACGCGCATCAGCTGAACCTCCCGCCTCCGAACGGGGTGCGGCCAAGTGGCGGGACCAGGGTGGAGCCGCCTGCGCTGGCCCGGGTTACGAAGGAAACCGGCACCCGGAGGCCTGCCAGTCCCGGCGCGCGGCCGCTGACAGCCTGGCATCATCAGGTTTCCGGCACTGTCCAGAGCCCGCCAGAGGCAAACGTCCCATGCCGTAAAACTGCTTATCCTGCTCGCATCCCGTGCTCGAGTGCGGGCGTATAGCTAACCTCGTGCCTGGATCAGCTGGCGCAGACGGCTTCGACGATATGCCCTGGGCCAGCCCATGATCATCAAGGCCCGTGCCTGTGCCTCATACGGCACGACCGCATCGCCCCTACTGCCGGGCGCTCTACGCAGTTAAGCGACGTAACATCGATCGCTTTGAGAGGGCCGTGGCGGGCCGTCTCGGAGCGCGGGGGCGAAGGGTGCCCCATCTGGCCCCTCGTTGTCATCGTTTTCACTAATTTCATCGGGATTCCTCGGCAACAGGGCCCCTTGATCGGCCAAACTGCGGTATGGCACGCGCGCACAGCAGAGGTGCTGGGCCGCTGCGCGGTTCCCTGGCGCTGCGGGTCGGCGGCACCGCGCTGGTCATCGTGGCCGCGGCGGCCGTGACCAGCGTCCTGCTGCTCGCCCATTCCGGGGTCCAGGCCCGCAAGGACGCCGCCACCAAGCTGTCCAGGAAGGTCACCAGCGCCCTCACGGTCGGCCTGTACAACCCGGGCCCGGCCGCCCCGCACAGCCAGCGCCCGTTGCGCCAGATGCTGGACTCCCAGTCCGGCCTGCTGACATTCACCGCGGCGCTGGATGCCGGCACTCAGCACTCGCTCGAGCGGTGGACCGCGGACAAGATGAGCGACGGCAGCTACATCTACATCTTCGTGCCCAGCGGGCAGTGCCTGACCGCGTCGGCGCGCAACCTGGCCGCGGTGTTCCTGGCCAAGTGCGACCTGGGCGCCACCCAGCGGTGGCGGCGCGTCCAGCTGGGCTTCCTTGCCAACGGCCTGTACTACTGGGAGCTGCGCAGCCAGCTCAACGGCCGCTGCCTGGCCAACTCGGGCGGCCCGCTGAACGGCACGTCCAGCCAGCACGCCGCGCGGCTCGAGCCGTTCGACAAGGGCCGCCCGGCCGGCCAGCTCATCCGGATGCAGACCGCGTATTAGCCGAACGCTGCGCTAGCTGAGCTGTGCTAGCTGAACAGGGTGGGCAGCGGGCCCCG
>DASVBE010000332.1:0-7962 GCA_036375995.1 Streptosporangiaceae bacterium | reverse complement strand
CTGCTCGACGAGATCGGCCACTTCTTCGACATCTACAAGGAACTGGAACCCGGCAAGGGCACCGACGTGCGCAGCTGGCAGGACCGCGCCGCCGCGGAGGACGTCATCAGCCAGGCCTGGGTCCGGGCCCAGACCCGGTAGACACGGCCTCGCCAGGTCACGGGCCCGCTAGGCCGGCCGTTCCCAGGGCGGCCCGTCGCCCATCTTCCGGGCCGCGAACTCCAGCACGTGATCGTGCTTCTCCCGGCCCCGCCGGGCCCGCCGGAGTCCCGGCGCCGAGGTATCGCTGCGGCGCAGTCGCGGCACGTGATCTCCCTGCTCCCCGGTGGCCCAGGCGGATACCCCAGCCGCCCGCTGGCAATCAGCGCTCCCGGCTGACCCGCCGATTGACCGGCCCAAATCAGGGCAGTCAGGGCCCTTCAGGGGCAGAGGAGGCTGATGTGATCAGAGCTGAGCAGTCCGGCCGGGCAGCCCAGGAAGAAGAACCGGAACTGCCGCCCCGGCTGGCGGCCGTGCTTGACCGCCTGGAGGAGGTCGCGGCGGCTCACGACGATGAGCTCGCCGATGTGCTGAGCCGGATTACCCCGCTCCCGGTCGACGAGGAAGAACAGCTGCCGGCCCGGCCGCGCACGGCCTAGACGGCGCCCGGGTGACCGCCGGTTTAGCGGCCGGCGCCACGGGCAGCGCACGGCGAAGCCCGCCAATGTCACCCGGTGAGGAGGAGCCCGCAAGGACGGCTGGACCAAGGTCCTGCTGCACCCGGACGGCGGCCGCTGACCGGACGGGGGCCCGCGCCGCACATCCCGTAACCCTTCCAGAGGAGAGTCGTGATGGCCAAGATCGCATCGGAGTCGCTGATCGAGCGGCTCGCGGAATGGGGCGTGGACACCGTCTTCGGCCTGCCCGGGGACGGCATCAACGGGATTATGGAGGGCCTGCGGCGGAACCGCGAGAAGGTGCGGTTCTTCCTGGTGCACCACGAGGAGGCCGCCGCGTTCATGGCGACGGCGTACGCCAAGGCGACCGGCCGGCTGGGGGTCTGCCTGGCCACGTCGGGGCCCGGCGCGATCCACCTGCTCAACGGGCTGTACGACGCCAAGCTCGACCACGTCCCGGTGCTGGCGATCACCGGGATGCAGGAGACGTCCGTGCTCGGCACCGGCTACCAGCAGGAGGTCCACACCGACCAGCTGTACACCGACCTGGCCGAGTACAACCTGGTGGTGGAGAACCCGGCCCAGCTGCCCGGCGTGGTGGACATCGCGATCCGCACGGCACTGGCCCGGCGCGGCGTGGCGCACCTGACGTTCCCCAACGACGTCCAGGTCGCGGACGCGGACGCGGATCCGTACCAGCACGTGGCGCCGGCCCGGCCGCCGGCCACCGCGCCGGTCTACCTGCCCCCGTCCGGGCAGCCGCGGGCCGCCGACCTCGAGGCCGCGGCCCGGGTCCTCAACGCGGGCGAGCGGGTGGCGATCCTGGCCGGTGCCGGGGCGCTGCACGCCCGTGAGGAGGTCCTCTCGGTGGCCGGCAAGCTGGGCGCCCCGGTCATCAAGTCGCTGTCCGGCAAGGCGGTCATCCCGGACGACAGCGAGTACGCGGTCGGCGGGATCGGGCTGCTGGGCACCCGGCCCGGCGAGGACCTGGTCGAGGACTGCGACACGCTGCTGATGGTCGGCACGAACTTCCCGTACACCCAGCACCTGCCGTCGCCCGGCAAGGTGCGGGTGGTGCAGATCGAGGCCGACCCGGTGCGCGCCGGTATCCGCATGCCGACCGAGGTCCCGGTGATCGGCGACGCCGCGGAGAGCCTGCGGGCGCTGCTGCCGCTGCTGAGCCGCAAGTCGGACCGGGGCCACCTGGAGAAGTACCAGAAGGAGATGGCCCGCTGGCGGTCGGACATGCAGGGCCTCGAGTCGCCGAAGCGGTCACCGATCGCCCCGCAGTACCCGGTGTCCGTGCTGGACGAGCTGGCCACCGACGACGCCATCATGACCTGCGATAGCGGGACGATCGCCACGTGGGCGGCGCGGCACTTCACGATCCGCGGTGACCGGCAGTTCTACCTGTCCGGCAACCTGGCCACGATGGCCCCCGGGCTGCCGTACGCCATCGGCATCCAGCATGCGTACCCGGGCCGTCAGGTCATCGCGTACGTCGGGGACGGCGGGTTCGCCATGCTCATGGCCGAGTTCCTGACCGCGGCCCGGGCCGGGCTGCCGGTCAAGGTAGTGATCAACAACAACAACTCGCTGGGCCAGATCCTGTGGGAGCAGATGGTGCTCGGCTACCCCGAGCACGGCGTGCGGTTCCCCGCGCCCACCGCGGACTTCGCGGCCTGGGCCCGGGCCTGCGGCGGGTTCGGGGCGAAGGTCCGCGAGCCGAAGAAGGTGCGGGGCGCGATCAGCGACGCGCTGGCCTTCGACGGGCCGGCCCTGGTCGACATCGAGGTGGACCCGAACGAGCCGCCGCTGCCCGGCAAGGTGCAGTACGACCAGGCGAAGAAGTTCGCCAAGGCCTTCCTGAAGGGCCAGCCGCATAAGGCGGCGATCGCCACGACCCTGTTCAAGGACAAGATCCAGCAGCTCAAGGGCTGAGCGCAGGGAGGCGTGCGATGACTGCGATCCCGCTGCCCGACCCCGTGGTCCGGCGCCCGGAACCGGCCGGGATGGACGTGGCCGCGCTGGAGCGCAGCCTGCGTGCGCGGGTCGACGGGGAGGTCCGCTTCGACGCGGGCAGCCGCGGCGCGTACAGCACCGACGGGTCGAACTACCGGCAGGTGCCGATCGGCGTGGTGATCCCGCGCACGGTCGAGGCCGGGGCGGCGGCCGTCGCGGCCTGCCGGGAGCACGGCGCCCCGGTGGTGTCCCGGGGCGGCGGCACCAGCCTGGCCGGGCAGGCCTGCAACCGGGCGGTGGTGCTCGACTGGTCGAAGTACTGTCACCGCGTTACCTCGGTTAACCCGGAGCGGATGACCTGCGTGGTGGAACCGGGTACCGTGCTCGACGAGCTGAACCGGGCGCTGGCGGGGCACCGCCTGATGTTCGGGCCGCGGCCGGCCACGCACGACCACTGCACGCTGGGCGGCATGATCGGCAACAACTCCTGCGGGGCAACCGCCCAGGCCTACGGCACGACGGCGGCCAACGTGGCCCGGCTGGAGGTGCTCACCTACGACGGGGAGCGGTTCTGGGCCGGGCCGGCCGACGATGCGGAGTACGCGCGGATCGTCGCGGGCGGGGGCCGGCGGGCGGAGATCTACCAGCAGCTCCGCGAGCTCGCCGGCACCTACGGCGACCTGATCCGGGAGCGGTACCCGCAGATCCCGCGGCGGGTGTCCGGCTACAACCTGGACGCGCTGCTGCCGGAGAACGGGTTCGACGTCGCCCGGGCGCTGACCGGCAGCGAGAGCACCCTGGTCACGATCCTGCACGCGGAACTGCGGCTGGTGCCGGTCCCGGCCGCCCGGGCGCTGGTCGTGCTGGGCTACCCGGACATCGCCGCGGCGGCCGACGCGGCCCCGCGGATCGCGGAGCACCACCCCGAGCAGCTGGAAGGCATCGACGGGCGGCTCGTCGACTTCGAGCGGGAGCGCCGGATGAACCCCGAGGCGCTCCGGCTGCTGCCCGAGGGCAACGGCTGGCTGATGGTCATCTTCGCCGGCGACACCCAGGACGACGCGGACGCGCAGGCCCAGGAACTGCTCGGCCACCTGAAGGGCACCGAGCACGAGCCGTCGGTGCGGTTCTACGACGATCCCGGGCACGAGGCGGAGCTGGCCGACGTCCGGGAGGCCGCGCTCGGCGCCACCGCCCGGGTGCCGGACATGCCCGACTCCTGGGAAGGCTGGGAGGACTCGGCGGTGCCGCCGGAGCGGCTGGGCGAGTACCTGCGCGAGCTTCAGGGGCTGCTTGACGAGTTCGGCTACTCCGGGGCCGCGCTGTACGGCCACTTCGGCCAGGGCTGCGTGCACACCCGGATCCCGTTCAACCTGGTCACCGCGGAGGGCGTCGGTGATTTCCGGCGGTTCGCGGAGCGGGCCGCGGACCTCGTAGTGTCGTTCGGCGGGTCGCTGTCCGGCGAGCACGGCGACGGGCAGTCGCGGGGCGAGCTGCTGCCACGGATGTTCGGCGACCAGCTGGTGGGGGCGTTCGGGCAGCTCAAGGCCGTGTTCGATCCGGATGACCGGATGAACCCGGGCAAGGTCGTGGCGCCGTACCGGGTGGACGAGAACCTCCGGCTGGGCGCGTCGTGGTCGCCGCGGGAGTCCCGGACGTTCTTCTCGTACCCGGACGACGACGGGCAGTTCGGCCGGGCGGTCATGCGCTGCGTCGGCGTCGGGAAGTGCCGCCACGACTCGGGCGGAGTGATGTGCCCGTCGTACATGGTCACCCGGGAGGAGGAGCACTCCACCCGGGGGCGCAGCCGGCTGCTGTTCGAGATGCTGGGCGGGCACGCCGACTCGCCGGTGCAGGCCGGCTGGCGGTCGGCGGAAGTCCGGGACGCGCTGGACCTGTGCCTGGCCTGCAAGGGCTGCAAGCGCGACTGCCCGGTCGAGGTCGACATGGCCACGATGAAGGCCGAGTTCCTGGCGCATCACTACGCGCGGCGGCTGCGGCCGCGGGCGCACTACTCGATGGGCTGGCTGCCCGCCGCGGCGCTGGCCGCGTCACGGGCGCCGCGGCTGGTCAACGCGGTAACGCAGGCGCCGGGGCTGCGGCGGCTGGTGGCGGCGGCGGGCGGCATCGACCGGCACCGCACGCTGCCGCGGTTCGCGGGCCAGACGTTCCGGGCGTGGCACGCGGGCCATGATCCGGGGCCGTCCGGGCTGCGCGGCGAGGTCGTGCTGTGGCCTGACACGTTCACCAACTACTTCGCGCCGGAGATCGGGGCGGCGGCGGTCGCGGTGCTGGAGTCGGCCGGGTGGCGGGTCATCGTGCCGCGGCAGCCGCTGTGCTGCGGCCTGACCTGGGTTTCCACCGGCCAGCTCGGTGTCGCGCGGCGGGTGCTGCGCCGGACCGTGCGGGCCCTGGCGCCGTACCTGCGCCGCGGTGCCCGGGTGGTCGGACTGGAGCCGAGCTGCACCGCGGTGTTCCGCAGCGACGCCCGCGAGCTGATGCCCGGCGACCAGGACGTGACGCGGCTGCGCGAGCAGACCGTCACGCTGGCCGAGCTGCTGACCCAGCACACCCCGGGCTGGGAACCGCCGCGGCTGGGCGGGGCGGCGATCGCCCAGACGCACTGCCATCAGCACGCCATCATGGGCTACGACGCTGACCAGGCGCTGCTGCGCGCTGCTGGCGTCGACGTGGACGTGCTGGACGCTGGCTGCTGCGGGCTGGCCGGCAACTTCGGGTTCGAGGCCGGGCACTACGAGGTGTCGCTCGCCTGCGCTGAGCGGGCCCTGCTGCCGGCCGTGCGGAAGGCTCCCGCAACCACCTTGGTGCTGGCGGACGGGTTCAGCTGCCGGACCCAGATCGAGCAGGCCGGAACCGGGCGCACCCCCGTGCACCTGGCCCAGGTCCTGGCCAGGGACGGCACCCGCGGGGGCGCCGCCCCTGGCCAGCAGGACTCAGCGTGACCCCAGCCTGACCTCAGCCGTGGTGACCGGCACCGGCTATGTCGCCATCACGGGCCGGTGATCCCGGCGATCAGGCCTGCGGCGGACCCGGGCGAGGATCAGCGCGCAGCAGGTGATCCCGCCGGCGCCCAGGATGATCAGCCGAGGGTCGGACCTGTGCAGGCCGAAGGCCAGCCAGCAGGAGAGCTCGCCGAGCGTGAGCAGCCAGGTCCCGGTGGCGATGCCGGTGGGGCGCGCCGTCCGGTAGGCGGTCCAGATGGACGGCGCGACCTGGAGGGTGAACGCGGCGGTCAGCAGCGTTCCCAGGCCGGCCCGCCCGGCCAGCGCGAAGGCGCCGGTGAGCAGCGCGGCCCAGGCGCTGATCGCGATCGCAGGCCGGCGCCGGGCCTGCCCGCGGCGGGTGAGCATGACCGCGAGGGCCGTGGCCAGGATCGTGGCCGAGGCCGACGGGATCAGCGCGGTCCAGTACGCCGACAGGGCGAAGTAGGCCAGCCAGGCGGCGTTGTTGAGCGCTGTCAGCACGCCCCAGGACCAGGAGACCCCGGCCGCGTCGCCGGTGACGGCCAGCTTCCGCAGCTGCGGCAGGAACTCGGGGACCGCGAAGCAGGCGGCGGCGATCGGGGCGAAGTCGAGCGGGCTGGCCATGGCGGGCGGTCGGCCTCCGGTGCGGCGGGCGGGTGTTTCCGTCAGCAAAGCTATGCGCGCCGGCCCGGAATGTGGTTGCGGGTTTATGCCGTGAGGCCAGCGGATGCGCAATCATCATGAGTGTGGACGCGATTGACCGGAAGATTCTTGCGGTGCTCCAGGATGAGGGGCGGCTCACGATCACCGAGCTCGCCCAGCGGGTGTCGCTCACCGTGGCGCCGTGTCACCGGCGGCTCCGCGAGCTGGAGCGCAGCGGGGTGATCCGCGGCTACCGGGCCGTGATCGACCCGGCCGCGATCGGCCTCGGCTTCGAGGTCCTGGTGTACGTGACCATGGACCGCGAGGACGCCTCGACCATCACCGAGTTCGAGCGCGGCCTGGCCGCCATCCCGCAGATCCGGCACGCGGAACGGCTGTTCGGCGACCCCGACTACCTGATCCGGGTGGCCACCGCCGACCTGGCCAGCTATCAGACCCTGCGGGACGAGAGACTCGCCACGCTGCCCGGCGTGCACCGGGTGTCCTCCACCATCGTGATGAAGCGCATCGTCGACGACCGGCCCTACCTGGCCCAGCCCGCCGCCGCCGACGCCCCGCGTCACCGCGCCTAGCCGCCGATCAGGAGGCTGTCATGCCGCGACCGATCTTCATGCTGGTGGCCGACGACGAGCCCCGGCGCGAGGCCCTGCACCGCGACCTGAGCCGGCGGTACGAGGCCGACTACGAGGTGATCAGCGTGGCCTCGGCCGGCGCCGCGCTGGCCCGGCTGGACGGGGCGGCCGCAGCCGGAACGGAGGTCGCCCTGCTGATCGCGGACGAGCACCTGGCCGGGATGCCCGCGGTGGACTTCCTGGCCCGGGCGCACGAGCAGCACCGCGCGGCCAAGCGGATCCTGCTGATCGACCGCGGCAACTGGTCCGCCGCGCATCCCGCGGTCGCCGCGATGGCCGTCGGGCAGATCGACTACCACCTGTACTTCCCCTGGCGGCCGCTGGAGCGGATCCTCTACCCCGCTGTGGCTGAGTTCCTGTCGGCCTGGGACAGCGCCCGCGAGCCCTCGTTCGTGGCCTTCCGCATCGTCGGTCCCGCGCACTCGCCCCGTGCGCACCGGCTTCGTGACGACCTGTCCCGCATCAGCGTGCCGTACTCCTTCCTGGAGAACTCCTCGGAAGAAGGCCGCGAGCTGCTGCGTGAGCACCACCTGGAGGGCGCGGAGGTGCCTGTGGTGGTGTGCCGGGACGGCTCGGCGCTGGTCGACCCGTCGCACGCGGACCTGATGGAGACGCTGGGCTTCCGGCCGGATCCCGGGATGCGGTCCTGCGACGTCGCGGTCATTGGCGCCGGGCCGGCCGGCCTGGCCGCCGCGGTCTATGCCGCGTCCGAGGGTCTCGTGACGCTCATGGTGGAGCCCGAGCTGCCCGGCGGGCAGGCCGGCACGAGCTCGCTGATCCGCAACTACCTGGGCTTCCCGCACGGGCTCAGCGGCGGCAGCCTGACCAACCGGGCGATCGAGCAGGCGTGGCTGTTCGGCGCGAACACCATGCTGGCGCGGGCTTCCGGGCTGACCGCGCAGGGGCCTGAGCGGGTGGTGCAGCTGGCCGGGGGCGGCCAGGTCACGGCCCGCGCGGTGGTGATCGCGACCGGCGTGACCTGGCGGCGCCTCGGCGTGCCCGCCCTGGAGGCCCTGGTCGGCGCCGGGGTGTTCTACGGCGCCGCCGGGGCGGAGGCACCCGCCA
>DASVBE010000330.1:0-5018 GCA_036375995.1 Streptosporangiaceae bacterium | reverse complement strand
TCGGGATGATGACCGAGGGCATCCACACCCCGTTCCTGGCCGACCGCGACCTGGCCCTGGAGAACGTCAACTACGTCCGGCGGGCGGCCGGCGGCCTGGCCGGCAGCTTCCGGCCGGAGCCGGGCGGCTTCATCGCCCGCCGGGCCCAGGAGGTGCTCGGCGAGGCAGCCGGGCTGCTGTCGCGGATCGGCGACGAGGGCCTGCTCACCGCCATCGGCCGGGGCACGTTCGGGGTGACCAGCCGCCCGGCCGACGGCGGCCGCGGCCTGGACGGCGTGATCGCCAGGGCGCCGGGGTATTTCAACCCGGCGACCGAGATCATGGACAGCGGCACGGACGGACCCGGGGAGGCCCGATGACCACAGTGAGCGGAGGGCCGCCGGCGGCGCCTGGACTGACGGGCGATGAGCGACGAAGGAGCGAGGAGCGAGGAGGGAAGGCGCCGTCTCTCCGCGGCCCGGAGCGAGCCAGCCAGCACGGCGAGCAGGACAGGAAGATCGTCCGGCCGTACGGCGACACCACCGGAGACGGCCGGGTCCAGCTGTCGTTCACCCTGCCGGTGCCGTACGGCACCAGCGAGCAGCGGGCCCGGGCCGAGGGCGCGGCCCTGCAGCTGGCCGCCAAGATGGGCATGGACCCGGCCATGGTGGTGCACGCCAAGGGCATGGGCCCGGACTTCACGTTCTTCATCGTCTACGGCCGGGTCGCCCACCTGGTCGACCTGTCCGAGGTGATCGTGGCCGAGCGGGAGTTCCCGCTGCTCCCGGCGGCCGAGATCAACCTGCGGATCCGCAGCGCCCTGGGCCGCAAGCTGGTCGTGGTCGGCGCGTGCATCGGGACCGACGCGCACACCGTGGGCATCGACGCGATCCTCAACGTGAAGGGCCACGCGGGGGAGAAGGGCCTGGAGTACTACCGGGAGATGCGCATCGTGAACCTGGGCGCCCAGGTGGCCGTGCCCGACCTGGTGGCCAGGGCCCGGGCCGAGCAGGCCGACGCGGTGCTGGTCAGCCAGGTGGTTACGCAGCGCGACGCGCACCTGAACAACACCAGGGAGATGGCCGCGGCGTTCCGCGCGGCCGGGCCGCCGCAGCCGCTGCTGGTGGTCGGCGGGCCGCGGTTCACCCCCGGCACCGAGGCCGGGCTCGGCGTGGACAAGATCTTCGGCAAGGGCACGGGACCCGGCGAGGTGGCCAGCTACCTGGTGCACGCGCTGGCTCCCCAGCCGGTGCTGGCGGGAGCGGCGGCCGGTGACAGCTGAAACCGTGGACGGCCCGTCGGTTGGGCTGGCCGTCACGCACCGCCGGTACGTGCCCTACAGCCACGCCCACTACGGCGGCAGCCTGGTCGACGGCGCGTACGTCCTCGGCCTGTTCGGCGACGTAGCCACCGAGCTGTGCATCCGCACCGACGGCGACGAGGGCCTGTTCGCGGCCTACTCCAGCGTCCAGTTCCGGGCCCCGGTGCGGGCCGGCGATGTTCTCGAGGTGACCGCCACGGTGACCCGGGTGGGCCGCCGCAGCCGTGAGGTGGCGTTCGAGGCCCGGGTCTGCTGCCGGTCAGACCCGCAGCGCGGGCCGTCCGCGGCTCAGGTGCTGGCCGAGCCGGTGGTGGCGGTCATAGCGGTGGGCACCGTCGTCGTTCCGCCCGCCGCACCGGCTTAGCGGTCGCCGCCGAGCTGGGCGATCCACGCCTCGGTGACCACCAGGCCCTCGATTTCCCGCCCGCTGTCCGGCCCCTCCTCCCGGGCCGGCCGGGCCGGGGCGGGCCCGGGTAGCTCCCGGGGCCGGGCCGGAAAGGCCGCCCGCCCGCCGGGTTTCCTGGCCGGCCGGGAGACGCCCGGGGCCGGGGTGGTGGTCAGCCGCAGGGCCAGGGCCGGGCACATCTCCACCGCCTGGGCCGCCTGGCTGGTCAGCCACGGCGGCACCGGCATGTCCAGGAAATCCGGGTAGCCCTGCCCGTCCAGCTGGACCAGCTCGGGCACCAGGTGCGCGCACAGGCCGTGCCCGGCGCACCGGGTCCAGTCCACCGTCAGCCGCTGTTCCGGGCCGTCCTGGGACAGCGGCAGCAGCCCGCGGGTGTCCCGGCCGCAGGTGCCCCGCAGCAGGTGCGCGGCCAGGTCGTCGGTGAACACCTCGAGCGCGGAGGAGACGAACCGGAACACGCCGTCCGGGTGCGCGCAGGCGCCACGGCCGCGCACCCCGGCAGCGGCCCGGCGGGCGGTGTCCAGCGCGCTCACCCCGCCCGAGCCCTGCACCAGCGCGGCCAGCGAGCGGGCGATTGCGGGCAGCCCGAGCATGCACGGGCCGCACTGGCCGGAGGACTCCTTGGCCAGGTAGGCGGTGACCCTGGCGACCTCGCCGAGCGGGCAGGTGCCCGGGTCCAGCGGCAGCACGATGCCCGCGCCGAGCGAGCCGCCCGCGGCGGTCAGGCCGGCCCGGCTGACCGGCGCGGCGTATGCCGCCTCGGCGGCCAGCCACATCCCGTGGTAGCCGCCGACCAGCACTCCCGCGGCCGGGTCCGCCTCGCAGATGTCCAGCACCGCGCCGAGCGGCGCGCCGAGCGGGACCTCCACCACCGCGGGCCGGGCCGCGCACCCGCCGACCGACAGCAACGTGGTGCCCGGCTCCTCGCGGGTGCCCGCGGTGGCGTAACCCGCCGGGCCGAGCATGGCCAGCACGGCCAGCTGGGCGTAGGTCTCGGCGTTGGACAGCAGGGTCGGCTGCCCGCCGACGCCGCGTTCGCTGGCCCTGACCTTGCGCCCGGGCGGCACCGGGACCCGCCCGTTGATGGCGTTGACCAGCGCGCCGCTCTCCCCGGACACGAACCGGTCGGCGGTCACCGTGATCCGCACCAGCCGCCGCAGCTCGGGGCTGGCGTCCACCGCCTCGGCCACCGAGTCCAGGTGCGGGCCCTGGCCGGCCACCCCGATCACGATCCGGCGGGCGCCCAGCGCCCGGGCCGCCACCAGCGCGCCGGTCAGCACCAGGTACGGCGACCGGGACAGCAGCATCTTGTCCTTGATACTGCCCGGCTCGCCCTCGGTGGCGTTCACCACGACCACCGGATGGCCCCGGCGGCGCTGCGCGGCCTCCGCCACCGCGGTCAGCTTGCGGGCGAACGGGAACGCCGCGCCGCCGCGGCCGCGCAGGTCGACCTCGCGGGTCCAGCTGATCAGCTCGGCCTCGGTCAGCGCCGGGGTGGTGCCGAAGGTGGCCTGGTGGCCGGCCAGGTCCAGGCGGCCGGCCCGGCTCAGGCCAGCCGTCAGCCGCCCGGGCCCAAGCGTCATGACCTCGGGGCCGTCAGTCACCGCCAGGCCTCGCCGGCCGGCTCCCCGGGCCCGGGCCACTGCCCTGATGGCGGCCCGGCCGGCCAGCCGGCCGCCTGCGGCCCGGTGGGCGGTTGCGCCGCCTGGGGCCCGGTGTGCCACTCCGCGGCCGGCAGCGGCCCGGTGTGCCAGTCCTGCGGCGGCGGCCACTCTGCGGGCTGCGGCCAGGTGGGCCACTCCCCGGGCGGGGCCGGACGGTCCGCCCGCCCGGGCGGCAGGGCTCCGGCGGGTGGCCGCCGGGGAGGGCCGGCCAGCCCCGCAGCGGCGGCGCGGCCGACCGCGGGCCCGGTGGTGCTGCCGGGCGGGGCGGGCCAGCCGGTGAGCCGGTCGAGCACCGCGGGCGCCGCGTACAGCGCGGAGGCGGGCTGGTCGGGCACCGGCTGGGCGGCAGTGTCCCGGCTCCGGATGGTGGCCACGAACCGCATGGTCAGGGCCAGCCCGGCGGCGGCCAGGCAGGCGCCGTAGCTCCAGTCCACGTACGGCTTGGCGAGCCGCCCGGCGAGCAGCCCGTGCAGCAGGGCCAGCAGCCAGCACACGTAGGCGGTGCCGTGCAGGGCCCGCCAGGCCCACGGCCGGCTGCCCGTGGCGAACCGGCGGCGCAGGATCCCGGTGACGATGATCAGCACGAACAGGTCGCAGGCCAGCGTGCCGATGCCCATGTAGAACCCGGGAGCGGCCAGGAACGGCACCGCGGCGGCGGCCAGGCCGGCCCGGTGCGCGATCACCTCCAGCATGATGTGGGTGGCCAGCGCGGACAGCGCGACCAGCGACACGGCGCGGTGGAAGGCCTGGGCGAGCACCCGGCGGCCGGGGGACAGGATCGCGCGGTCGGTGGCGGCCAGCCCGGCGCCGACCGCCGCGGTGAGCGTGATCAGCGCGAACACCCCTGCGTAGAACAGCAGGAAGCGCTGGATCTCGGCGGCGATCACATGAGTCTGGCCGGTGGCGCCCGCGGCCAGGGCCAGCACCGCGGCGGTGGGGATCAGCAGGCTGAACGCGGCCCCGGCGAGGATGAGCACGGACCGGCCGCGCCAGGGTGATCCCAGGCGGGCCGGCCGGGCATGCTGCGGGCGTGGTGAGCGGGTTGGCAATAGGACACCATTCGCTTCCGGAGGAACGATGCTGAAGTTGTGGCTGCCCGGGCTCCCCGCTCTGAGAACCAGGCAGAACCGATCATACGGGACACGGGCCCCGGGCCGGGGCCGGAACGTAACGGAAGGCGGGGACTGTGCTGGCTGAAGAGCGCAGGGCCGCTTGAGAGGCGCTGCCTTCCCGCTGTGCTGGCCGCTCGCTGCGGGCCGCTGGAGAGGCGCTGCCTTCCTTCCTCGCTCCTTCGGCGCTCCTTCGTTGCGCCTCATCGCTCGTCGGGAAAACAGCGCCGCGGCCCTGCGCTCGCTGGCCGGCTCCGCCGGCGGCTGACTGGCGTCGCTCGTCGGAAAGACAGCGCCGCGGCCCGCCGCGAGTCTGGGGCCGGCTTCGCCGGCTGGGCTCGCCTGGCCAGTGCCGGGTAGTCGTCGGCCGGCCGGCGATGGTGCGGGGCCGCCGCCACGGCTGATTGCCGTTCCTGGCCGGCTGCGGCCCGGGTGGCGCTTCCTGGCCCGGCCGTCACGGCCTCGCCGTTTGGGGGAGTGATTCGCCGGGCTAATACCGTAATCCTAAATCCTGGCGAATCGTGAGATGTCGCTTAATC
>DASVBE010000274.1:0-24541 GCA_036375995.1 Streptosporangiaceae bacterium | reverse complement strand
CTACCGGGTCTGGGCCCGGACCCAGGCCTGGCTGATGACGTCCTCCGCGGCGGCGCGGTCCTGCCAGCTGCGCACGTCGGTGCCCTTGCCGGGTTCCAGTTCCTTGTAGATGTCGAAGAAGTGGCCGATCTCGTCGAGCAGGTGGCCGGGCACGTCGCCCAGGTCGCGCAGGTCCGCGTAGCGCGGGTCACGGGCGGGCACGGCCAGCACCTTCGCGTCCGGGCCCTTCTCGTCGGTCAGCCAGAACACCCCGACCGGGCGGGCGGTGACCGCGCAGCCGGGGAAGGCCGGCTCGCCGAGCAGCACCATCACGTCCACCGGGTCGCCGTCCTCGGCCAGCGTGCCGGGGATGAACCCGTAGTCGGCCGGATAGCGGGTCGAGGTGAACAGCATCCGGTCCAGCCGGATCCGCCCGCTGACCGGGTCCATCTCGTACTTGTTCCGCGACCCCTGCGGAACCTCGATGACGACCTCGACCTCCACGCTGCCCCTTCCCGTTTCCCGCGGCCCGGCCGGGCGGGCCGTCACGCGTCGGTGGACTCGACGTCCTGGGCCAGCACGGCCTCGACGTAGTCCAGTTCGGACAGGGCCGCGGCCAGTTCGGCCACCGGCTGCTTGCCGTGCACATGCAGGGTCACCTCCACGGTCGTCACGACCCCGTTGAGCGACCGCCGCCCGTCCGCGCCCCGGCTCGCGCTGACGGTTTCCGTGGCCACATCCTCGATCGTGAACCCGCGCTCGACGGCCTCCCGCAGGATCTCGCGCAGCAGGCCACGGCCGTCCGCGTAGCGGATCCGCACGGCCGAGACCGCGGGGGCCGACAGCGGGATCCGCCGGACCAGCGGCGGGAACACCGCCACGACCACGAAGTAGATGACGGTGGCCAGGGCGGCCAGGACCGGCAGCCCGGCGCCGGCCGCCGAGCCGATGGCCGCGACGACCCAGATCGACGCCGCGGTGGTCAGGCCGCGCACCGAGTCGCGGCGGATGAAGATCAGCCCGGCGCCGATGAAGCCGATCCCGGACACGATCTGGGCGGCGACACGGGACGGGTCGAGCATGACCAGCCGCGACACCGCGACGTCGCTGAACCCGTACTTGCTGACCAGCATGAACAGCGCCGCCCCCACCCCGACCAGGGTGTGCGTGCGCAGGCCGGCGTCCTTCTGCCGCCATTCGCGTTCCAGGCCGACCGCCGCCGACAGCAGCAGCGCCATGGCCAGCTCACCGGCCTGCCGCCAGCCCTGACCACCCAGCGGCACGCCTACCTGGAGGGCTGCGGTCGCGTTCACTTGCGGCCGTCCTGGTCGCGGCCGGTGGCCGGCCGGTTCGTGCCGGAGTCGCGGCGCTGGTCCGGCACGGCCTGGCTCGCCGAGCCGGGCTTGCCGTGCTCGGCCTCCCGCCGGACCGACCGGGCGTGGCCGTGCGTCCGGCGCGAGTGCTCCTCGTTCTCCCGGACCGCGGCCTGGCCTTTGTCCTCGTCAGGGCTGGCCGGCATCGGGTGATGGCCGGTCTGGTTCACCGACGGCTGGTAGGCCAGGTCCGCCACCGGGTCGTGGTCCTGGCGCTGGTTCTGGTGGCCGGCGTTCGTGCCGTCCTTGCCGCTGTCCTTGCCGGTCATGGGGGCTCCCGTCGCCGGTTAGTGGTTCCGCAGGGCCTTGATCAGCTGGTCCTTGCTCATGCTGGACCGGCCCTTGATGCCGATTTCCCTGGCCTTCTTCACCAGGTCCGCCTTGGACCAGTCCGGGTAGGACCCGCTCTGGCCGCCCTTGGCCGCGACCTTGCCCCGCCCGCGGCCGGCCGAGGCGTTGGCGATCCGCGCGGACTTCTCCTTGCTCTCGCCCTGCTCCCGCAGCTTCTGGTACTGCTTCTCGTCCTTGATCTGAGCCCTGGGCATGGGTTCACCTCCAGCTGTCGGCGTGGGCCTGCGCTACCCGGCAAACCGGCCCTCAATCCGCCGCGCACCGGACGTGAGCGCAGCTCAGCGAGCGGCGCTTAAGTTCCCCTGACCGGGTAGAAAGCACGCTTCGTCTCCGCGGAGGTGCTCAATGACGGTCCTGGACCTGCCCGGCTGGGCGGTCCCGCTGGTGACCAGCAGCCGGGCGGCCGGTGAGGATCCCGGCTGCGCCCTGGACCTGGCCCGGCAGTACGGCACGCGGCTGCCGCAGCCCGGCGGCGGGCAGACCGCCGGCCGGTGGGCGGTGCTGGCCGCGGTGTCCGAGCAGAACCTGACCGCCGGCCGGGTGCTCGAGGCGCACTCCGACGCGCTGGCGATCCTGGCCGAGGCCGGCGCGCCGCCGCCGGACGGGACCTGGGGGGTGTTCGCCGCCGAGGCGGCGCCGCACCGGCTGACGGCTTCCGCGGGGCCAGATGGCCATGGCGGACGCGGCGGGCCGGTGACGCTGACCGGGGTCAAGCCGTGGTGCTCGCTGGCCGGGCTGCTGGACAGCGCGCTGGTCACCGCGCACGGCCCGGACGGCCGGCAACTGTACCGGGTCAGCCTGCGCGACCCGACGGTGACCGTGGACCCGCCGCAGGGCTGGGTGGCCCGCGGGCTGCGGACGGTGACGAGCGTGGCCGTGCGGTTCTCCGGCACGGCGGCGGAGCCGGTCGGGGGGCCGGGGTGGTATCTGAGCCGGCCTGGCTTCGCCTGGGGCGGCATGGGCGTGGCCGCCTGCTGGTACGGCGGGGCGCTCGGGCTGCGCACCGCGATCGCCGCCGCGGCCGCCCGGCGCGGCAGCGACCTCACCAGCATGCTGCTCGGCGCCACCGACATTGCGCTGTACGGCTGTGCGGCGGCCTTCGGCCACGCCGCCGCGCTGATTGATTCCGGCGCGGCCGGCGGAGCCGCCGGTGAACTGCTCGCCCTGCGGCTGCGCGGCCTGGTGGCGGGCGCGGCCGAGGAGGCGCTGCGGCACGCCGGGCATGCGCTGGGCCCGGCGCCGCTGGCGTTCGACGAGGAGCATGCGCGGCGGGCGGCCGACCTCGAGCTGTACATCCGCCAGCACCACGCGGAGCGGGACCTGGCCCGGCTGGGGTCCATGCTGACCGCGGACGACAGCGCCGGGGCGGCCCGGTGATCCGCCGGATGGCGGTGATCGTGCCGGCCGCCGACGAGGAGGAGCACATCGGCGGCTGCCTGTCGGCGATCCGGGCCGCGGCGGGCGGCTTGTACCGGGCGACGGGGATCCCGGCCCGGGTGATCCTCGTCCTCGACCGGTGCCTGGACCGGACCGCGGCGATCGCCCGCCGGTCGGCCGGGGTGGAGCTGGTCACCGTCAGCGCCCGGAACGTCGGCGCGGCCCGCCGGGCCGGGGCCGGCCGGGCGCTGGCCGGGCCCGGGCGGGCCAGTGAGCTGTGGCTGGCCAGCACCGACGCCGACTCCCAGGTCCCGGCCCGCTGGCTCACCGGGATGCTGGCCGAGGCCCGGGCCGGGGCGCACCTCGTGCTGGGCACGGTCGTCCCCGGGCCCGGCCTGGGCCCGGCCCGCCGCCGCGCCTGGGCCGGCCGCCATCAGCTGCGCGACGGCCACCCGCACGTGCACGGCGCCAACCTGGGCATCCGCGGCGACGTCTACCTGGCGCTCGGCGGCTGGCCGGCGCTGCCGACCGGCGAGGACGCCGAGCTGGCCCGGCGGGCCAGGGCCGCGGGCCACGTGCGGATCGCCCGGTCCGCGGCGATACCGGTGATGACCAGCACCCGCCGGGCCGGGCGGGCGCCGCAGGGCTTCTCCGGCTATCTCCATGACCTGTCCCCCGGCGGCCTTGCGGGCGCTCCGGCGTGCGGCCGATGACCACGACGCTCGGCGCCGGCTACTTCGACGGGATGTACGCCCGGTCGGCCGACCCGTGGGGGTTCACCAGCCGGTGGTACGAGCGGCGCAAGTACGCGATCAGCCTGGCGATGCTGCCCCGCGAGCGCTACCGCCGCGGGTTCGAGCCGGGCTGCTCGATCGGCGTCCTCACCCGGCTGCTGGCCGGCCGCTGCGACCGCCTGCTGGCCTGCGACGTGGCCGCGGCCGCGGCCGCGTCGGCCGCCCGGCGGCTGCGGGACTGCGGCCACGTCCGCGTGCAGCAGCGGGTGCTCCCGGCGCAGTGGCCCGCGGGCCGGTTCGACCTGGTGGTGTTCTCCGAGCTGCTGTACTACTTCGGCGACCGGGACCTGCGGGCGGTGCTGGACCGGGCGGCAGGCTCGCTCGAGGATGGCGGCACGCTGCTGGCCGTGCACTGGCGGCACCCTGTCGCTGACTATCCCCGCAGCGGCGACAGTGCCCATGCGGTGCTCGCCGCGCAGCCGGGGCTGGCCCGGCTCGCCGAGCACACCGAAGCCGACTTCCGCGCCGAGGTGTACCAGCGGACCGGCACGGCCGCGGTCTCCGTGGCCCAGGCCAGCGGCCTGGCCTGATCCGGCGTGCCCCGGCTGCGCGGCGCCTGACCAGCCGCCCGCCGGCGGGTGCAACGGTTCCAGCTGTCCCCGCGGTCGCCGTCGCCCGCGACCAAGACCTGCCCGGCTTGCTTCACCGACATCCCCCTGAAGGCCACCAGGTGCCCCAACTGCACCAGTGAGCTGGTCCCGCCGGCCCGGGACCGGGCGGCCGCCCGGGTCTGACGGCCGTGCGTGCCCGGCCCGATGCCGCCCCGGGCCGTCAGCATCTTGGGATCTCGGAATGCGCCCAGGGAATCAGGCCGGACTCAGGCGGGCCGAAGATGTTCCTTACCGCGGCCTAAGAAAGCCGTGCCTGGCCAGGGTCTGAGACCGGGTCTGAAGGCCGGCCGGCCCGGGACCTTCAGCCCTGACGGCCGCCCTCTGCCGGCGGACGCTGGTAGTGGCATCTTCGGCAGGACTGAAAGGGAGGTGCGGGCAATGAGGCTCACGTGGAGGGATGCGGTCGCGACGCTCTTCGTGGCCGCGATCGTCGCCGTGTGCGCGGCGTTCGCGACCGGCACTGACCTGTGGCTGATCAGCAGCGTACGGGGCACCACGGCCGTGGTGCTGCTGCTCGGCGCGGCCGGATGTGCTTTCGGCGGGATCAGCGAGCTTTACCGGACGGCTCAGTCGCAAGCCACGGAGACCATGACGGTGATCGCGAGCGCGCTCGGCGCCGCCGCGCTTGTCGCCGCGGTGACCGCCCTGATCACCGGCAGCGCCTACGCGCTGACCGTGCTGGCCACCGCCACGATCGCGGTGTGGCTGACGGCGACGCTCCGGCACCTGTTCACCGCCCCGCGCCGGGAACCGGCGACCGGGCGTGACGCGCATGAGGTCATTCCTCCCGCGCGGACGGCAGCCCGCTGACTGGCCGGGGCTGGCGTTAAGCCACGAGGACGCGGCGGAGCCGCCAGGTCGCGAGGGCCAGCAGGACGGCGGCATACGCCGCGAGGATCCCCAGCTGCGGCAGGATCGCGGTGATCGCGGCGTGGTGGCCGACGAGCTGGGTGAAGGCATCGTTGGCCCACGCCTGGGGGGTGAGGTGGGCGACCTGCTTCATCGTGGGCGAGAACACCTCGAGCGGAACCATGCAGCCACCGAGAGCACCCAGGCCCAGGCCGAGGAGCAGCGAGACCCCGACCGCCTGCTGCTCGGTGCGGAACAGCGTGCCCAGCAGGATCCCGGCTCCCGCGCCCACGAGAGCGAAGAGAATCACCACCGCGGCCACCCCGGCGGGCTGTCCCCAGTTCACCCCGAACAGCAGCGCGGAGCCGAGGATGATCACCACCGCCTGGATGACGGCGATGAGGACCCGGCCCAGGGTCTCGCCGGCGATCACCGTGCCGGGCGAGGTCGGGGTGGCGAGCATGCGGCGGGACAGGCCGAGCCGGCGGGTCTCGATCAGGGCGACCGCGCCGGTCAGCGAGATGAGGAACAGGAAGAGCAGGAGCTCGGTCCAGGCGCCTTGGTCGAACTGCCCGAGCGTCCTGGAGAACAGCGCCGTCCCGGCGGTGGTCTCGGTCACCGCGACCGAGGGAACGGCGGGCGAGACCCGGGCCGCCGCGGCGAGCGCTGCGCTGAAGCTTGACGCCGAGCGCTCCGTGACGGCGAACCGGGCGGCGCCGAGCAGCGCCGCCTGCTGTGCCACCGCGCCCCTGACCGTCTCACCGAGCTGCTGGGACGACTGATCGGGACGTGCCATGTAGCGGATGGTCACACCCTGGCCGGCCCGGATGGCCGCGTCGTAGCGGGCCGGGATGACCAGGCCGGCCGCGAGGCTCCCGCGCTGGACCTGGGTGAGCAGCGCCGCCGGGTCAGCGACGGGTACGACGCGCAGGTGCGGGGTCCGCTCCAGCTGGCGCACCAGCGCCGCGCCGAGCGGCCCGGAACGCTGGGCGACCACCCCCAGGCGGGGGGTGCTGGAGCCGCCGAACGTCGCCCCCAGCACCAGGATCAGGGCCATCGGGAACACGAACACGAAGAAGTAGTTCGTGCGCACCCGGAACATCCGGCGCAGGTTCGTGGCCGCTATCCACAGCGCCTTCATCGCTTACACCTCTGCCATGTGCCGGAGCCGGGTCATCGCGATGCCGCCCACCACCACGGCAATGCCGAGCATCGCCAGCGCGGGCACCCATACCGCGGAGAGGTCACCGCCCCGCAGGTCGCCGAGCCCCCGCAGGAACCACGCCTGCGGGGCCACCAGCGTGAGCCGGGAAAGGATGCCGGGGGCCTGGGAGACCGGGAAGAACGTCCCGCCGAGCAGGCCGAGCACGACCGCGACCACCGCCTGCCAGTTGGCGGCCTGCTCGGCGTTCCTGGCCAGGGTGGCTATCAGGGCCATGATCCCCATGGCCGCCAGGACCGCCGCCACGACGAGCACCGCCACGCCGGCCGGGTTCCCCCACGACGCCCCGAACAGCAGGCTCGTCGCCACCACCAGCACGGTCATGCTGATGACCCCGAGCAGGAAGCTGGTCAGCAGCTTCCCGCCCAGGATCGAGGCCCGGCTGATCGGTGCGGCCAGCAGCCGGGCCAGCGTCCCGTCGTTCCGTTCCTCGAGCAGGCTGGTCACCCCGAACTGCACGGTGAAGAACAGGAAGAACACGGCCATCCCGGCGGCGAAGAACGATTTCTGGTCCAGTTCCTTGCTCTTCGCCGAGACGTCACTGACGGCAACCGGCGCGGCGGCCGCGGCGGCCCGCGCGGCGAGCGCCCGGATCGTCCCCGGTGACGGCGTCCCCTGGCTCCTGCCGTGCACGACCGTGGCTACCGACAGCCGTATCCGGTTCAGGTCGGAGGCGTAGCGCTCGGCGATCGAGCGGGCTATCCCGGCTGAGATCGGGGCGTCGACGTTCCCGATCACCTGCATCGAGGCCGGCCGGTTCGCCTGGACCCGGGCGGAGAAATCCGCCGGGATGACGATGACGGCGTTCAGCGTGCCCCGCGCCACCAGCGCGCGGGCCCCGGCCACCGTGTGCTCGCGGTGCACCGCGATCAGCCCGCTCTTGCCGACGGCTCCGAGCACCTGGCCAGTGAACTGCTGGGCGACGGCGCCGCGGTCGAGGCTGACCACGCCGAGGCTGATCACCTTGGAGTTCCCGGAGATCCCGCTGAAGATCGAATTGAAGATGAACGCCAGGCCCAGCGGGACCACGATCCCGAGCAGCAGGGCCGAGCGGTCCCGCAGCCGGGCCCTGAGGTCCTTCAGGCAGATCAGCACCGCAGCCCGCATCCGCTCCCGTCCCTTCCGTCCCGCCGCGCCCTGCTCAGTCCCGCAGCGCCCGGCCGGTGAGATGAAGGAAGACCGCCTCCAGGTCCGGTTCCGTGACCTCCACGGACTTGATGGCCGCTCCCGCGGCCGCCGCGTCCGACAGGATCGCCGGCAGATTGCCGCGCGCGTCATCGACCACCAGGTCGATTCCCTCACCGGGGGTGCTGGCCTCGTGCACCCAGGGCCGGGCGGCCAGCGCCGCCGCGGCCCGCGCCAGTTCACCGGTGGCCAACATGCGCACGTGGTCCCGCTCGCCGACCAGGCTCACCAGTTCCTTCCTGGTGCCCTCGGCGATCAGCTTGCCATGGTCGATGATCCCGACCCGATCGCACAGGCGCTCGGCTTCTTCCATGTAATGGGTGGTGTACAGGACGGCCATTCCCGCCCCGGACAGGCTCTCGACGCTCTCCAGGATCGCGTTCCTGCTCTGCGGGTCCACCCCGGCGGTCGGCTCGTCCAGGATCAGCAGCTTCGGCCGGTGCAGCAGCCCGATGCCGATGTTCAGGCGCCGCTTCATCCCGCCGGAGTACTTCTTGGTCTGGTCACCGGCCCGGTCGGCCAGGCCGGTCAGCTCCAGTACCTCCTGGCTGCGGCGCTTCGCCTCGGCCGTGGGCATCCCGTAGAGCCGGGCGAAGAAGACCAGGTTCTCGCGGGCCGAAAGGTCCGGGTAGATGGCAAGATCCTGCGGCACGTAGCCGATGGCGTCCTTGGCCCGGCGGGCGTGGGTGGTCATTGGCTGGCCAGCCACCACGACTTCGCCGTCGTCGGGTTCGAGCAGGCCCGCGATCATGGAGATGGTGGTGGTCTTCCCGGCGGCGTTCGGGCCCAGCAGCCCGTACGCCTCGCCGGGGTCGATGTGGAACCCCACCCCGTCGACAGCGACAAGATCGCCAAAGGACCGCCGGAGCCCCCGGCATTCGAGCATCCGCTCGCCGGCCATCCCTGCGTCCCTCCGGTCGGCGTCTGGGCAGATGTCATGCTGCCGGCGATCAGGCTCCGGGGCAAGGGACCATGGTCCCCGGCCCGTTGCTCACCGGGCCGGCGTGTACCCGGCGCCGTCGGTGAACTCCCTGGGCGGGGTCCCGTTGCGGAACCCGCCCCAGAGGATCATCTGGCGGCCGGTCCAGGTTGCGACGGGAGATTCCCGGCCGCGCAGTGGCGAGGCGGGCAGGGCCGTCCAGGTGCCGGCGGCCGGGGTGTAGGCCTCGCCGTTCGGCGGCGGGGTCCCGTTGGCGGTAACCCCGCCCCAGACCAGCAACTGCCGCCCGGTCCACACCGCGGCGAACCCGGAACGGGGGAAGGCCATCGCGGGCAGCAGCCGCCACCGGTTGGTCACCGGGTTATAGGCCAGGCCGCGCGGCGCCGGCCCGCGGGCGCCGGCCCGCGTGCCGCCGATGAACAGGATCTCCTTGCCGTCCCACACCGCGGTGGCCCCGGCCTCGCGCCGCGGCATCGGCGCTATCTTCCGCCATGTGCCGGTCGCCAGGCGGTAGGCGGCCGCGTCCTTCAGCAGGACCGGGGAGTGGCCGGTCCGGACCAGGTGCTCGCCGCCGGCCACGACCAGGTCCCGGCCTGTCCAGGTGCCGGACGCGTTGCGCCGCACGATCAGCGGTGCGGCCGGGAGCATGCGCCAGGCGTTGGAGGCCGGGCTGTAGACCGCTCCGTCGTGCGACTGATCCTCGCAGCACGTGCCGCCCCAGGCCAGGAACCGGTGGCCGGTCCATCCGGTGACCGCGCCGGACAGGGACATCGGGACTCGTGATATCGGGCGCCAGGAGTTGGCCGCCCGGTTGTAGCTGGCGCTGGTCTGGCCGAAGACCAGCATCCGCGATCCCGTCCAGACGGCGGCATCGGTCGTCTCGAACGCCGAGGGCCGGGTCGGCCCATTCGCGAGCCGGACCCATGTCCTGGTCGCTGGCCGGTAGGCGACGGTGACACCACGGATGCCCCCGGCCGGCCGGAAGTAGTTACCGTGGATGATCATCTCGCGCCCGGTCCACACCGCCGTCAGGTCGGCCGGCAATCTGGTGAGCGGCGCCGGGGGCAGCATCTTCCAGGTCCCGGCCGCCAGGGCGGCCGCGGTGGCGCTCCGGCCGGACACGGCCGGGCCGCTGGCCTGCGCCGCGGCGGGAACCCCGGCCGCCAGGGCGGCCATCACGCCCAGGGTGAGCGGCAGGCCGGGGAATCCGGCCGAACGCAGTGCGTAGCGAGTGCTCATAGCAGATTCCTCCCCGCGGTCCCCGTGTGGCGCCGCAGCCCTGCGGGCGGCCCCGGCCGGGACCCGGGTCCCGTCGCGCGCACGGCCGACCACTTTCGCCTCCACGGTGGGCCGTGCTGGCCCGCCGGGGCAGCGGCCGGACGGCCCCGGGGGAAGGGGCTTTGGTCCCCCGTGCAGCCGGCGGGCTACCGGCCGTTCACGGAGAAGTGCTGGTAGTCAACGGCGCCCTGCCAGGTGCCGCCCCAGCTCCAGCCGACCGAGGCGAACGCCTGGATCACCTTGCCGCCCGCGTGGATGAGCCCGGGAACGTGCAGGTTCCGGTCGACGTAGGCGCGGCAGGCCCGGTGCGCCTCGGAGCCGTCCGCGGAGACGTAGGGGTTCTCGCACGGATTCAGGTCGATGGCCAGGCCGAAGGCGTGCTCGGACCAGCTCGCTGAGCCGGTGGCGTTGCGGCAGTTGAACGCCGACGTGTTGTCCGCCTGGATCGACGCGTAATCCGAGCCGTGGTAGACGTCTACCGGCACCATCCGGCGGATCGGGTAGCGCATCGCGAACAGCTTGCGGAAGACCAGGATCAGCTTGCCGGTGACGGCGGCGTTCACCACCAGCGCGCCGGTGTGGACCCGGTGGTCGAACCCGCGGTAGGTCATGGTGATCATCCGCAGCCCGGACAGCGCGACCGGGCAGCCGGGATGCCAGGAGTACCGCACCTGGGAGCGGTGCACGATCGGGGACACCGTCGCGGTGAATCCGCGGTGGTGCCCGTGCTTGCGGGGCGCGGCGGCGGGCGGCGTACTAGCTGGCGCCGGCTGCGTCGGCTGGGCCAGCCGGGCTGATGAGCTGGCCGGGGGCTGCGGGAACTCGCTGGGGGCGCTCCCGCCGCAGCCGGCGCTGGCCAGCGCGAGCGCGGCCGCGAGCACGGCGGGGGCAACGGCGGCCCGCATCCTTCCCACGCCTGCTGAACCTACCCGCAACCAGACCGCCCGGGGACGGCATCGCCGCGGACCCGGGCAAGCGGGTGAGACCGCGGTGAAACCGCGATGAATCCCGCTGCGTGCACCCTCGGGGTGAGCGCGGCTGCTCAGGCCGCGGTGACAGCGAAAGGAGGGCGCATGACCAGCGCGATCACCATCTCCGGGCTGCGCAAGTCGTTCGGCGGCAAGGTCGTCCTTGACGGCATCGACCTGGAGGTCGGCGCCGGTACGACGTTCTCGCTGCTGGGCCCCAACGGCGCCGGCAAGACCACCACCGTGCAGATCATGTCCACCCTGGTCCGCGCCGACGGCGGCGAGGTGCGCGTGGCCGGCCACGACGTGGCCAGGAACCCGGCGGCGGTACGCGCCGCGATCGGCGTCACCGGCCAGTTCTCGGCCGTCGACAATCTGCTCACCGGCGAGGAGAACCTCCTGCTGATGGCGGATCTGCACCACCTGAGCCGAGTGCGAGGGCAGCGGCGCGCCGCCGGCCTGCTCGAGAAGTTCGACCTGGCCGAAGCGGCGAAGAAGACCGTGACGACGTACTCCGGCGGCATGCGGCGGCGGCTCGATCTGGCGATGACCCTGGTCGGCGACCCGCGCATCATCTTCCTCGACGAGCCGACGACCGGGCTCGACCCGCGCAGCCGCCGCATGATGTGGCAGACGATCCGCGACCTGGTGGCCGACGGCGTCACGATCTTCCTGACCACGCAGCAGCTCGACGAGGCGGACGCGCTGGCCGACCACATTGCCCTGCTCGACCACGGCACGGTAGTCGCCGCCGGGAGCCCGGAGGAGCTCAAGCGCGGCATCCCCGGGGCGCATGTCCGGCTGCGCTTCGCCGATGTGGCGGGGCTCGACGCGGCCGAACGGGCCCTCGGCGGCGCGTTCCGGCACGAGGACACGCTGACGCTGGAGGTCCCCAGCGACGGCGGCGCGACCGCGGTGCGGGCGCTGCTGAACCGGCTCGGCGACACGGCCGATGCGATCGACGGGGTGTCCGTGCACACGCCCAACCTCGACGACGTGTTCTTCGCCCTCACCGGCCACCCGACAACCGAGGCCACGGACGACGAAATGGAGAATGTGCAATGACCACCCTCGCCTTTGCCGCGCGGGACTCGGCGACGATGACCCGGCGAAGTCTCCGGCACGTGCTGCGCTACCCCGTGACGCTGGTCGTGTCCGTGGTTGTGCCCGTGATGCTGCTGCTGCTGTTCACAGGGGTCTTCGGGTCACTGAGGTCGAGCCTGGGGGCCGTCTCGCACAGTGCGTATCTCGCCTATGTCGTGCCCGGGATCATCGTGATGACCGCCGCGTACGGGAGCTCCGTCACCGCCCAGTCCATCAACCGGGACTCCACCGAGGGCATCATCGCCCGGTTCCGCACCATGGCGATCTCCCCCGCCTCGGTACTGAACGGGCACGTCATCAGCGCCCTGGCCCGCACGCTGCTCAGCGTGGCCCTGGTCATCGGCGTCTCGATCGGGCTTGGGTTCCGGCCCACCGCCGACGCGGGCCGATGGCTGGCGGTGGCCGGCGTCACCGCCCTGCTCGTGCTCGCGCTCACCTGGCTGGCCGTCCCGTTCGGCCTGGCCGCTAAGACCGCCGAGGGCCTGTCCGGCTTCATCCTCATCGTTCAGCTGCTGCCGTTCATCAGCAGCGCGTTCGTGCCACCGGACCAGATGTCAGGTTCGGTGCGCTGGTTCGCGGCGCACCAGCCGTTCACGCCGGTCATCGACACGCTCCGGGGGCTGCTGACCGGCACGGCGGACGGTGGCACCGCGCTTGCCGCCGTCGCCTGGTGCGCCGGCATCGCACTGGCCGGGTATCTGTGGGCGCGGGTCCTGTTCCGGCGGGACATCAGCCGCTGAACTGGGCTCGTACCCCCAGCGCGGCGCGGGCGGCGCCGCGCAGGGCGTCCGGGCCGAGGCCGGCGTACGACGACGCGGCGTCGTCGTACGCCGGCCCGTCGGCGTCCTGCGCAGCCCGCCGGGCACGCGCGGCGGACGAGGTCGGCCCGAACCCCTGCTGGATGCCGAAGCGCTCGGCCAGCGCGACCATCCGGGCGCCGGACCGGGCGAGGCCCGTGCTGGCAGCGACTGTGCTGGCACCGACTGCGGTGGCCGCGTGCCTGGCCCGGGCGATGTCGGTCATGGCCAGGGCCAGCAGGAGCGAGCCGTAGACGGAGAGGCCTGGCCAGGACGCGAGGGGCGAGTCGGGGGGCGGGCCCAGTTCCGCCGTCAGCACGGACAGCGAGCCGGGCAGCGCACTGGTGATGCCGGCGACCAGGTCGAGCCGGTCGTGGTACGCGTGGGCCACCACGGCCATGGCCTGAAGGTCGAGAGCCCAGGGGCCCAGGCGGGACAGGTCGGGCGGGCCGGTCTCGCCGGCGGCGGGTCCCGGTGGCTGCGGGCCGCGCAGCGCGGCCGCGGCCGTCCGCCAGAGACGCAGGCCTTCCTCGACGTCACCGCGGCCGAGAGCGATCTCCGCGCGCACCGCGGTGTCGAACATCGACATGTCCCAGGGCTCGTCCGAGCTGCGCGGCGCCGTCAGCTTCAGCTCGCGCTCGGCTTCGTCGAAGGCGCCGCGCTGCAGGTTGGCCAGCACCACGGCCTCGCGCAGGCGGTTCACGCTGGACCGCGCCCCGAACTCCTCGGCCATCGACAGCGCGGTGCTCAGGTGATGCAGCGCCTCGTCCGCCGCGGGCTCGTCAGCCTGCAGGCACAGCTCGCCGATCCGGGAGTGAGCGGCGACCAGGAGCCAGACGCCGCCACGGCGCTCGAACGCGGGAAGGGCCTGCCACGCCGCCGCCAGCGCGCCGTCCAGGTCGCCCGCCCCTTCCAGCGCGTAGCTTTCGACTGTGCTGGCCATGCCCGCGAGCAGCGGCTGATCGCTGCGGCTCAGCTCCTGCACCGCCGCGAGGTACGCCTCCGGCGGCCCGGTCAGCGCGCTCAGCACGGCCTGCGCGGCCCGGGCGAAGGTGTCCGGCGGGGCCAGCGGCAGCCGCCGCAGGCCTGCCAGGAACCGCGCCGGGTTCGGCCCCTGCAGCAGGAACCCGGTTATCACGCCGAGCACCAGGCTGGTCCGGGTGGCCTCGACCAGGGCGGGTTCCGGCCGGTATCGCGCCAGGATCCCTGACGTGTCCGCGGCCAGGGCGTTCGACCGGGTGAAGTTCGATTCGGTCATCCACAGGCTGCCCAGCACGGCCGACACCGCGGCGATCGTTCCGGCCTCCTTGCGGTCAAGCCCGTGCCGCAGCGCCAGAACCAGGTTGTCCTGCTCGACCCGGACCAGCTCGAAGGCCGGGAGGTCGTCGCCGGTGAGCACGAAGTCGTGGTGGGCCGCGCCGAAGTCGCGGGCCCAGGCGAGGAACCGGCCGATCACGGCCCCGGTCTCGGCGGCGTCCTCCCGCCGCGCGGCGGCGAACTCCCGTACGGTCTCCAGCATCCGGTAACGGGCCCCGGACGCGGTGTCGGTGACCTTGAGCAGCGACTGATCGGCAAGCTGCTCGAGGACCAGCAAGACGTCGGCCCCCCGCAGGGCGCCGGCACCGAGCAGATGCCGGGCGGCGCCGGCGGTGAAACCGCCGGGGAACACCGACAGGGCGCGCATGGCCGCGTGCCCGGCTGGGTCGAGCAGGTTCCAGCTCCAGTCGATGACGGCGTGCAGCGTGCGGTGCCGCTGCGGCGCGTCCCGTGCGCCGCCCCGCAGCACCGCGAACCTGTCGTCCAGGCGGCGGGCGATCTCGGCCACCGACATGACCCGGATCCGCGCGGCGGCCAGTTCCGCGGCGAGCGGCAGGCCATCCAGGCGGGCGCACAGCTCTTTGACGGCCGCCGCGGGCAGGTCGGCGTCGGGCCGGGCCGCCCGGGCCCGCTGCTCGAACAGCTCGGCCGTGGCCGCCAGGTCCAGTTCGGGCAGCAGGTAGACCGACTCCGACGACAGGCCGAGCGGGGCGCGGCTGGTGGTGAGCACGCGAAGGTCCTTGCTCAGCGACACCAGCGCGTACACCAGGCCCGCGGCGCTGGGCACGACGTGCTCGCAGTTGTCCAGCACGAGCAGTGCGGGGCCCGGGCCGAGGGCGGCCACGATCGCGGCCGGCCCGCCGGGCGGGGCACCGCCGGGTGTGCCGCCGCCGCGGCCGGGGGGGCCGCCGCCTTCCTCGCCGGCGCCGAGCGAGGCCGCGACCTCGGCCGTGACGTCGCCGTCGGCGGCGACGCCCGCGAGCTCGACGAAGTACACGACGCGCTGCTCCGCCTGGCTGCTGACCGCGTGCGCGAGACGGGTCTTGCCCAGGCCGCCGGGGCCCACGATCGACGTGACCCGGGACGTGCGCAGCAGGCTGGTCACGGCGGCGATGTCGTCGTCCCGGCCGAGCAGCGGGTTGGGCTCGTGCCGGACGCCGCGGCGGATCACGGGCGCGTCGGCCTGCAGCAGTTCCTGGTACACGTCCTGCAGCGCGGGGCCGGGGTCGCTGCCGAGGTCGTCGCGCAGCCGCTGCCGGTAGCCGGCGTACCGTGCCAGGGCGGCCGCGGGTCCCGCCGTCGCCGCCTCACTGCGCAGCAGTTCGGCCAGCACCTCCTCGTCTTGCGGGTTTCGCTGATTCAGTTCGGCGAGCGGTGCCGCCGCCTCGGCCCGCCGCCCGAGGCGCGACAGGGCGAGGGCCCGGGCCCGCTGCAGCGACCGGCAGGCCGGGACCCGTGCCGTGCGCAGTGCTGCCAGGGGATGAGCCTCCAGGGGGCGGGCGGACAGCGGGCCGCCGTTGCCGGGGGCCCAGCCGCCCGCGCCCGCGCACAGCGCGAGCCCGGCCTCGGCGTGCCCGAGCGCGGCGAGGTGGTCGCCCGCCCGGGACCGCTTCGCGCTCTCGGCCGCGCTGAGCAGGACCGCGGAGGCGTCGATCTGGTCCGCGCTCAGCGAGAGGCGGTATCCGCCCGGGGTGCTGACGATGACCCCCGGGCCGAGCCGGGCCCGGGCCCGGGACACGAGAACCTGGAGGGCCTTGGCCGGGTGCTCGGGCCGCTCGTCGGGCCACAGCTCATCGGCCAGCCGCGCCGCGCTGCACCCCCCGTGCGGATCCTCGGCCAGCAGGGCAAGCAGGCCCTGCAGCCGGGAGCCCGTGATCTCCTGGCCGCGATAACTAACCCGCGACAGCAGGGCCAGCTCGATAGTCACCGCCGTCAGGTTAGCCGGTCGCGGGCCCACGGCGCCTCGTTCAGGGCCGGCCCTGGACGGCCGGGGCCCGCCGTACCGCCATGCGTAATCCGGGAAGGTTGCGGGGCTGGTGGCGGGCGGGCCCGAAGGCCCGCCTGGCGGAGCGGCCGCCGGCCGGCCGCGAACGGCTTTCCGGCCAATACGCTGCCATTTGATGTTTTTGCCCGGGCAAGGACGCCGACGTTACCGGCTGCTTGGATCCGGATACGCAGAGCGATATTTACGGAAACTAACGGTTCGAGGCAACCTTTGACCATGTCTGTGGCGTCTACATAGAGCGCCGCCCATAACTGGGCTGGGCTAGCCGAATTGCCGTACCCGGCCGTCGCCGGGGCGGGAGTAACAGTTGGGTCGTAAGTACCACAATTGCCCTTCCAGGGCATCGTGACACGAGTAATCTGCGTCGGACGTCGCGCGGCTGGCCTTCCGACAGGCCACCGGGCACGTCTCTGGACCGAAGGGACCTCATGAGGCCACGATTGCTGGCGGCGCGGGCCTGCGCCGCCGTTGGAGTTTCCGCATTGGCGGCGGGCATGCTCGCCGTGACGGCCGGAGCGGCCGGGGCCGCTCCGGCCGTGGTCACCTGTCCCACCGTCGACGCGGTCACCGGAGCTGTCACCCCGGCACCGTCGGCGGGAGTTGACTGGGCGGGCTGCAACCTGACGAACGCCAACCTCAACCAGTCCAACCTGAGCGGGGCGAACCTGGCCGGGGCGAACCTTACGCACGCCACCTTTAACGGCGCCAACGTGGCTGGCATCACCCTGACGACGGCCAATCTGACCAGTGCCGTGCTGACGAACGTCGATCTCTCGTCGGTCAACATGACGGGCGCCAATCTCACCCAGGCCGTTATCAAGAGCGCCTCGCTGAACAAGACGGTCATGGCGGGCACCACGCTGACCAAGGTCATCGGACGGCAGATCACCGGGACGCCCGCGTCCCTGCCTGCCAACTGGGCCGTGATCAGCGGCTCCCTGGTCGGCCCGGGCGCTGACCTGAGCAACGACGGTCTGGCCGGCGCCGACCTGCACGGCATGAACCTCACCGGCACGATTTTCGACCATTCCAACCTCAGCAACGCCAATCTCGCCAACGCCAACCTGACCGGTGCGAGCTTCGCCGGGGCCATTGTCACCGGTGCCAACCTTGACGGTGCCAACCTGGCCGGCGCCAACCTCAACGGGATCGTTTCCGGCGACGTCACCGGAACCCCGGCCGCGCTGCCGGCCGGCTGGTCCCTGCGGGACGGTTTCCTGATCGGCCCGGGCGCCAGCCTCACCGGGGCCAACCTGGCGGGCCTCAACCTGGCGGGGGCCAACCTGGCGGGGATCGACCTGACGAACGCCAACCTCGTCAGCACCAACCTGTCGAAGGCGAACCTGAGCGGGGCCGACCTGTCCCGTGCCAATCTCACCGGTGCCGATCTGTTCCGCGCGAACCTGACCGGTGTCACATGGTCGGTTACCACCTGCCCGAACGGGAAGAACTCGACGGGTCTGAGCGGTGGCTGCGCACGGCAGCTCGCTTACCGCTTCGGCGGTCTCACCACCCCGGCGCCGGGCAGCCGCATCCGCAAGTCGGCGCACCAGTTCACGGCGCGGTTCCGGCTGACCAACTTCAGCAGCCAGAAGGTCACCGACTCCATCGGGCAGTCGCTGACCAGCGATCACGAAGTGCGGGTCACGCTGAGCGGCCCCGGTATCAAGCCGGTCAACGCGTTCTGCAGCTGGAACTCCGGACTGGGCAAGTTCCAGTGCACCGTGCACTTCCCCGGCAAGGTGAAGAAGGGGAGGTCGCACAGGTACAAGCTCACCGTCTCGGAGGACTTCGGCCTCGGCTTTGCCAGGGCGCCGACGCGGGCGGGTGCCGCCAACCCGGCGACGATCCACTTCAGGTAAGGCACGGCGGCCCGCCGTAGTGCGGGTCCGGCAGGCGCAGCAGAGCGGGCGCCGGAACTGTCAGGGTTCCGGCGCCCGCTTTTTGCGCCGTGAATGGGTTCTTCCCTGTTACGTGCGCGACGTGGCGAGCAGGCCCTCGATGGCGCCCGAGACAGCGTCGGGGCGGTCAATGGATACGAACGTGGTGGCGTCGGCGACCTCGTCGAGCTGGGCCAGCGGGAAGGCGGCCGCCAGCCGCCGGCCGAGCTCGAGCGTGAAGTGCTTGTCCCTGGTGCCCCACACGAGGCGGACCGGGCGCTGGAAGCGGCCCAGCCAGCCGGCGGCCCCGGTCAGTTCGGTGCCCTGCAGGCCGCGGGCGAACCGGGTGAGGTCGTGCCGGATGGCCGCGCTGTCGAGGAGGGGCTGGATCCAGTCCCGGGTCAGGCCGGCCGGGCGGGGCCGGCTGAGCAGCGGGCCGTAGCCCAGCGGGGAATGCCGGACCGCGCGCAGCCGGGTCTGCTGGGCGAGCAGCCATACCGCGAGCGGGGACCGGGCCAGGGTGAACAGCGGGCCGAAGTACCGGGGCGGGAACTGCTCGAAGGCGTCGCAGTTGGTGAGAACGAGCCCGCTGACCCGGTGGGCGCCGCGGTCCTGTGCCAGCTGGCCCTGCGCCTGTGCTAGCTGGCGCAGGGCCAGCTGGCACAGGGCGCCGCCGGTGTCGCTGCCGACCAGCACCACGCCGTGCAGGTCGAGCGCGTCGAGAAGGTCGGTGATCGCGTCGGCGACGGTGAGCGGCGACAGGCCGGCATCCCTGCTGGCGGGCCGGCGATGGGCGCCGAGCGGCCAGTCGGGGAGGATGCAGCGGATCCCGGCGGCGGCCAGCGGCTCGGCTACGGGATCCCACAACGTCGAGTTGACCAGGATGCCGTGGACGAACACGGCGACTGGCGCGTCAGGGGTCCTGGGTCCGGTGTCCCGGTAGTCGACCGGGCCGACAGGAAGGTCGATGGTGGGCACGATGACCTCCGGTATCCTCTAGACTTCCGTACAACGTGTATCTAAGTTACGTACAGAGTGCATGAAAGTTGCGGGCAATGTCAACTCAGCGGAAGGTTTCAGCGCAGCGGCCGGTCGCGCGGCGGACTCAGGGCGAGCGGACGGCGCAGACCCGGGCCGCGCTGATTGCGGTGGCCCGGCGCCTGTTCGGCGCCGAGGGCTTCGCCGAGGTGGGCGCCGAGCGCATCACCCGGGAGGCCGGGATGACCCGGGGCGCCCTCTACCACCAGTTCGCTAACAAGGCCGAGCTGTTCGCCGCCGTACTCGAACAGGTCGAGGCCGAGATTGCCGAGCGGGTCGCCGGCGCTGTGACGGGCTTTGACCCGGCCGATACCACCGGGATGCTCCTGGCCGGCGCCGATGCCTGGCTCGACGCCAGCAGCGAGCCGGACCTGCAGCGCATAGTCCTGCTCGACGGCCCGTCGGTGCTGGGGTGGGACCGGTGGCGGGAGATCTGCCTGCGGCACACCGTGGGGCTGATCGCCGCGCTCATCCAGGACGGCATCGACCGCGGCTCCCTCCCGCCGCAGCCGGTGCAGGCCCTGACCCACGTGCTGGTCGGCGCCGTGGACGAGGCGGCCCTCTACATCGCCCAGGCTGCGGATGGGGCGGCGGCCCGGGCCGACATGGACCTCGTCATCCGCCGCCTCACGCTGGCCCTGGCCACCCCGGCTGACCCGGGCTGACCCGCGAGGCTCGCTTCATCCCGGCCGCTAGCCACCGGGCCGCGTGAAGCCTGCCCGTGCGGGTAGGGCCTGCTGTGGGCGCCGGGGCCGCCGGTGAGTCCGGAAAGGGGCACATCCATGCCAGGCAGCGATGCGGTACTGAGCAAGGCGGGGCGGAGCCTCGCCGAGGGCCGGAAAGCAGTCACCTCCAGGACCCCGGAGCCGGATCTGATCGGTATCTACCTCAACGATCACCTGGCGGGCGCGACGCTTGGCACAGAACTGGCGTGGCGGGCGGCGGCCGCGGTCGTGGGCACCGCGGCGGCCGGGGACCTGCGGCGGCTCGCGGCCGACGTGGCCGAGGACCGGGCCACCCTGCGGGAGATCATGACAATGCTCGGTGTGCCCGTCCGCCACTACAAGGCGTACGCGGCCTGGCTTGGCGAGAAGGCCGGCCGCCTGAAGTTCAACGGGCGCCTGACCTCCCGGTCCCCGCTGAGCAGCCTCGAGGAACTGGAGATGCTCCAGCTGGGCGTGGCGGGCAAGGCGGCCGGGTGGCGCACCCTGAAGGCCCTGGCCGCCCAGGATTCCCGGCTGGACCCGGGCCAGCTGGACGAGCTCATCGCGCGGGCCCAGCGCCAGACCCAGATCCTGGAAGAGCTGCGGGTCAGGGCCGCGGCAGAGGTCATCGCGGCCCATCGGTCACCGGGCCTGGACCGGCCCGGCCCGCGGCCCGGCTGAGCTTCGCCGGGCTCCCGGCTCCCGGGCGGACGCTGCGGGCCGGCTGTTTACCGGCTGTCCCGCTTGGCCTGCCGGCGGGCACCCGTGGCGCGGGTGCTTGCCCGCCGCTTCTCGCTCGCCGGTGTCCGCAGCGCACGGTCACCAGCCGGCTCCCCGGGGGCGGTGGGTTCCTTCCCGGCCGCGGGGGCGGCCGCTCGTACCCGATCGGGCCCGCGGCTCTGCTTCACGGCCCTGGCTGCGGCCAGCCGCTCCGCGCGCAGCTGCTGCGCGGCCTGCCGGGCGAGGGTCGCGACCCGCCGGCTCACCCGGGACAGGGCCTCCTCGAACGCCTCGGCCTTCATGCGGGCCGACGTATTCTCCGGGTGTGCCTTGCCCCGCCCGCCGTGCTCGGCGACCGCGGCGCTGGCCGTCCGGCGGTACTGGCCCACGTACTTGTTGCGCGCGCGCCTGATCCGGGATTCCAGGTCGATAGCCGCGTCCTCGTCGAGGGCCGCGAGCCTGGCCCGCTCGGTTTCGGCGACCAGCACTCGCTCGGTGTCATTGAGGACCGCGAGCAGGGACGCATTCATTCGTCTACCTCGGACTCGGTGTCTCGTCCACCTTCCACGTCCACCTTTCACGCTCCCCCGCATTCCTGCTGCGTAAACGGGTTTGGGAACCCCCGGGCAGGCCACGGGGTTTTTCCCCCTCCCGGCGGCATTGTATTAAAACCATTTTGGACCGTACTGTCCGTTTGGACCGAAAGGAGACCGAGCCAATGGCTATCCGTCGTGCCGCGATCACCGTAGCCAGCACCCTGGCCCTGTCCGTGGGGCTGTTCAGCGCCACGGGCGACCGTTTCCGGGAACTACTCCGCCGCGATCTGGGGCGGCCCCCGCCAACGGCAGCAACCCGCTATGGCAGGAAGCCGGATCGCTGTTCGCCATGCCGGGCCAGGGGGCGGGCTCGCTCGTCACCGCCGACGGTGCCGTCACCGGTGAGGTCCGCGGCCCGCCCGGGCGGCACCCGCCGTCCGGGCGGGCCGGCGTCAGCGGCCTGCCGTCATACGGCCAGACCACGCTCCCGAAGCAGCAGCCGGAGGCGGGCGTAGATGTCCTCGATCTGATCCGGCGTCGCATCCGGGCGGACCGCGGCGACGATGGGGTAACCGGCCGATACCGACTGCTGGAGCAAGGCCCGCAGAGCCATGGTCTCCCCCGGAGTCCAGCTGCTGGGAACAGCAATCTCAATGGTGCTCATGACTCCTCCAGCGCAACGCACCGGCGGAACCGTCAGTGCCGCAATTCACATGGTAAGCCTGGCGGGCAGCACCGCACTGCGGCAGAACATCCCGGTGTTCACTGTCCGCGAAGGCGCGGTTCGCCGCCGGTGGGCAGCAGCAGAATGAGTCCGTGCGCAGCTTCGCGTCGTACGACGGGACAGAGATCGGTTACCGCCTCCGCGGAGCTGGCCCGCCGCTGGTCTGCCTGCCCGGCGGGCCCGGCCGGGCGGCCGGGTACCTGGGTGATCTCGGCGGTCTCAGCACGTCACGGCAGCTGGTGCTGCCGGACCCCCGGGGCGTGGGGATCTCCGCCGACCCGGCCGATCCTGCGACGTTCCGCGTCGACCGGCTCGTCAGCGATGTCGAGTCGCTCCGTATCCATCTGGGCCTGGACCGGATGGACCTGCTCGCGCACTCGGCCGGTGCTTTTCTGGCGACCCTGTATGCGGCTGCGTACCCGCAGCGCCTCTCCAGGCTGATCCTGGTCACCCCTAGCCTGGCTGCGGCTGGCGCCGAAGGCACAGCGGAGGAGTTCCTCGCCGGTCTCGCTCGCCGGGCGGCCGAGCCCTGGTATCCGGAAGCCCGCGCCGCGCTGGAGAAGATCATCGCTGGGGACCTGTCGATCGAGGCCTTCCGTGCCTCCCGGCCCTTCTATTACGGCCGCTGGGACGAAGCCGCCCAGGCGCACGCGACTGCCGGGATCAGCGAGCGCCACCAGGCCGCGCGGGAGGGCTACTTCGCCGGCCTCGTCCTCGACCCGCCCGCGACCAGGGCCGCCCTGAAGAAGCTCACGGCGCCCGTCCTCCTCTACGCGGGGGAACTGGACCCGATGGTCACACCCGCCGTGGTGCGGGCGGCAGCGCCGGTCTTCAACGACGCCACCGTTGCCGTCCAGCCCGGGGCCGCGCACTTCCCGTGGGTCGACGGCCCGGCGGCGTTCGCCGCCGCCGTCGGGCCGTTCCTCAGCTGAACACCCCGCGGTCCAGGGCAGTGCCCGCCGGTAGCCTGGCCGGTGCGGAATGCCGTCCGGGTGGGTCGCGTTGACGCGCTGGTGAAGAAGATCGGGTTCCTGTCGTTCGGGCACTGGTCGCCGTCGCCCGGCTCACAGACGCAGACCGCGTCGGACGCGCTGCTGCAGTCGATCGACCTGGCTGTGGCCGCCGAAGAGCTGGGCGCCGACGGTGCCTACTTCCGTGTGCACCACTTCGCCAGGCAGCTGGGATCTCCCTTCCCGCTGCTGGCTGCCGTTGGTGCGCGCACGAGCCGGATCGAGATCGGCACGGCGGTCATCGACATGCGCTACGAGAACCCGCTGTACATGGCCGAGGACGCCGGCGCGGCCGACCTCATTTCCGGTGGCCGCCTTCAGCTGGGGATCAGCCGAGGCTCGCCGGAGCAGGTGATCGACGGCTGGCGGTACTTCGGCTATCAGCCGCAAGAGGGCCAGACGGACGCCGACATGGCCCGTGGGCACGCCCAGGTGTTTCTGGAGGTGCTGGGCGGCGAGGGCTTCGCAGAGCCCAGCCCCCGCCCGATGTTCCCGAACCCGCCCGGCCTGCTGCGCCTCGAGCCGCATTCGGAAGGGCTGCGGGAGCGCATCTGGTGGGGCGCCGCGTCACAGCAGACCGCCGTCTGGGCGGCCGGGCTGGGCCTGAACATGCAGAGTTCGACGCTGATCAACAACGAGTCGGACAAGCCGTTTCACCTGCAGCAGGCGGAGCAGATCCGGGCCTTCCGTGACGCCTGGCAGCAGGCCGGCCAGCAGCGGGAGCCGCGGGTCTCGGTCAGCCGGAGCATCTTCCCGCTCGTTGACGACCGGGACCGCACCTACTTCGGCCGCCGGAACCAGGACACCGATGAGATCGGGTTCATCGACGCGAAGACCCAGGCGATCTTCGGCCGCACCTACGCCGCCGAGCCTGAGGTGCTGATCCAGCAGCTCAAGGAGGACGAGGCGATCGCAGCCGCCGACACCCTGCTGCTCACCGTGCCCAACCAGCTCGGCGTCGACTACAACGCCCACGTCATCGACAGCGTCCTCACCCACGTGGCACCCGCGCTCGGCTGGCGGTAAGCGGATGGCCCTGCGGGCCCGGCGGACGGGCCCGGCCGCTGCTATCTCAGGATGTTGACCGCGCGGGCGATCACGAGGATGCCGATGACGAGGGAGACTGCCGCCTCCGTGATCATCAGCATCTTGGCCCACCGCTTGATCGCCGAGACGTCGGTGGGGCTGAACGCGGTCGCCGTCCAGAACGACAGCGACAGGTAGTCGGCGTACTTCGGCACCCAGCCGGCTGACGTGTACTCGCTGTGCTGCATCTCCGCGAACACGAACGCCGGGTCCGGCTGCGGCTGGTGGGCGCGGGCGGCGGCACCGCCGCGGTCGAGATCCCAGTACCACAGGCTGAACGCGATCACGTTGGTGACCCAGATCGTCGTGCCGGTGGCCAGCAGCGCGATGGCGTTGTCGGCGAAGAGCTTGTTGACCGTGATGATGGCGCCGACCAGGCGGCCGGCGGAGAACAGGTTTGCCAGCGTCAGAAAGGCGATCATGACGCTGGTGGTGATCCGCAGCCAGGGTTTCTGGCGGTCGATGCGGCCCGGGTCCCCGATGATCAGGACGGCCAGCAGGACCAGCAGGACCGCCGGGGCCGCCCACGGTGGGTTGACCCGGTACTTCGCAGGCAGCGCCACGTGCGTGGCGACGACGACAATGATCGCCAAGGCCACCGGCCACCAGTGCTCGCCTCGTACCGCAGCCCGCAGCGGCGTCACCGGAGACGGGTCGGCTGGCCGCTTGCCCCGCGCCATGCCGCCATCGTCG
>DASVBE010000263.1:0-3154 GCA_036375995.1 Streptosporangiaceae bacterium | reverse complement strand
CCCCCGCAGCTGCGCGAGAAGGTCATGGCCGCGGTCGCGCAGACCCGCCAGCAGGCCCCGGCCGGCCAGCCCGGCACACTGACCCGCACCGGCGCCGCCTGGCGCCGGGCCGCAGGCCGCGACCGGGACGGCTCACCGGCCGGGCCACGGCTGGCCCGGATGCCCAGGCTGGCCACGGTGGCCATGTCCCTCGTGGTGGTCGCCGCCGTCGTGCTCGCCGTGGCCCAGGTCGTCACCCAGTCGCGGCTGAACACCGCCCGCGCCCAGCAGGCCGCCCTGTCCGCGGTGCTCGCCGCCCCGGACGCCAGGACCGCGACCGCGCGCGTGCAGAATGGCGGCACGGTCACCGTGGTCTACTCGCAGGACCAGCGCCGGATGATCTTCACCGCGGCCGGGCTGCCACCGCTGACCGGCGGCAAGGTGTACGAGCTCTGGCTGATGGCGCCGCGGAGCAACCGGCCCAAGGGCCTGCTCGACCTGCAGCCCGGCGGCCGCACCGCCCCGCTGATCGCGTCCGGCCTGCGGCCCGGCGACCAGACCGGGCTGACCGTCGAGCCGGCCGGCGGCTCGGCCCAGCCCACCACCACGCCCATCGTGGTCGTCCCGCTGACCGGCTGACCCGCCGCGCCGGCCGCCCGCACCCCGGCGGCGTAGCCTGCCGCGTATGGCGATCGAACGGCGCCCGCTGGGCCGCACCGGGACAGACGTGACGATTCTCGGCTACGGGGCGATGGAGCTGCGCGGCCAGCCGCGCGGCCCGGCCATCACCGACGAGGCCGCCGGCCAGGTTCTCAACGCTGTGCTGGACGCCGGGATCAACCTGATCGACACCTCGGTCGACTACGGCCGTAGCGAGGAGCTCATCGGCCGCTACCTCGGCCACCGGCGGGACGAGTACTTCCTGGCCTCCAAGTGCGGCTGCCCGCTGGACCTGCCCGCGGATACGCCGCCGCCGTACCCGCACGACTACCGGCCCGCGAACGTCCGGGCCGGGGTCGAGCAGAGCCTGCGGCGGCTCGGCACCGACCGGCTGGACCTGGTCCAGGTCCATATGTCGCCGAGCCGGGATCAGCTGGAGCAGGACCAGACCATCGGGACCCTGCAGTCCCTCCGCGACGAGGGCAAGGTCCGGTTCATCGGCATGTCGGGGATCCTCCCGAACCTGCCGGACCACCTGGCGATGGGCGTCTTCGACGTGTTCCAGATCCCGTACTCGGCGCTGCAGCGCGAGCATGAGGAGCTGATCAGCGCGGCCGCTGCGGCCGGGGCGGGCACGCTGATCCGCGGCGGCGCGGCCCGCGGAACGCTGGCCGCGGACAAGACCGGCCAGCCAGGCCCGATCGGCCTGCCGCACGGCGCAGGTCAAGCGCGATGGGCCGCCGCCAATCTGGACGGCCTGCTGGACGGGATGAGCCGGATGGAGTTCGTGCTCCGGTTCACGCTCAGCCACCCCGGCCTGTCCAGCACGATCGTCGGCACCGCGAACCCGGAGCACCTGCGCGCCAACCTGGCTGTGGCCGGGCGCGGCCCGCTGCCCGGCGACCTCTACGCCGAAGCCCTCCGCCGCCTCCCGGCCCCCGCCGGGCGCTGATAGCGTCGCGATCATGCAGGGCCAGACCAGCGGCGCGGCGGGACCGCCGGCCGGCCGGCCCCCTTCCGGCCAGCCGCCTTCCGGCCAGCCCCCTTCCGGCCAGCCACTGTGGGCCGCCGAGCAGGAAGCCGGCCCGGATCTCGCCACCGCCTTGATCGGCCGTCAGTTCCCGCAGCTCCGCGGCGCCCCGGTGCAGCTGCTGTCCACCGGCTGGGACATGACCGTGTTCCGGGTCGGCGACGACTGGCTGTTCCGGTTCCCGCGCCGCGAGATGGTGCTGGCCGGGCTGCAGCGGGAGATCACCGTGCTGCCCGCGCTGGCCCGCCGGCTGCCGCTGGCCATCCCGGTCCCCGAGCTGATCGGCGCGCCCACCGCGGAGTTCGGCTGGCCGTTCTGGGGGGCCAGGATGATCCCCGGCACCGAACTGGCCGAGGCCGGCCTGCCGGACGGAACCCGCGCCGCGGCCGCGGCCGGCGCCGGCGCGTTCCTGCGGGCGCTGCACGCGATCCCGGCCAGCGACCCGCTGTGCGCCGGCCTGCCCACCGACCCGATGAGCCGGGCCCACCCGGCCGCCCGCCTCCCGCGTATCCGGGAGCAGATCCGCCAGCTGGCCGATCTCGGCGGCTGGGGCCCGGGCCCGTTCGCCGACGCCGTCGAGGCCCTGCTCGATCGCGCCGCGCCGCTCGGCCCGCCGCCGGGCCCGCTCGTCCTGGTCCACGGTGACCTGCACATCCGGCACCTGCTGGTCGGCCCGGACGGGGCGGCGACCGGGGTCATCGACTGGATCGACGTGTGCCAGGCCGACCCGGCCGTCGACCTGTCCCTGGCCTACCTTGCCTTCCGCGGCGCGGACCGGGCCGCGTTCCTGGCCGCCTACGGCCCGGTCGACGAGGAGCGCGAGCTGCGGTGCCGGGTGCTGGCCGTGTCACTGGGTGTGGCCCTCGCCGCGTGGTCCGCCGCCGAGGGCCACCTCCAGCTGCACACCGAAGCCCAGACCGCGCTGCGCCGGGCCCTGTCATGACCAGTCGCCGCACGCTGCGGGCGGGCCGCCGTTGCCCAGCTCCGGTATGTCCGGCGGGAAGTTCCTTATGGATTACGCTGCCCGGTCCGCGAGTCCCGCCGGCCCGGCCCGCCACTCCGCGCGGTCGGCCCGGAACCAGCTGCGGCCCTGCCTAACTACTGTCGCGGACCCCATCGCCCCAGCCCGGCGCGGCGCGGGGACCGGCCGTGTCGCCGGCCCTGGCCGTACGGCGGGGCCCGGGTGTCCGGCGCCCGGATGCCAGCCCGGCAGCACATCTCGGACTAGACCGTTCAGTTTCGCGGGATGGGCGGCTGGTGCGCCGGGCCGGCGCCTGAGTACGGGCCTGGGACGGCGATGATCTGCGTCCTCGGCGACGCGCATCTGGATGTGGTCGTCCACCCGGCTGGGCCGATCGCGCGTGACACCGACACCCCGGCGGCCACCCGGCTGAGCGCCGGCGGCCAGGCGGCCAACACCGCGGCCTGGATCTGCGCGCTCGGCGGCCGGGCCCGGCTGATCGCGGCCCGCGCGCCGGACCTGGC
>DASVBE010000319.1:0-2725 GCA_036375995.1 Streptosporangiaceae bacterium | reverse complement strand
AATGGAGGCGTCTGAAGGGGAGTAGTCCGGCAACCTGTCGTCGACATACTGAGGGCCTCGTGGCTCTCCGGTGGCGGGGCCCGACCCAGGGTGGGCGAGACCTTCGGCCAGCAGAGTCGCCTGGCCGGGGTGCCCCTGGTCCCGGTCCGGGCGGCGCGTCCGTCCCCGGAGGGTCGTCATGTCCCCGAAGCTGGCCCGGCCGATCGCCCGGCCGATCGGGCTATGCGTCGCGCTCACTGCCCCCGCCCTGATCGTGCGCCTGTCCGGCGTGCACCCGGCCGCCGCGCTCAGCCTCGCGGCGTTCGGCACGGCCGTGGTGGCCGCGTCCTTTCTGCTGGCCTGGGCCGCGGAGGCGGCTCGGCTGGACATCGCCGGCCCGCTGGCTATCGCCATCCTGGCCGTCATCGCGGTACTGCCCGAGTACGCGGTGGACCTGTACTTCTCCTACACCGCCGGGCACAACCCGGGCTACGTGCAGTACGCGGCGGCCAACATGACCGGATCCAACCGGCTGCTGCTGGGCCTGGGCTGGCCGGTGGTGGTGATCATCTCGCTGTGGGTGGCGTCCCGGCGGTCCGGCCGGAGCGTCCGGGAACTGGTGCTGCAGTCCGGGTACCGGACCGAGCTCGGGTTCTTGTTCGCCGCCTCCATCGCGGCGTTCGTGATCCCGCTGTCCGGGCAGATCAGCCTGGTCCTCGGCTTCGCCCTGCTCGGCTTGTTCGTCTTCTACCTGTGGAAGGCCTCCCGGGCCGAGGCGTCCGAGCCGGACCTGGTCGGGCCCGCCGCCCGGATCGGCGACCTGTCCGCCCGGGGCCGGCGCCTGCTGGTGACCGGCCTGTTCGTGTTCGCCGCGGCCGTGATCGTGGCCTCGGCCGAACCCTTCGCCGAGTCCCTCATCAGCACCGGCACCCAGCTCGGCATCGACCGCTTCGTGCTGGTGCAGTGGGTGGCCCCGCTGGCGTCGGAGGCGCCGGAGTTCATCGTGGCCATCTTGTTCGCGGTGCACGGCAGGGGCTCCGACGCGATCGGCACGCTGATCTCCAGCAAGGTCAGCCAGTGGACGCTGCTGGTCGGCAGCCTGCCGCTGGCCTACCTGGCCGGCGGCGGCGGGACCGCGCTGGTGCTGGACGGCCGCCAGGTCGAGGAATTCCTGCTGACCGCGGGCCAGACGCTGCTCGGCGTGGCCGCGCTGCTGACCCTGCGCTTCCCGCGCTGGCTGGCCTTCACCCTGCTCGGGCTGTTCGCCGTGCAGTACGCGCTGCCCGGCCAGGGCGCCCGCTACCTGCTGTGCGCCATCTACGGCGGCATCGCCCTGGTCGCGCTGATCCGCAACCGCCGGCACGTCCTGCCCGCCCTCACCGCCCCGTTCCGTGCCCTGCCCGGCGCCGCCCCGGCGCTGGATCCGGCTGTGACCTTCGGCCCCGAGATCGAGCGGATCGACGAGCGCGACCGGCTCAGCGACCTGACGGCGGACGCCAGCGTCGCAGCCGCAGGCTATTCCCGACCACGAACACGGAGCTGAACGCCACCGTGAGCTGGTAAGTTGCCGAGGTCATCGCCTCGCCTCCGTCGTGTCACCGGATATGATCACTATACCCCCTAGGGGTATCGGGCACGGGCATAGGGGGCCAGGATCGGCTTATGGACAACGTGTCACCGGAGACCCTGGCGGCCCAGGGCCTGGGCGAGGCCGACCCGGTCTCCGGCGGCCTGGCCCCGGTGATCAACCTGTCGACGAACTACGAGCAGGCGCCGGACGGCTCCTACCGGCAGGGCCGGGTCTACACCCGGGCCGACAACCCGACCTCCGAGCACGCCGAGCAGCTGCTGGCCGCGCTGGAGGGCGGCGGCCTGGAGGGTGGCTGCGCCTGCGCGCTGTTCGGCTCGGGGATGGCGGCGGCCACCGCCGTGTTCCAGTCGCTGCTGCCCGGCGACCACGTCCTGGTCTCCCGCGTCCTGTACTGGGGCGTGCGCAAGTGGCTGGCCGAATTCGCCCTCACCTGGGGCCTGGACGTCGAGTTCACCGACACCGGCGACCTGGCCGCGGTGGCCGCGGCCATCCGGCCCGGCCGGACCCGGCTGCTCTGGGTGGAGACCCCGGCCAACCCGATGTGGGAGATCACCGACCTGGCCGCCGTCTGCGATCTCGCGCACGCGGCCGGGGTCCGGGTCGCGGTGGACAACACAGTGGCCACGCCGGTGCTGACCCGGCCGTTCGAGTTCGGCGCCGACCTGGTCGTGCACTCGGCCACCAAGTACCTGAACGGGCACGGCGACGTGCTGGCCGGCGCGGTGCTGGCCGCCCGCCGGGATCCGTTCTGGGAGCGGATCAGGTCCTGGCGCCGCAACGCCGGGGCGATGCCCGGACCGTTCGAGGCGTGGCTGCTGCAGCGCGGCCTGCGCACGCTGTTCCTGCGCGTGCACCGCGCCTCGGACAGTGCCCACCAGATTGCCGCCCATTTCCGCGGCCATCCCGCGCTGACGGCGGTACTCTACCCCGGGCTGCCGGATCACCCGGGCCACGAGATCGCGGCCCGGCAGATGAACGGCGGGTTCGGCGGCATGCTGTCCATCCGGGTGGCAGGCGGCGCCGGGGCCGCCCGCGACGTGCTGGCCGCGGTCCGGGTGTTCAAGCGGGCCACCTCGCTGGGCGGGGTGGAGAGCCTGATCGAGCCCGGCGCGGCAGTGAGGGTCCCTCGTCGCCGGTGCCGGACGACCTGCTGCG
>DASVBE010000205.1:0-4751 GCA_036375995.1 Streptosporangiaceae bacterium | reverse complement strand
CGTGTGCCCGGGGTCGGTGACCACCCCGATGCACGACGACTGGCTGGCCAGCCACGCGGGCGGCCGGACGCTGGCCCAGGCCCGGGAGGAGGACCGGGCCGCGCACCCGCTGGGCCGGGTCGCCGACCCGGCCGAGGTAGCGCGGGCCGCCCTGTTCCTGTCCTGCGCCGAGTCGAGCTTCACCACCGGGACGCCGCTGCTGGTGGACGGGGGCGTGACCGCGTGACCGGCGCCGGGGCCGATTACTCCATCTGGGTCGTCGAGTTCGCCCGGGCCACCTCACCGCTCGGGCTGCTGCTGCACGGGCAGGCGGGTGAGCGGGAAATACCGTATTCCTTCACCGTGCTCCGCAGCGCGGAGCACACCATCCTGGTGGACGCCGGCTACGCGGATACCGGCCAAGGCCGTGAGCTGGCCGCCGGGGACGGGATCACGGTCTGGCGGGACCCGGCCGCGCTGCTGGCCCGGGCCGGGCTGTCGCCCGGGGACGTCGACGCGATCCTGGTCACGCACGCTCATTTCGATCATCTCGGCAACCTCGCGGCCTTCCCCCACGCGACCGTCTACATCCAGCGGCGGGAGGTGGAGAAGTGGGCGTGGGCGGTCAGCCTGCCGCGCCGCATGGACTGGCTGAAGCAGGGCGTCAGCACCGATGACCTGGCCGGGCTCATGCACCTGGCCGGGCAGGGCCGGCTGCGGCTGGTGGACGGCCCGGTGCAGGACGTGTTCCCCGGGCTCAGCCTGGTCCCCGACTTCGACACGCACACCTACGGCCATCAGCACGTGGTGATCCGCAACGAGTCGTCGGGGGTGTGGGTGGTGCCCGGCGACGTGATGTACCTCTACGAGAACATCGAGGGCATCGGCGGCGACGGCCGCTACGTCCCGATCGGCCTGGCCATGGGCAGCCAGGAGAACTGCATGCTGGCCCTGGAGGGCCTGATGCAGGTGACCGGGGGCGAGACCAGCCGCATCCTGCCGGGCCACGAGAAGCTGCTGTGGCAGCGGCACCGCGCGCACCGCTACCCCGACGGCCTGCACATGGCCGAGGTGTCCCTGCGCCCCGGCGACACCAGCCGCCTGCCCTGCGACGACGACGCTGCCGTCCCGGCGGCCGGGGGTGATCCCGCGTGAGCTCCAAGGTGTTCTACCGCAACCTGCACGGGTCCTACGAGTCCGTGGTCAGCGCGGACGGCATGTACCTGCGCACCGCCTCCGGGCAGCGCATCCTCGACGCGGTCGGCGGCGCCGGGACCGTGGTGCTCGGGCACGCCGTCCGCGAGATCACCGACGCGATCGCCCGGCACGGCGGCGAGATCAGCTTCAGCTACGGGGCCACGTTCACCAACCCGTGGCAGGAGGAACTGGCCGAGGCGCTGGTGGCGATGAACCCGCGCATCGCCAGCCGGGTCTACTTCGTCTCCGGCGGCTCGGAGGGCGTCGAGACCGCGGTGAAGATGGCCCGCCAGTACCACCAGCAGTGCGGCCGCCAGGGACGGCACAAGGTCATCGCCCGGTGGCAGAGCTTCCACGGCAGCACGCTGGCCGCACTGGGGCTGTCCGGGCGGCCCGCGTGGCGGGAGCCGTACCTGCCGCTGCTGCCGGCCACCCCGCACATCGTGCCGCCGTACTGCTACCGCTGCCCGCTGGGGAAGACCCACCCGTCGTGCGGTGCGGCCTGCGCCGACGACCTGGAGCGGACGATCCTGCTGGAAGGCCCCGACAGCATCGCCGCGTTCATCGCCGAGCCGGTCATCGGCTCGACCGTGACCGGGGTGGTCCCGGTCCCGGAGTACTACCAGCGGATCCGGGAGATCTGCGACCGGTACGAGGTGCTGTTCATCGTCGACGAGGTGCTGACCGGGTACGGCCGCACCGGCCGCTGGCTGGCCATCGAGCACTGGGGCGCCGACCCGGACATCGTGGTGATGGGCAAGGGGATCAGCAGCGGCTACGTGCCGCTCGGGGCGGTGCTGGCCGCGCCGCGGGTGGTCGACGCGTTCACCGCGGGCACCGGGATCTTCAGCCACGGGTTCACCTACAGCGGCAACCCGCTGTGCACGTTCGTCGGCCTGCAGGTACTGCGGTACGCGCAGGTCAGCGGGCTGTTCGAGGAGGTGGCGGCCAAGGGCGAGAAGCTGCGCGCGGTGCTCGGGCAGCTGGCCGCCCGGCACGAGATCATCGGTGACGTCCGCGGCCTGGGCCTGTTCGCCGGGGTGGAGATCGTGGCTGACCGGGCCAGCCGGGAGCCGTTCCCGGAGAAGGCCGGCCTGACCCAGCGGATCGTGCAGGGGGCGATGGAGCGCGGCGTCCTCATCCTGCCCGGCGTCGCGGGCGCCAACTACGGCCGGGGCGGGGACCACATCCACCTGAGCCCGCCTTACATCATCACGCCCGCGGAGATCGACCTGGTCGCCGAGGCGCTGGACGGGACACTGACCGAGATCGAGGCCTCGCTCTAGTGGCGGCGCGCTAGTGGCGGCCAGGCCGCGCCTGGTGATCACCACGGGTGATCCGGGCGGGATCGGGCCGGAGCTGGTCCGCCGGGCGCTGGCCGACCCGGGCATCCGTGGCCTGGCCGACTTCACGGTGACCGGCCGGGTGGACGGGCCGGTTGCGGCTGCGGCGGACGGGCCGGCCGCGGACGGGGTGCCGGTGGGGCGGGCGTCGGCGGCGGGCGGCCGGGCCGCGGTGGCGGCGGTGCGGTCGGCGGTGCGGCTGCTGGCGGCTGGGGCGGCGGACGCGCTGGTCACCGCCCCGGTGTCCAAGGAGGCGCTGCAGCTGGCCGGGTATCCGTGGCCCGGCCAGACCGAGATGCTGGCCAGCCTGTGCGGGGCCAGCGACCTGCGGGTCCTGCTGATGGCGGGCCCGCTGCGGGTGGTTCACGTGTCCGCGCACCGCTCGCTGCGCCGGGCCGTCGAGGCGGTCACGGTCGCCAGCGTGCGGCGGACGATCGAGCTGGCCGACCGTTTCGGGCGCCGGCTGCTCGGCCGGCCGCCGCGGATCGCGGTGGCCGGGCTCAACCCGCACGCCGGGGAGGGCGGCCTGCTGGGCGACGAGGACGAGCGGTTCATCCGCCCGGCGGTCGAGGCCGAGCGGTCCCTGGGCGTCGACGTGACCGGGCCGGTGTCCGCGGACACGCTGTTCCCGCGGGCGGCGGCGGGCGGGGCCGATCTGGTCGTCGCCATGTACCACGACCAGGGGCACATCCCGGTCAAGCTGCTGGGCCAGGGCGAGGGGGTGGCGGTCACGCTGGGCCTGCCGTTCCTGCGGATGTCCCCGGACCACGGGGCGGCGTTCGACATCGCCGGGCAGGGTGTGGCGAGGCTGGGCAGCATGACCGCGGCCATCCGGGCGGCCGCGGCGGCTGGCAGTGCGGCGGCTGGTGGTGCGGCGGCCCCGGCCGGCGGGGCTTCCGCGGACGGCAGGGCTTCCGGGGCCGGCGGGCCGCCGTCGTGACCGGCGGTTATCTGCTGGCCCTGGACGCGGGAACCGGCAGCTGCCGGGCGGCCCTGTTCCGCCTGGACGGCTTGCTGGCCGGCCTGGCCCAGCGCGAGTGGTCACATCCGCCGGTGGATGGTGTGCCCGGCTCGCAGTCCTTCGACCCGGCCGGCTGCTGGGCGGTGGTCTGTGACTGTATCCGCGAGGTGCTCTCCAGCGTGGCCAGCCGGGCTGACGCGGCTGCGGTGCGGGCCGCCGGCTGCTCCGCCATGGGCGGCGGGCTTGTGCTGTACGACCGCCACGGGCGCGAGGTGTGGGCGTGTGCCAACGGCGACGCCCGGGCCGGGCAGGAGGCCGCCGTCCTGCTGGCCGACGGCACGGCGGCCGAGCTGTACCGGCGCGGCGGCGGCTGGATCTCGATCACCGCCCCGCCCCGGCTGGCCTGGGTGCGCCGCCACCAGCCCGGGATATGGGCGGAGGTCCGCCGGTTCAGCATGATCGCCGACTGGATGGTCCTCCGGCTGACCGGCACGCTGGCCACCGAGGCCTCGATCGGCTCTACCTCGGGCCTGTTCGATCTCGGCCGGCGCGCCTGGTCACCGGAGCTCCTGGCCCAGTGCGGGCTCGACCCCGCCTGGTTTCCCGAGGTGGTCGAGGCCGGGACGGTGGTCGGGCAGGTGTCCGCCCGGGCCGCCGCCCAGACCGGCCTGGCCGCCGGCACGCCGGTCGTGGCGGGCGGGCTGGACACCGCGCTCGGCCTGGCCGGCCCGGTCCCGGGCCCAGGGCCGGCGGCCGCCGGCCGGCTCACGGTCACCGGCGGGAGCTTCTGGAAGCAGACCGTGCTGGCAACCGCGCCAGTCGTGGAACCGGACGGCCAGCTGCGCACGATCTGCCATGTCCGGCCGGGCGAATGGCTGGTCGAGGGCATCGGGTTCTACGCCGGGTTCGCGCTGCGCTGGCTCCGGGACCAGGCCGCCGCGGGCGGCCGGGTGCCGGGCTACGCCGAGCTGGAGGAACGGGCCGCGGCGGTTCCGCCCGGCGCCCGTGGGCTTACCGCACGGCTGGTCCCGGCCGACGCCTGGACCTGGGCACGCTGGCAGCCGCCGTTCCCGCCGGGGCCCGCGGCGGCGGCCGGGAACGAGGCCGGGGCCGGGGCCGGGGCCGGGGCCGGGACTACCGCCACCGCCACCGCCGCCGCCGCCGCGACCCGGGCCGGGACCGGGCTGGGCGAGCGGGCCCGGGCCATCCAGGAGGCCGCCGCCTACTCAACGCGGCGGGCGGCCGGGCTGGTCCGCCAGCTGCTGGGGCCC
>DASVBE010000185.1:0-9767 GCA_036375995.1 Streptosporangiaceae bacterium | reverse complement strand
TACGCTGTGCTGGCCGCTCGCGGCAGGCCGCCCGTTTGGCCGCGCTGCCTTCCCTCCTCGCTCCCTCGGCGCTCCTTCGTCGCGCCTCATCGCTCGTCAGGAAAACAGCGCCGCGGCCCGCCACGAGCCAGCGCTGCCGGCTCCGCCGGCCGCTGGGCTGCCTACGGCAGCCAGTACCCTAAGGGGATGTCTGCTGACTCGGTGTACAGCCGGCTGGAGCCGCTGCTTCCCCTGGTGCGGAAGCCGGTCCAGTATGTCGGCGGCGAGCTGAACTCCGTGATCAAGGACTGGGACGCGGCCGACGTCCGGTGGGCCCTGATGTACCCCGACGCGTACGAGGTCGGCCTGCCCAACCAGGGCATCCAGATCCTCTACGAGGTGCTGAACGAGCAGGACGGCGTGCTCGCCGAGCGCACCTACAGCGTGTGGGAGGACCTCGAGGCGCTGATGCGCGAGCACCGGGTGCCGCAGTTCACCGTGGACTCGCACCGCCCGGTCGGCGCGTTCGACCTGTTCGGCGTCAGCTTCGCCACCGAGCTCGGCTACACCAACCTGCTGACCGCGCTGGACCTGGCCGGCATCCCGCTGGACGCGGCGGACCGGGACGCCAGCCACCCGGTGGTGCTGGCCGGCGGGCACGCCGCGTTCAACCCCGAGCCGATCGCCGACTTCATCGACGGGGCCGTGCTCGGCGACGGCGAGCAGGCCGTGCTGACCATCACCGGCCTGGTCCGGGAGTGGAAGGCGGCCGGGCGGCCCGGCGGCCGCGACGGCCTGCTGCTGGCCCTGGCCACCCGCGGCGGCGTCTACGTGCCCCGGTTCTACGACGTCAGCTACCGGGCCGACGGGGCCATCGAGCGGGTCGTGCCGAACCGGCCCGGGGTGCCCTGGGCGGTGGCCAAGCACACGGTCAGCGATCTGGACTCCTGGCCGTACCCGGCGAAGCCGCTGGTGCCGGTGGCGGAGACCGTGCACGAGCGGTACAGCGTGGAGATCTTCCGCGGCTGCACCCGCGGCTGCCGGTTCTGCCAGGCCGGAATGATCACCCGGCCGGTCCGCGAGCGGTCCATCACCACGATCAGCGACATGGTCGGCCGCGGGCTGGCCGCCAGCGGGTTCGGCGAGGTCGGCCTGCTGTCGCTGTCCAGCGCCGACCACAGCGAGATCAACGAGATCGCCACCGGGCTGGCCGACCAGTACGAGGGCACGAACACCAGCCTGTCGCTGCCGTCCACCCGGGTCGATGCCTTCAACGTGACGCTGGCCAACGAGCTGAGCCGGAACGGGCGGCGGTCGGGGCTGACGTTCGCGCCGGAGGGCGGCACCGACCGGATCCGCAAGGTGATCAACAAGATGGTCACCGAGGACGACCTGATCGAGACCGTGCGCACGGCGTACGCGAATGGCTGGCGGCAGGTCAAGCTGTACTTCATGTGCGGGCTGCCGACCGAGACGGACGAAGACGTCCTGGCCATCGCCCGGGTCGCGCGCCGGGTCATCCAGGCCGGCCGCCAGGCCACCGGCCGGGGTGACATCCGCTGCACGGTGTCCATCGGCGGGTTCGTGCCCAAGCCGCATACCCCGTTCCAGTGGGCCGCGCAGTGCGGTCACGAGACCGTGGACGCCCGGCTCCGCGCGCTCGGCGCGGAACTGCGCGCGGACCGGTCCTACGGCAGGGCCATCGGGTTCCGCTACCACGACGGGCGCCCGTCCATGGTCGAGGGCCTGCTGTCCCGTGGCGACCGCCGGGTCGGCGCGGTGATCCGGGCCGTGTGGCAGGACGGCGGCCGGTTCGACGGCTGGAGTGAGTACTTCTCCTACGACCGGTGGGTGCGCTGCGCCGCGGACGCGCTGGCCGGCACCGGCGTGGACCTGGACTGGTACACCACCAGGGAACGCGGCTACGACGAGATCCTGCCCTGGGATCACCTGGACTCCGGGCTCGACCGGGACTGGCTCTGGCAGGACTGGCAGGACGCGGTCGACCCGGCCGGCGCGGCCGAGGTCGACGACTGCCGGTGGACGCCGTGCTTCGAGTGCGGGGTCTGCCCGGCCATGGGCACCGAGATCGAGACCGGCCCCAGCGGAGTGAAGCTGCTGCCGCTGGAAATTGTGCGAAGCGGGCCGCAATGACCCGCCAGGTCCCTACTGGGCCGCCCCCGGCGCCTGTCGCCCAGAGACTCGTCATCCGGTACGCTAAAAGAGGCAGGATGCGGTTTGCGAGTCACCGGGATACCGCTCGCGTGGTTGAGCGAGCGGTCAGAAGGGCGCAATTGCCCATCGCGTACTCGGCTGGGTTTTCTCCGCACCTGCGAATTTCTTATGTAGGGGGAGCGCCGACGGGAACTGCGAGCGAGGCCGAGTACCTCGAACTCGCCCTCACCGAGCCGTGGGACGCCGCGCAGGTGCGGAGCCGGCTCGGTGCTGCGCTACCCGCCGGGATCGATGTAGTGGACGTGTTTGATCTGGCCGACGCCCCGCCCGCGGGGCCAGTCGGCCGCGAGCAGGACCCGGGACGGGCGCAGGCGCCCGGCTCCGGCGCACCGCCCGCCGGGCGCCTCGGCGCCCTGCGGCTCGAGGCCTCCCGGTGGGAGGTCGTAGTGCCCGGGGTGACTCCCGCCGCCGCAGCCAGCGCGGTCGCGGAGTTCCTCGCCGCTGCCTCAGTCGAGGTCGAGCGGCTGACCAGCAAGGGCCTGCGGCGAATGGACGCTCGCGCCGCAGTGGTCACGCTGGAGGCTGGCCCGCGCGGCACGGACGCCGCCGGGGCCGCATGTGCGACACTTCGGATGGTCGTCCGGCATACCACCCCTGCCGTCCGGCCCGATGACATCCTGACCGCGCTCCGGCAGCTGACGGGCCTGGTGCCGTCGTCACCCGCGCTGGTGACCCGGCTGGCCCAGGGCCCGCTCGAGGCCGAAGCCGACGCCGGCCGGACGCCCGCGGATCAGGACAACGAAAAGACAGCGCGCCTGGCAGCGGAGGCGGCCCCCGTGGCAGCCCCGCCAGTGAGCGCGAACGACCAGCTCCCGCGCGGCGAGCAGGGTCCGGGGACGGACCGGCGCGCCCGGGAGCCTGACGGGAGATTGCCCGAATGCTCGAGACCGAGCCCAACGATAGAAACGCCCCGACCGAGGCCGGCGCAGCCGGCCAGTCCGGTGCACTAGCCGCCAGCCCGGCGGCATCCGCCGAACCGGCTGCGGGACAGGCCCCGGCTCAGGCCGAGGAAACCGCCGGCGGCGGCCGCAGGCTGCTGCGGCGCGCCCGCCGCGCGGTGAGCAAGGCCGCGGCCGCGGCCACGGACGCCCCCGGGGCCACGGACGCGCCCGGGGGCAGCCCGGCCGGCGGCGGGCCCGCGCCTGCCGGGCGGGCGGCGCCTGCGGCGTCGTCCGCGCCCCCGGCGTCATCGGCGCCTGCGGCGTCCGCTGCGCCGCCAGCGTCGTCGGCGCCGCCAGCGCCGTCCGCGCGGGCCGGCGGGTCCGCGGGGAGCGCGACTGCGTCCGCTGCGGCCAGCGGGCCGCCTGCGGGCGACGCGCCGTCCGCAGGTTCCGGTGGTTCCGGCCGTCGCGCGGCCCGGTCGGCCCGCAGCGTGCCGCCGGTGGTCATGCCGCCAGCCATGCCCGCGCCCGGGCCGGCCGCCGCGGCCGGGCCCCCGCCCGCCGTGCCCGCCGCTGCCTTCCAGGCCCCACTGGTGATCTTCCAGGCACCGGACCTGGCGGCCGCCCCGGCTCCGGCCCGCAAGGCCGCGCCGGCGGCCGGCGACGACGACAACACGGACCGGGGGGCCCGGGCCGACCGCGGGGACCGGGCTGACCGCGGGGACCGGGCTGACCGCGGGGACCGGGCTGACCGCGGGGACCGGGCGGACAGCCCGCCGCGGTCCGGTCCCGCCGACGGCGAGGACGGCGACGGCGAGCCGGGCACCGCACGAAGCCGGCGCCGCCGCCGTGGCCGCGGCAGCGGCGGGAGCGGCGATGAGGCCGCCAGCCGGGACGACGAGGACGCCGCCGCCGGCGGGCAGGCTGGCGCGACCGCGGACGCGGACGGCGAGGCCAAGGCCGACGGGGACGGCGGGCCGGCTGCCGACCGGGCCGAGGACGGCGCGGGGGACGGCGACGAGACGGCGTCCAGCGGCCGGCGCCGGCGGCGGCGCCGCCGCAGCGGCTCCGCGGACACGGACGGCACGCAGAGCAGTGACGACCCGCCGAACACGGTGACCCACGTGCGCGCGGCCCGGTCGGCGGAAGGCCCGGCGACGTCGGGGGACGTCAAGTCGATCCGCGGGTCCACCCGGCTGGAGGCCAAGCGGCAGCGGCGGCGTGAGGGCCGCGAGTCCGGCCGCCGCCGGCCGCCGATCATCACCGAGTCGGAGTTCCTGGCCCGGCGCGAGGCCGTGGACCGGGTCATGGTGGTCCGCCAGCACGACGACCGCACCCAGATCGCGGTGCTGGAAGACGGCGTGCTCGTCGAGCACTACGTGGACCGGGCCAGCCACCAGTCCTACGTCGGCAACGTGTACCTCGGCAAGGTGCAGAACGTGCTGCCGTCGATGGAGGCCGCGTTCGTCGACATCGGCAAGGGCCGCAACGCCGTGCTGTACGCGGGTGAGGTGAACTTCGACGCCAGCGGCCTGGAGGGCGAGTCCAAGCGGATCGAGTCCGCGCTGAAGTCCGGCCAGTCGATCGTGGTCCAGGTCACCAAGGACCCGATCGGGCACAAGGGCGCCCGGCTCACCAGCCAGGTCAGCCTGCCCGGCCGGTATCTGGTCTACGTGCCGGGCTCGGGGATGACCGGGATCAGCCGCAAGCTGCCGGACACCGAGCGGTCCCGGCTCAAGCAGATCCTCAAGAAGGTCATGCCGGAGAACGCCGGCGTGATCGTGCGCACCGCCGCCGAGGGCGCCTCGGAGGAGGAGCTGTCGCACGACGTGTCCCGGCTGTCCGCGCAGTGGGAGGCGATCGAGGCCAGGACCAAGACGGCCAGCGCGCCCGAGCTGCTGTACTCCGAGCCGGACCTGACCATCCGGGTCGTCAGGGACATCTTCAACGAGGACTTCGGCGGCCTGGTCATCTCCAGCGACGGCGACTGGGACATCGTGGACGAGTACGTGCGCTACGTCGCGCCGCACCTGTCCGAGCGGATGACCCGCTGGGACGGCGACCAGGACGTGTTCTCCGCGTACCGGATCGACGAGCAGCTGGCCAAGGCGCTGGACCGGAAGGTCTGGCTGCCCAGCGGCGGGTCGCTGGTCATCGACACGACCGAGGCCATGACGGTCATCGACGTGAACACCGGCAAGTTCACCGGCTCCGGCGGCAACCTGGAGCAGACCGTCACCAGGAACAACCTGGAGGCCGCCGAGGAGATCGTCCGCCAGCTGCGGCTGCGGGACGTCGGCGGCATCATCGTCATCGACTTCATCGACATGGTCCTGGAGAGCAACCGCGAGCTGGTCATGCGCCGGCTGATGGAGTGCCTGGCCCGGGACCGGACCAAGCACCAGGTGGCCGAGGTGACGTCGCTGGGCCTGGTCCAGATGACCAGGAAGCGGGTCGGGTCCGGGCTGCTCGAGGCGTTCTCCGTGCCGTGCGAGCACTGCAACGGGCGCGGCGTGCTGATCTCGATGGAGCCGGTGGACCACTCCTCGGGCGGCCGCGGCCGTGGCGGCGACGAGGGGCACGGCAACGGGCACGGAGACGGCCAGGGCTCGCGGCGCCGCAGCCGCAGCGGCGGCCGGGGCCGCAAGGGCGACCGGGACGAGGCGGCCGGGACCGGGGAGAACGGGACCGGCAACGGGTCCGGGCAGGAGCCGGACAGCGCGCACCGCGACGCGGTGGCCGCGATAGCCGGCGCCTTGGCGTCGCGAGATGCTGTCGACCTCCCGGCGGGCGAGGACAGCGCGGCTGAGGGCAGGCCGGCTGAGGGCAGGCCGGCTGAGGGCAGGCCGGCTGAGGGCAGGGCGGCTGAGCCGCCGGCCCAGCCCGCGCCCGGGCGGCCGGTCGTGACCGTCGGTCCGGTTGTCACGGTGGGGCCGGTGGTCATCCCCGGTCACGCCGCGAGCAGCAAGGCCGTGGCGGATCCCGCTCCGGCCGGCGCGGGGGTTCCGGCGAGCGGGGACGCACCGGCCAGCGGGGACGCCGCGGCGAGCGCGGACGAACCGCCCGAGGCAGCCAGCGCGGATAGTACGGACAGCGCGGACGGCGCAGCCAAGCCCGCGGCCAGGCGGACGGCCACCAGGCGGCGCCGAAAGCCGGCCGGCCAGGACGATGCGCAGGCGGCCGAGCCAGTCAACGGGACCGTGCTGGAGGGCGCCAGCGAGATCACGGAGGCGCCGGCCGCCACGGGCTGAGGGGCTGGGACGGACCCGGCGGGCGCTGCGGGCACCGGCGGAATTGGAGGGCGGCTGGCGGACCTGGCCGCGTCTGATAACCTGTGTCGTCGGTGCACCGGATACTCCAGCGGCGGTTCAGCCGCAGACGGTGACGTGTGCAGGACAGCAGCCCGCTCGCATCGAAACCGAGTGTTGTCCGCGGAAGCCGCGGCGGGCTCATGACGGAGAGAGAGTTCTCGGTGTACGCGATCGTGCGCTGCGGCGGCAGGCAGGAGAAGGCGTCGGTTGACGACGTCCTGACCGTCGACAAGCTGGCCGGTGAGCCCGGCTCCACCCTGACCTTGCCCGCCGTCCTGGTGGTCGACGACGGCAAGGTGATCAGCGACCCGGCCGCGCTCGGCGGCTACCAGGTCACCGCGGAGATCCTCGGCCCGGTCAGCGGCCCGAAGATCAACATGATCCAGTACAAGAACAAGACCGGCTACCGGCGCCGTCTTGGCCACCGGCAGAAGTACACGCAGGTCAAGATCACCGGTATCAGCACCGGCAAGGCCCGCCCCAGCAAGAGCAGCGCTGCCAAGAGCAGCCCGGCCAAGGCCAGCACCGCCAAGGCCAGCACAGCGAAGAAGGACTGAGATGGCACACAAGAAGGGCGCGTCGTCCAGCCGGAACGGCCGCGACTCCAACGCCCAGCGGCTCGGCGTCAAGCGCTTCGGCGGCCAGCTGGTCGGCGCCGGCGAGATCATCGTCCGTCAGCACGGCACGCACTTCCACCCCGGTGTGGGCGTCGGCCGCGGCGGCGACGACACGCTGTTCGCACTGACCGCGGGCCACGTCCAGTTCGGCACCCGGCGCGGCCGCCGCGCGGTCAGCGTGATCCCGGTCGCCGAGGCACAGGTTACCGAAGCACGGGCGTCCTGACACCAGACGTAACCAGTACGCGAGGGCGGACCGGGGAACCCCGGCCCGCCCTTCGTGCGTCCGGGGCCGGGGCAGCAGGGTCTGCCGGTGCGGGCGGCGGCCGGCGTCGAGGGACGGGGCTCGCCGCGCAAACACCGTATTGCTAACAGGTTGCAGATCTAAGGCTAGGGAGGTGCAGGATGGCCGAGTTCGCGGATCAGGCTGAGGTGCGCGTGCAGGCGGGGGACGGCGGCCACGGCTGCGCCTCGATCCACCGGGAGAAGTTCAAGCCGCTCGGCGGCCCCGACGGGGGCAACGGCGGCCGCGGTGGCAACGTGATCATCGAGGTCGACCCCGGGGCCGCGACGCTGCTGGAGTACCACCGGCGGCCGTTGCGCCGGGCTACCAGCGGGAAGCCGGGCACCGGGTCCAACCGCAACGGCGCGGACGGGTCCGACGTGGTCCTGCGGGTGCCTGAGGGGACCGTGGTGAAGGCCGCGGACGGTTCTGTGCTGGCCGACCTGACCGGGGCGGGGACGAGGTTCGTGGCCGCGCAGGGCGGCCGGGGCGGGCTGGGCAACGCCGCGCTGGCGTCCACCAAGCGCAAGGCCCCCGGGTTCGCGCTGCGCGGCGAGCCGGGCGAGTCTGCCGTGCTGCTGCTCGAGCTCAAGACGGTGGCCGACGCGGGGCTGGTCGGATTCCCCAACGCGGGCAAGTCCTCGCTGATCTCGGCGCTGTCCGCGGCGCGGCCCAAGATCGCCAACTACCCGTTCACCACGCTGATCCCGCACCTGGGCGTGGCCGAGGCCGGGGAGACCCAGTTCGTCATCGCCGACGTGCCCGGGCTGATTCCCGGGGCGAGTCACGGCAAGGGCCTGGGGCTGGACTTCCTCCGGCATGTCGAGCGGTGCACGGTGCTGGTGCACGTGCTGGACTGTGCCACCGAGGAACCGGGCCGGGAGCCCCTCGCCGACCTGGACGTGATCGAGCAGGAACTGGCCGCCTATCAGGAGGCGACCGGGGCTGACCTGTCCGGGCGGCCGCGGGTGGTGGCGCTGAACAAGATCGACGTGCCCGCGGCGCGGGAGCGGGCGGAGGCGGCCGCGCCGGTGCTGGAGTCGCGCGGGCTTCAGGTGTGCCTGGTGTCGGCGGCCACCCGGGAGGGCCTGCGGGAGCTCGCGTTCGCGATGGCCGGCGCGATCTCGGCGGCGCGGGCTGCGCGGCCGGTGCCCGAGCCGACCCGGATCGTGCTGCGCCCCGAGCCGGTGGCGGGCCCGGAGTTCGAGATCGTCAGGACCGGGGAGAACGCCTTCCGCGTGCGCGGCAAGAAGCCCCGGCGGTGGATCCTGCAGACCGACTTCAGCAACGACGAGGCGGTGGGTTACCTGGCCGACCGGCTCGGGCGCCTGGGTATCGAGGAGGCGCTGGCGAAGGCGGGTGCCGAGCCAGGGGCCGAGGTTCTCATCGGCGACGAGGACGATTCGGTCGTCTTCGACTGGGACCCGGACCTGCCCGCGAACGCCGGCTTCGGCCCCCGCGGCAGCGACCGCCGCCTGCCCGGCTGACCGGCCGGACGCTTCGGCGCAGGCCGAAGGATGGGCTGCCTACAGTGGGCCCATGACCGGATCGCGGATCGCTGAGCTGGGCGCCCTGCTGGGTGACCCGACGCGGGCGGGGCTGCTCAGCCTGATGATGGACGGGCGGGCCAGCACGGTCGGGGAGCTGGCCCGGGCCAGCCACGTGGCGCTGTCCACGGCCAGCGAGCATTTGACCCGGCTGAGCGAGGCGGGCCTGGTCGTGGCCGAGAAGCAGGGCCGCTACCGGTATTACCGGCTGGCCGGGCCGCAGGTCGCGGGCCTGCTGGAGACGATGGACACGCTGCCGCTGGCCAGCCGGAACGGGTCGGTCCCGGCGGCCGGGGCGGTCGTCAGCCGGACGCCGCACGAACTGCGGTTCGCCCGAAGCTGCTACGACCACCTGGCCGGCGCGCTGGCGGTGGCGCTGCACGACCGGCTGATCAGGGATGACGAGGGTCAGCTGCGGCTGGCCCCGGGGGCGGCCGAGGCGCTGGGCTTGCTGGGCGTGGACCCGGCGGAGGCCCGGCCCGCGGGCAGCCGGCGGCCCCGGCTGCGCAACTGCCTGGACTGGTCCGAGCGGCGGCCGCACCTGGCCGGGGCCACCGGCGCGGCGCTGCTCAGCGAGATGCTGGACAAGCGCTGGGTGACGCGACGCAGCACCCCGCGGGCCCTCCGGCTGACCCGGGCCGGCCGCGAAGCCCTCACTTCTGCCTTCGGCCCGGACCCGTGCTGGCAGCCCGTCGCCCAGTCAGCTGGCCTCCGCAGCTAGCCCCGGCCCGCACGCGACGATGTGCCGTCGCAAGGCCTATGGCCCGAGCGATGGCACATCGATCGCTACCGGAGCGGGGGGATCAGGGCCGGGGGGAAGCCGGTCCAGCGGAGCGGGGCGGGCAGGTGGCCGGTCTCGTTGTAGCTCACCAGGCTGGCCGGCGCGGCCGTGCGGTAGTGCAGCACCGTGATCC
>DASVBE010000176.1:0-8480 GCA_036375995.1 Streptosporangiaceae bacterium | reverse complement strand
CGGTCGGCGGCCGAACTGGACGCCGAGCTGGCCGAACTCAGCCGGGCGGCCAGCCACGGAGTCGCGGCCGGGATCACGCGCCTGTCCGGGGACGAGTGCCGGGACCGGCAGCCCGTCATCGGGCCGGACGTAGCTGGCGGGGTCTTCGTCGAGTCCGACGGGCACCTGGACCCGCGGCGGCTGACGGCGGCGCTGGCCTCGCTGGTCACCAGCCGCGGCGGCACGATCCGGGCCGGCACCCCGGTGCGGGGCTTCGCCGTCCGCGACGGCCGGGTTACCGCCGCCATCGTGGGCCAGCACAGTGCGGGCCAGCACAGTGCGGGCCAGCACGGGGCCGGCCCGGCCACTGCGAGCCGCGGCAGTGGGGGCGAGGAGATCACCGCCGACAGCGTCGTCATCGCCGCGGGCGCGCTCTCGGTGCAGGTCACCCGCCTGCTCGGCGCCCGGCTCCCGATGACCGCCGGCAAGGGCTACAGCCTCTCCGTCGCCTGCCAGGAACTACCGCAGGCGCCGATGTACCTGGTCGAGGCGCGGGCCGGCGCGACCCCGCTGGCCGGCCGGCTGCGGCTGGCCGGGACGATCGAGTTCTCCGGCCTCAACAGCCGGCTCGACCGGCGCCGTATCACGTCGCTCACCCGCGCCGCCCGCGCTTACTTCCCCGCGCTCGACTGGACCGACGTCGCCGAGGAATGGACCGGGATGCGGCCGCTGTGCCCGGATGGGCTGCCGGTGCTTGACCGGGTGCCAGGCACCGCCAACGCCTACGTCGCGACCGGCCACTCCACCCTCGGGATCACGCTGGCCGCCGTCACTGGCGCGCCTATGGCCGAGTTCGTCAGCACCGGGTCGGCACCGCCGGCGCTCCGGCCGTTCCGGTTCCCCGCCTATGCGGGACGTCCGCGGTGACGGCCGGCTAGCCCATGACTGGCTAGCCCATGACACTGCCGCTGCTGGCGTGCGGCGCGCGCAGCCGTGAGTAGTGGCTCAGGTCGACGTCGAGCTGAGTGTGCGGCGCACGCCAGATCACCGGGTCGGCGTCGTGGTCGCGGCCCGACTCGCACTCGGTGATCAGCGCCGTCATGAGCTGCCCGATGACCGGCGCGTTCTTGAACTGATTGCCGCTGGTCCCGATCGCTATGTAGTACCCGCCCAGCGACGTGCAGTCGTAAACCGGTATCCAGGTGTCGGTGACGTCACAGACGCCGGCGATGCCGGCCGGGCGCGTCGGAACCGGCAGGTCACGTACCCGGCGGGCCACCCTCGTCACCTGCGCTTCGAACACGGCAGTGGTGCCGATGACCAGGGCGCCGGCGGACATTGGCTGCTGGCGGGACTGCTGCGTCACGCGCTCTCCTTAGCTGCTGCCAGCCGATGCTAAGGATCCAGCGCGAATCGGTCTTTCAACGGCCGGAGCAAGACCCCTGGCCATCTTCCGTCAGCTGCCTAAAGCCCTGGCCGGAGGGCCGGTGCTAACTTCGGCCACACGCGATAGTTGGCATCAATTCCGGCTGATTCCACGTCCGGAGGCGGCATGCGCGCACGGCAGATTACGTTCTTCCTGACCCGCCGTCTCCTGGCCCTCGTGGTCCTGCTCCTGCTGATCTCGTTCCTCATCTTCGGCCTGCTCTACCTCGCCCCGGGGAACGCGATCCAGGTCCTCCTCGGCACCCATCCGGCCAGCCCGGCCGCCATCGCCGCCCTGGAGGCGAAGTACCACCTGAACGACTCGTTCTTCGTGCAGTACCTGCTCTGGCTCAAGGGCGCCGTCCACCTCAACCTGGGCGTCTCGATCCAGAGCGGGCAGACGGTGACGTCGCTCATCAGCAGCCGGATCGGCGTGACCATCTTCCTCGGTGTCTTCGCCTTCCTGCTCGCTGTCTTCATCGGGATCCCGGCCGGGATCGCGTCGGCGATGCGCAGCCGGACGGCGGCCGACCGGGCCATCGTCGGGATCAGCCTGCTCGGGGTCAGCGTGCCGGCCTTCGTCAGCGGGGTCTTCCTGCTGTACCTGCTGGCCATCGACGTCGGCTGGTTCCCGGTCTACGGCCCCGGCACCGACTTTCCCGACCGGCTGTGGCACCTGACCCTGCCGGCCTTCGCGCTCGCGTTCGGCGTCATGGCCCTCATCGTGAAGCTGACCAGGGCCGCGATGATCACCGTGCTGGAACAGGACTACATCGCGTTCGCGCAGGCACGCGGTGTCGGGCCGCTGCGGATCATCACCCGGTACGCGCTGCGCAACTCGGCCGGGCCAATCATCACCGCAGGCGGCCTCATCCTCGGGGTCGTGCTCACCGGGGCGGTGCTGGTGGAGCAGGTCTTCGCGCTGCCGGGCATCGGCTCGCTGCTGATCACGTCGGTGGAGTCCAAGGACGTTCCCGTCGTGCAGGGCTTCACGCTGCTGGCCGCCGCGATCCTGATCGGCGCCAACTTCCTGATTGACCTCTGCTACCTGTTCATCGATCCGCGGATGACGGCCGGACGGGGCGTCCGATGACCGTCATCACCGCCCCGGACACGGGCGTCCTTGTCTCCCCGCGCAAGCGCGGCCGCCGCCGGCCCTCGCTGCTCATCCTGCTGTCGTTCCTGATCGTCGTGCTGGTCGCCGCGTGCGCGCTGTTCGGGTCGCTGCTGGCGCCGTTCGGGGCCAACGCGCAGAACCTGATCGTGGCCACGCAGGCGCCGTCGGCCCATCACCTGCTCGGCACCGACGACTTCGGCCGCGACATCCTGTCCCGGATCATCGTCGGTGCCCGCGCGGCCGTGATCGGCCCGGCCCTGATCGCCGTCGGCGCGCTCATCATCGGGAACGTGCTCGGCCTGATCGCCGGCTACTTCGGCGGACGAGTCGACTATTTCATCATGCGGCTGGCCGACCTGGTCTGGGCGCTGCCCGGCCTGCTGATCGCCATCGTCGTCGTCGGCGTCATCGGCGGGGGCTACTACGTGGCCGTCGTCGTCCTCGTCGTGCTGACATTCCCCATCGACGCCAGGATCGTGCGCGGTGCCGTGCTTCAGCAGCGCAACATGCCGTACGTCGAGGCAGCCATGACGCTCGGCATCGCTCCCTCGCGGGTGATGCTGCGGCATATCTGGCCGAACGTGCTGCCGCTGGTCATAGCCAACACGTTCCTCAACTTCGCGTTCAGCCTGGTGGCCTTGTCGGCTCTGTCGTTCCTCGGCCTCGGTGTGCCGCTGAACACCCCGGACTGGGGCGGCATGCTTGCCCAGAACCTCTCGCTGATCCAGAACAACGCGATGGCCTGCCTCGCCCCGGCCATCGCGCTGGTGCTGACCGCGGTCAGCATGAACCTCATCGGTGACTGGAGCTATGAGCGACTCTCAGACAGGGGGCGCGCCCGATGACGGTTCCGCCCGGCGCGGCCGGGCCCGCAGGCGGCGCGCCGCTGCTGACGGTCCGCGGCCTGCGGATCTCCAGCCGGCTGCAGGGCGTCGACCGGGTCATCACCACCGGCTCTGACTTCAGCCTCGCGCCCGGCGAGACGCTCGGCATCGTCGGCGAATCCGGCAGCGGCAAGTCCCTGACCGCTAGGGCCCTGATCGGGCTGCTGCCGGCCGGCGTGCACGCCGAGGGCGAGGTGGAATACCGCGGGCGGGACATCCTGAAGCTGCCCGAGCGGCAGCTGCGCCAGATCCGCGGGTCGGAGCTCGCGATGATCTTCCAGGACCCGTTCACCATGCTGAACCCGCTGATGCGATGCGGTGCGCAGGTCGTCGAGCTGATCCGGGACGAGCGCGGCCGGCCGCTCAAGCGGGCGCGGGCCCGCCAGGAGGCGGTCCGGCGGCTGGCCGAGGTCGGCATCACCGATGCCGCGGTCGCCGACGCTTACCCGTTCGAGCTGTCGGGCGGCATGCGGCAGCGGGTGGGCATCGCCGCCGCGATCGCCAGGGACCCGCAGGTGCTGATCGCCGACGAGCCGTCCACCGCCCTCGACGTAACGACCCAGCGCGAGATCCTGGCCCGGCTGCGGGAGGTGCAGCAGACCAGGGGCATGGGCCTCATCCTGATCACGCACGACCTGCGGGTCGCATTCGCGCTGTGCGACCGGGTTCTCGTGCTCTACGCCGGTTCGGTGCTCGAGGTCGCGGCCGCCGAGGCGATGGAAGCCGAGCCGCTGCACCCGTACACGCTGGGCCTGCTGCTCTCCGACCCGCCGGTGGACCGGCGGCTGTCGCGCATGGCCGCGATCCCCGGCTCGGTGCCCTCGCCCGACGACGTCGCCACGTCGTGCGCGTTCGCGCCCCGGTGCGATTGGCGGGCCGGGATCTGCACGGCGGGCACGCCGCCGCTTGCCGAGGTCGCCCCGGCCCGCTGGTCGGCCTGCGTCCGGGTGGCCGGGATCGAGCCGCTGATGCAGGAGGCCAGGAGCGACACGATGGCGGCCCGGCTCGACCACGAGCAGGAGGTCGCGCTCGCACAGGAAGCCGGCCAGGACAGCGCCGTCGTCGTGACCCGCGACGTGGAGAAGGTCTTCGGCGGGTCCGGTCAGTCGGGCCGGCGGGTGACCGCGCTGAAAGGGGTGTCGCTCGAGATCGGCGCCGACGAGGCGGTCGGCCTGGTCGGGGAGTCCGGCTCTGGCAAATCGACGCTCGGCCGGTGCCTGGTCGGGCTCGAGACGCCGACGGCCGGCACCATCGTGGTCAACGGCATCGACACCAGCCAGGCTGGCAGGCTCAGTACCGCCGACCGGCGCCGTCTGCGGCGGACTGTGCAGATGGTCTTCCAGGACCCGTACTCGACGCTCAACCCGGTCCGCACCGTCGGCTCCACGCTCGGCGAAGCCCTCTCCGCGGCCGACGGGCAGATCCGGGACGTGCGCAAGGCCGTCGGTGAACTGCTGGAGCGGGTGGGGCTGCCGGTCCGTTACGCCGAGCGCAAGCCGGTCGCGCTGTCCGGCGGTGAGCGGCAGCGGGTCGCAGTGGCCAGGGCGCTCGCGGTCCGGCCGCGGCTGATCGTGTGCGACGAGCCGGTGTCGGCGCTGGATGTCTCGGTGCAGGCGCAGATCCTCAACCTGCTCGCCGAGGTGCGCCGCGAGCTTGGCGTCAGCTACCTGTTCATCACCCACGACCTGGCCGTCGTGCGGCAGGTCGCCGAGCGGGTCTACGTCCTGTGCCAGGGAGAGGTCGTAGAGCAGGGCGCCACCGGCGACGTCCTCGACAACCCGCAGCACTCCTACACCCGCAAGCTGGTCGACTCCATCCCGAGCTCGGACGAGACCTGGCTGGCCCAGGCGGACGAGGCCGCGCTGGACAGCGCGGCTCCGGCCGCGAGTACACCGCAGGGAGCGTGAATATGGCGGCGAGCGAGTTTGACGTCATCATCGTCGGTGCCGGGTCGGCGGGCGCGACGCTGGCCGCCCGGCTGTCCGAGGACGCTAGCCGCAGCGTGCTGCTGCTCGAATACGGGCTCAACTACCGGTCGGAGCAGGCACCGCCGGAGATGACCAGCATCGACCCCTATCCGCTGGAGGGCGCCGACTACCCGCCGCCGCCGGGCGTGGAGATGGGGCCGTACCACCACTCCGGGCTGATGGCCCGCCGGACCCCGGCCCAGCCGCCCACATTCCTGCTCCGGGGCCGTGGGACCGGCGGCAGCTCGGCCGTGAACGGGCTGTTCGCGATCCGGCCCACGGTCGAGGATCTCGACGGCTGGGCCGCGGCCGGCGCCCGGGGCTGGTCGCACGACGAGGTCCTGCCGATGCTGCGGCGGATGGAAACCGACCTGGACTACGGCACGGAGGCGTACCACGGGGACGCCGGCCCGATCCCGATCTCGCGGCCGGCCGGCCCGGACTTCCTGCCGGTCGACGAGGCGTTCCGGGAGGCGTCGCTCGCCGCCGGGCACCCGTGGGCGCCCGACCACAACGCGCCGCACGCGGTCGGGCTGTCGCCGTACGCGTTCAACGGCCGGTACGGGCGGCGCTACTCCACCAACGACGCCTACCTCGAGCCCGCCCGCGAGCGGCCGAACCTCACGATCCAGGGCGACACCATCGTCGACAAGGTCCTGTTCGAGCACGGGCGGGCCGTCGGCGTCAGCGCGCTGGCGGGCGGCGCGCTGACGCAGTACCGGGCCCAGACCGTGGTGCTGTCGGCCGGCGCGGTGCACAGCCCGGCGATTCTCCTGCGCTCGGGCGTCGGGCCGGCCGCGGACCTGCGTGCGCTCGGCATCGACGTGGTGTCCGACCGGCCCGCCGGGGCCGGCGTGCAGGACCACCCGCTGATCAGCCTGGTCATCCGGCTCCAGCCCGGCGCGCACGGCCAGAAACACGGCAGCCGGCACAGCCGGTACTGCATCCGGTACGGCCTCGGCCTGACGGCCGAGCCCGCCGACGGGATGATCTGCCTGCTCAGCCACGCGGGCGCGGCGGACGTGGCCGAGATCTTCGGCTGGCTGAACCGGACGATGTCGCAGGGGAAGATCTCGCTGGCGTCCACCGACCCGCGGGAGCATCCCGTGGTCGAGCAGGACCTGCTTTCCGACCCGCGCGACATGAGCCGGATGCTCGCGATGATCGGGGACATAGTGGAGCTCAGCCGGCATCCGGCCCTGGCCCGGGTCATCACCTCGGCGCACCTGGCACCGGGGCCCCGCGACCCGGACGGGCTGCCGCTGCTGGACCGGGACGTCTCCGAGGCCGAGCTCACCGAGTACGTGCTGGCCAACCTCTACGACGCGGCCCACATCAGCGGCAGCAACCGGATGGGCGCGGTGGACGATCCGGGCTCGGTGGTGGACCAGGAGGGCCGGGTCCTCGGGGTCGACGGCCTCCGGGTGGCCGACGCGAGCATCTTCCCGTGGGTGCCGAGCGCGAACACGCACCTGTCCAGCGTCCTGGTCGGCGAGAAGATCGCGGACCTGATGCGCGGCGGCGGCGCGTGACGGCGGCGGCTGGCCGGCTGCGCAGCGGGTTCGGCTGGGAGCAGCACTGCTGCCTGCCGCTGGAAGCAGGCTGCGACATCGGGCCGCTGCGGCGCTACCTCGACGTCGGGGTCAGCTACGTGTCCGTCAACGTCGGTTACGCGCCGCACGACATCGGCTCCACGATGCGTGTGCTCAGCTCGTGGCGGCGGCAGGTACTGGCGCGCCCGGACGAGTTCGTGCTCGCCACGACGACCGCGGACCTGCTCGCGGCGCGGGACTCCGGCCGGCTCGCGGTCGGTTTCGACCTGGAGGACACCAATCCGCTCGGCGGCGAGATCGGCATGGTCCGGGCCTATTACGACCTCGGCGTGCGGTCGATGCTGCTCACCTACAACGGCGAGAACCTGACCGGGTTCGGCTGCCACGCCCCCAACGACACCGGGCTGACCAGCTTCGGCCGGGCCGTGGTGGACGAGATGAACCAGGTCGGCATGCTGGTCGACGTCTCGCACTGCGGCTACCGGACCTCGATGGAGACGCTGGAGCGGTCCGCCAGCCCGGTGATCTTCAGCCACTCCTCGATGCGGGCGCTGTGGGACCACGAGCGCAACATCCGCGACGACCAGGTGGTGGCGTGCGCCGCGACCGGCGGGGTGGTCGGGATCAACGGCGTCGGCATCTTCCTCGGCGAGAACGACATCAGCGTGGCGGCGATGGCGCGGCACATCGACTACGCGGTGCAGCTAGCCGGGCCCGAGCACGTCGGGATCGGCACCGACTACGTCTTCGACAGCGACGATCTCAACCGGGAGCTGGCCAGCAACCCGCAGGTCTTCCCCGAGAGCTACCGGCGGTGGGGCCGGATGGACTTCTTCCCGCCCGAGCAGCTCGTCCCGCTCGAAGCCGAGCTTGCCCGGCTCGGCTACCCGCAGGCGGCCATCGCGGGAATCATGGGCGGCAACTTCCTGCGCGTCGCCGAGCAGGTCTGGCGGCCGCCGGTTCCGGCCGGAGCCTAACCAGGCCGCCTGGCAATGACCGGGCAAGGTCGTGCCTGGGTCTGCGCGGCCAGGCCGGACGGCTGCCACGTGGCGGGCGGGCCGGGACAGCCGGTGCAGCGGCTGGCTTAGGCGGGTTCGGCCCAGGCCGGGTCGAAGAAGATCTCGAGCTGGATGTTGTCGGGGTCGCGGAAGACCACGACGGCGGCGCCGGGGATGGAGTTCGCCGTGGTGATGCGCGAGTACCCGGCTCCGGCGGTTTCCAGCCGGGTCACCCACGTGTCGAGTTCGGCGCGGTCGGTGACGGCGAACGCCAGGTGGTCTAGGCCGATCCGCCTCTCGTCGAACACGTCCTTGCTGCCGGCGCGGTGCTCGGTCAGGCCGATGCGGGCCCGGAGGTGGTCGTGGCGCAGGAATATCTTGCGGAACGCGCCGTCGGGGGCCTGGTGCTGTCCCACCCGTTGGAAGCCCAGAACCTGCACGTACCACGCCGCGCTTGCCTCGGCGTCGCGGACGGTGAGGCCCAGGTGGTGGATTCCCTTGATCACGCCAGCATTCTGCCAGCGCCGTCGCACCGCAGCGGCCGGAGCACGCTCTTA
>DASVBE010000164.1:0-2096 GCA_036375995.1 Streptosporangiaceae bacterium | reverse complement strand
GCGCCCCCGCTGGCCGCCGCGCCCTGGGACCCGGCCGCCGCGCTGGCCAGCCAGGCTGACCAGGTCGGCCAGGCCAGCCAGGCGGGTCAGGCCAGCCAGGCGGGTCAGGCCAGCCAGGTCGGCCAGGCCAGCCAGACCGGCCGAGCCAGCCTGGCCGATCAAGCTGACCTGTCCGGCAGGGCCGGGCAGGAGGGGCTGGCCGGGCCGGTGGGCCAGGCTGGCCAGGCCAGTCTGGCCGATCAAGCCGGCCTGTCCGGCAGGGCCGGGCAGGAGGGGCTAGCCGGGCCGGTTGGCCAAGCCGGCCAACTCCACCGGGCCGGCCAAGCCCATCAAGTCGGCCAAGCCCATCAAGTCGGCCAACCCGGGCGGGAAGGGCTTTCCGGGCCTGCCGGCAGAACCGGCCTAGACGGGCGAGCCGGACTGGCCGGGCGAGCCGGACTGGCCGGGCTGGGCGACCGGACCCGGCCGGTGGTGGCGCTGGCGGCTGGGCCCGCGTTCACCTTTGGCTACACCGAGCAGGCGGAACTGCTGACCGCGGCTGGGGCGGAGGTCGCTGTATTCGACCCGGCCGTTGACGAGAAGCTCCCGGACGGCACGGCGGGCCTGCTGATCGGCGGCGGGTTCCCCGAGGTGTACGCCGGGGAACTGGCCGCCAACGAGCCGATGCGGCAAGCGGTTGCCAGATTGGCCGCGGACGGCGCGCCGGTGGTGGCCGAGTGCGCCGGGCTGCTGTACCTGGCCCGCACCCTGGACGGCCAGCCGATGTGCGGCGTGCTGCCCGCCGACGCGTCGATGACCCCGCGGCTGACGCTGGGCTACCGGGCCGCCACCGCGGACCGGGCCTCCGTGATCACCCGGGCGGGCGATCAGGTGCGAGCGCATGAGTTCCACCGGACCTCCGTATCCCTGAAAACTGGCGATGCAGCGGCATGGCGGCTGCCTGGCGGAGCCCGTGAGGGCGTGGCGCAGGGCGCACTTCTGGCGTCGTACCTGCACCTGCACTGGGCCGGCCAGCCCGCGTTCGCGGCCCGGTTCGCGGCGGCCTGCGCGGCCTTCCGCGCCGGGCCGGCCGGCCACCGGACGGTTCCTGCGGGCGCGGCGCGGGCCGGGGGCGCGCCATGAAGCGGCTGGTCGGGGTGGGCGTCGGGCCCGGCGACCCGGAGCTGATCACGGTCAAGGCAGTCCGCGTGCTGCGGACCGCGGACCTGGTCCTTGTGCCGGTGCTCGGCCGGCCCGGCGAGGAGGACCGGGCCGAGACCGGGCGGGCCGAGGCGACCGTCCGGGCGCACGTGGACGGTGCGGTGATCCGGCGGGTGGCGTTCGCGCTGAACGACACCGGCGGGGTCACGCCGGCCAGGGCCGCCGCGTGGGACGCCGCCGCGGACGCGGTGACCGGGGCGTTCGCGGCGGGGGCGGGGACGGTCGCGTTCGCTACGCTGGGCGACCCGGCGCTGTACTCGACGTTCAGCTACCTGGCCCAGGGCGTGACCGCGCGGGACCCCGGGATCACGGTGGAGACCGTGCCGGGCATCACGGCGCTGCAGGACCTGGCCGCGCGCAGCGGGACCGTGCTGGCCGAGGGCACCGAGTCGCTGGTGCTGCTGCCGCTGACGGCCGGGCCCGGCGCGCTGGCCGAGGCGCTGGCCGCGCACGACACGGTGGTGGCGTACAAGCTGAGCGCGGCGGGCCCGCCGGAAACGGTCCGGGAAGCGCTTGCCAAGGCGGGGCGGCTTGACGGCGCGGTGTTCGGCGCGCGGGTCGGCCTGGCCGGGGAGGACATCCGGCCCGCGGCGTCGGTCGAGGCGGGGGAGCGGGTGCCGTACCTGGCCACACTGATCTCGACGGGACGGCGCGGCGGCCGGGGGAGCCGGCTGGGCGGGAAGGCTGCGGCCGCGGCCGTCGCGGCGGGCCCGGCCGGCGGGGTTGCGGGTCCGGCCGGTGGGACTGCGGGTCCGGCGGACGGGACTGCTGGCCGGGCTGGGGGGGCTATGGGTCCGGCCAGCGGGGATGCGGACTCAGCGGGCCAGGCGGGCCGGGCGGGCGAGAGCCGGGGCGGGAGCGGATGATGGCGGGCACGGTGACGTTCGTGGGGGCCG
>DASVBE010000151.1:0-12034 GCA_036375995.1 Streptosporangiaceae bacterium | reverse complement strand
GGCCGGGCACCGTCCCGGCGGCCAGGAAGCGGCGCTGCGCCGGGCTGAGCACGGCCGGCCCGCCGCCCGCAGTCAGCCCGGCCGGCCCGGCGAGCCGTCCGGCCGGCCCGCTGGGCACCGGCAGGGCCCGGATCCCGTCCGGTGCCAGCCGGTCCGCGGCGATCCCGTTCATCAGCAGCCGCGGCGGAGGGGCGGCACAGCCCGCGGTGAGCAGGATCAGCAGCCCGGCCAGCAGCAGGCAGGCGGCCCGCAGGAGAAGGAGGGCCCGCACCCTACGGCCGGCGGGCCGCAGCCAAGGGTGTGTCCTGCCGATCTTCGGTCTGCTGCGCGTCCGCCTGCGGGCGCCTCGCGGCGTTGTCGTCGTCGCCAATAGCTCCGCTATTGGCTCCTCCTCCGCCTTGCGATGCATCCCGCAGGCGGCCGCTCGCGACGACCAAGATCGGCAGGACACACCCTAGTCGTCCCCGTCGCCGGCGTGCGGCAGGGGCTGCTCGCACCAGACCACCTTGCCGGTTGCGGTCCGGCGCGCCCCCCACCGCTGCGCGAACTGGCTGATCACCTGGAGGCCGCGGCCGCGCTCGTCGTCCTCGCCCGGGTGCCGCAGCCGGGGCAGCGCGGCCGAGTCGTCGGTGACCTCGACCACCAGGCCGCCCTCGAGCACCAGCCGCAGCCCGATCATGCCCTGGGCGTACCGGACCGAGTTCGTGACCAGCTCGGACACCAGCAGCTCGGTGACCGGGATGAGGTCGGCCAGGTTCCAGCGGGTCAGCGGGCGGCGGATCAGCCCGCGAGCGCGCCGGGCCGAGGTCAGCTCGGCCGGCAGCGTCCAGCTGACGTGGTTCTCCGCGGAGATCCGGCTCAGCCGGGCCATCAGCAGCGCGATGTCGTCGCGCTGCTGGTCGGAGTACACCCCGGCCAGGGTGGCCCGGCACAGGTCCTCCAGCGGCCGCGCCGCGGCGCCGGGACCGAAGATCTCGCCCAGCAGCCGCAGCCCCACGTCGATGTCCCGGGTCCGGTTCTCCACCAGGCCGTCGGTGTACAGCACCAGCAGGCTGCCGTCGGTGACCGGGACGAACTTGCTCTGCACCGAGCCGGAGCCGATGCCCAGCGGCGGCGCCGGGGCCAGGCTGAGGAACTCGTTGGTGCCGTCCGGGCCGACCAGCAGCGGCGGCAGGTGCCCGGCCGAGGCCACCTCCAGCATGCCGGTCACCGCGTCGTACACGGCGTACACGCAGGTGGCGAAGTGCGGCTCGCGCGCGCCGAGGTCGCCCATCAGCTCGTTCAGCTGCTGGAGGGTCTCCGCCGGGGACAGCTCGAGCATGGCCAGGGTGTGGATCGCGGTGCGCAGCCGCCCCATGGTCACCGCGGCCCGCACACCGTGCCCGGCCACGTCCCCGACGACCAGCGCCACCCGCGCGCCGGGCAGCGCGATCGACTCGTACCAGTCGCCGCCGACCTCGATCAGCTTGCTGCCGGGCAGGTAGCGGTGCCGCACCTCGACCGACGACGGCTTGGACAGCCCGGTCGGCAGCAGGCTGCGCTGCAGGGTCACCGCGGTGGCCCGCTCCCGGCTGTACCGGCGGGCGTTGTCGATGAAGATCGCCGCCCGGGACGCGAACTCCATGCCGATCTCGGTGTCGTACGCGTCGAAGGCCCGGTAGCTGTCCTTGCGGGTGCAGACCACGAATCCGAGCGTGACGTCGCGTGCGGCCAGCGGCAGCAGCAGCAGCGAGGTGTTGGCCAGCAGCTGGGCCACCGGACGGCGCAGCCACGAGGTGGCGATCCGCGCCGCCTGGTCGCTGCCCATCTTCAGGCGGACCGGCTTGCCGGTGGCCATGCACTCGGTGTACGGCGTGCCCGGCGGGTAGCGCAGGATCTCCCCGGTCGGGAACACCGCGTCCCAGGCCGAGTCGCCGTCGTCGTAGGCCACCGCGAGCCGGCGCAGCAGCTGGGAGCCGTCCGGGCTGTCGGCCGGCAGCTCCTCCCCGGCCACCAGGCTCTCCAGGATCAGCAGCCCGGCCGTGTTGCAGAAGTGCGGTACGGCGATGTTGACGAACTCGCGGGCCAGCTGGTCGATGTCCAGCGCGCCGCCGATCCGCTTGAACGCGCCGTCCAGCAGCGCGTGCCGCATCACCGCCGGGTCCAGGAAACGGCCCTCGGACGGCGGCGGGATCCGGATCAGCACCAGCCCGATCAGGCTCGGGTCGCAGGAGCGCATCGGCTGGATGGTGACCACGGAATCCAGCGGGTCGCCGTCCCGGGTCCGGAACGTCAGCACGGCCGTGCCCTCGCGGCCGGACAGCGCCGCGCTCAGCAAGCCCTCCAGGGCTATCGTGTGCGACGAGGGACCCGCCAGCAGGCTGCTGAGCTCAGTGCCGAGCAGGGCGTCACCGGGATACGCGAGCATGTCCGCGGAATTCCGGTCGTGCTGGAGGACCCGGCCGGTCTTGTCGATACCGAGGGTCAGCGTCCGCGCCGAGGCGTTGGACAGGAGGGCGGAGATCTCCGTGGTCGCGCCAGCAGTCACGGTAATCCCTCCTTCCTGCGTCGACCCTGCGTTGCACCTGCGGCGTTGCCCCCACGCCGGGCGGTGCTGGCCCACTGGGCAAGCCCCGGCCAGCGGGATGTTCGCCCAATTATGGATCAGCTTCGCTCAAATTGAGAAAGAACGGTAGCTAACTTAGCGTGACGACAAGACTGATGTCCGAGCGGCGGCAAGATCGCGCTGCGCGGGCCCAACGGGCGTGGCCGGCGTGTCGGCCCTGGCGCGGGAGCATGCGCAGGTGAGGGCATGGCCGGCGGCAGCACGGTGATCGTGGTCGGCGCCGGGCCGACCGGTCTGGCGCTTTCGGCCGAATTGGCCCTGGCCGGCGTCCAGGTGCGGGTGCTCGACCGGCGGTCCGGGCCGCGCGCCGCGGTGCTGGCCCGGCCGGACGGCTACATTGCCTGGGCATCGGATGAGCGGGACGCCAGCCTGCGCACCGGGCAGGCCCGCGCCGCGGTGCGGGCCTGGTGCGGTTCCGCTGAGAACACCGGCCCGCTTGAGGACAGCCGGCCCGGCTGAGCACCGGAGGTAGCCATGACCACGCAGCCCCGGCTGGCCGTCCTGGGCAGCCTGAACATGGATATCTCGGTCCCGGTGGGCAGGCTGCCGGGCCCGGGGGAGACGATCCTGGGCGGCCAGGCGGTGATCGCCCCGGGCGGCAAGGGCGCCAACCAGGCGGTCGCGGCGGCCCGGCTCGGTGCGGACACCGCCATGGCCGGCTGCGTCGGCGAGGACGAGTTCGGCGGGCCGATCCTGCTGGCGCTCGCCGCCGAGGGGATAGCCACCGGTGCCGTACGCCGGGTGCCCGGCGTGGCCACCGGCCTTGCGCTGATCACCGTGGACGCGGCCGGCGAGAACATGATCACGGTGGCGCCGGGCGCGAACGGGGAGTGCGGCCCGGCCGACGCGGACGCGGCGCTGGCCGGCCCGCCGGCGCTACTGGTCATCTCGGCCGAGATACCGCCCGCCGCGATCGCCGCGGCGCTGGCCGGCGCGGCCCGCATGGGCGTGCCCACCCTGCTGAACCTTGCCCCGGTGCCAGCGGACGCGGACCCAGCCGCGCTGCTGGCCGGGGTGAGCTGGCTGGTAGTCAACGAGTCAGAAGCGGCCGCGCTGCTCGGCGAACCGGTCGCCGGGCTGGATGCGGCGGCCCGTGCGGCGGCCGCCCTGCAGCGGCGCCTGGCTGCCGCGGCCGGCCCGGGGACGCCCAGCGGCCGGTACGCGGTGGTCACCGCCGGGTCGCACGGCGCGGCGCTGACCGGCCCCGACGGCACCGACCAGGTCGGCGGCTTCGCGGTGGCCAGCGTGGATGCGGTGGGGGCAGGGGATGCGTTCGTAGCCGCGCTGGCCGTGGGCCTGGCCAGCGGGGCCGCGCCGGCCGGCGCGCTGCGCGCGGCCTGCGCCGCCGGGGCCACCGCCACCACCCGGCGCGGCACCCAGACCGCGCTGCCCCGCCCGGCCGACATCCAGGCGGCGACCGGGGTTGCTGGCCCGTGGCCCGCTGGTGACTGACCGCCTCCGCCCCCTGGCACCCTCATCAGCGTTCCCTGATCAAGATTTATGAATTACGGAATCGGGGGCGCGGGCCAGCCGCCTCCGGCGGGCCCGTGGTGGTGGGCGACGGCTGCGGGGGGCGGGTCAGCTGTCCTCATCGGGCTGGCGGTGGCGGGGACGGCCGCGGGTCAGCCTCCCCGGCGGGCTGGCGGCGGGAACGGGCGCGGGTCAGCCCTCCCCGGCGGGCTGGCGGCGGCGGGGACGGGTGCGGTCAGCTGTCCTTGGCAGGCTCGCCATGACTGGCGTTGGCCTTGCCGCGGCCCCAGTACGCCTTGGGCGAGACCTGGCTTCCGGCCAGCCCGCGCCCGGCCATCACCTCGCGCAGCCGGGATACCACCCGGGCCTCGCCCAGCAGGTAGACGTGGCCGGGGCCAGGCGGCAGCGGGACATCAGCGGCAGCCGCGGCGAGAGCGCCCGGTTCGCCGGCCGGCCCGTTCTGGCGGGGCAGCCACCGCAGGTCGACGCCGGCCTTGGCGGCCAGCGGCTGCTCATCAGCGGCCTCCGGGATCTCCAGCAGGATCACCGCCTGCCGCTCCGCCGGGAGCGACTCGGCCATGACGAAGATGGCCGGCAGCGCGGACTCGTCCCCGATGAACAGGTGCCAGTCCGCGTCAGGTGCCGTGGTGATCTTGCCGCGCGGGGCGATGCCCTCGATGGTGTCGCCCGGCTGGGCAGCGCTGACCCACCGCTCGCCGGGTCCGTCGCCGTGCCGGACCACGTCCAGCGTGACGCTCTGGCGGGCGGTGTCGAGGTCCCTGATCGTGTAGCGGCGCCGGACCGGGCGGTTGCCCACGACGCCGACCAGCAGCATCATGTCCTGGCCCGGCGCGTAGCGGAGCCCGGCCAGTTCCGGCGCGGTCAGCCGCAGCCGGTGCATGTGCGGGGTCAGCGGGCCGGACTCGGTCACGGTCAGGACCAGCCGGGTGGTGCCGGCCAGCGGCCCGGTCAGCACGGCGAACGGGTCGTCAAGGCCGGCCGGGGACCGGCCAGCCGTGGCGTCGGCCATGAGCAGTAAGCCTTTCGTGTCGCGGCCGGCCGTGGCCGGCCGGCCCTGCGAACGCCCCCGGCCAGCATCGCAGGATGCTGGCCGGGGGCGATTCGAGGCCGGTGCGAGGTCGCCTCTCGGCGAGTGGCGCACCGCGGCTCCAGCCGGACGGTATTCCGCGGCGGCAGTAGTTGAGGCCCGGGGGACACAACGCACCGACGGGTATCAGAACGCGGCCCCCGGCCGGCCTATTCCCCGCGGGGCAACGGCTTACGGGCGCCGCGGAAAGGGCAGGATCCGGCCGGGATAGGGCGATAATGTGTGCATCCACTCTCTGGGGTGCTTGAGGAGCGGCGGCCTGTGCCTCGGGAATCAGCCCTGATCGGCAGCATCGGTGTGCTCAGCATCGGTACCCGCGGGCCCGACGGCCCCGGCGAGGTCATGGTCCGGATCCGCGGCGGGACCGAGTGTTACATCGCCTGGTCCCCGCAGCCCCTGCCCCGGGGTGCCACCGTGCTGGTCATTGATTCGCGGGGCAGCCGCACGGTGGATGTCAGCGAATGGGCGGACCCGATCGGCCCGCCACCAGAATGATCACGTCCCGCGGGCCGGCTCTGGCCGTCCCGCGGCCAGAGGCGCGGCCGGACCGCCACGCGGCCCAGAGCCGCCACCCGGATTGAAGCTACTGACGGGGCAGTGCCCCGCGGATTCAGGGGAGATACCAGATGTTCGGCTACCGAGTTCCCGCGCCTGACCAGGCCATGCTGATCTCCGGCGGGAGATACGGCCGCAGCGGCGCGCCGTTCCGCGTGGTCACCGGCCACGGCGCGTTCATCCTGCCGTTCTTCCGCAAGGTCAGGTTCCTCACCCTGGCCATGTGCGAGGCCGAGGTCGCGGAGACCTGCGTGACCCGTCAGGGCATCTCGCTCAACGTCCGCGCGGTGATCGCGTTCAAGGTGGGCAACGACGAGGAGAGCATCGTCAACGCCGGCCAGCGGTTCCTCTCCGACCAGGACCAGATGTCCACGCTGACCGGGCGGATCTTCGCCGGCCATCTCCGGTCGATCATCGGCTCGATGACCGTGGAGGAGATCGTCACCGAGCGGCAGAAACTGGCCATCGAGGTGCTCGACGGCTCGAAGGCGGAGATGCTGAAGATCGGCCTGATCGTCGACTCGCTGCAGATCCAGTCCATCGACGACATGAACTCCGGTTACATCGACGCGATGGCCGCGCCGCACACCGCCGCGATCCGGCGGCAGGCCCAGATCGCGCAGGCCCAGGCGAACCAGGCCGCGGCCGAGGCGCAGCAGGAGTCGGAGCGGAAGCAGGCCGAGTACGCCCGGCAGACGTCGGTCGTGCAGGCGTCGTACAAGGCCGAGGTGGACAAGGCGCAGGCCGAGGCCTCCCAGTCGGGCCCGCTGGCGCAGGCCCAGGCGCAGATGGGCGTGCTGGCCGCGCAGACCGAGCTGGCGCACCGCCAGGCGGAGCTGCGGCAGCGCCAGCTGGTGGCCGAGGTGGTCCGGCCGGCCGAGGCGGAAGCGGAGAAGGTGCGCATCATGGCCCAGGCCGACGCGGAGCGGGTCAAGCTCCAGGCCGAGGCGGCGGCCTCGCACCAGCGGATCGCGCTGGACCGGATGCTGATCGAGCAGCTGCCGCAGATCGTGCGGGAGGCGGCCGGCGGCCTGTCCGGCGCCAACGTGAGCGTGCTCAACGGCGCCGACGGGCTCAGCGAGGTCGCGGCCGGCCTGGTGAGCCAGGGCATGGCCATCCTGGACGCGGTGAAGAAGGGCATGGCGGGCAGCGGCGCCGAGCAGCCGCCGCCGGCCGCCCTCACCCGCGGGGGTGAGGGCGGGCCGCCGCCGGCGGACCAGTAAGACCGGGAACGTCCCGTACTGCCCACCGGGCCGGCCGCTTCGGCGGGCGGCCCGGTGGCGTTACATCCTGTTATCAAATCGGGATCTTGAACCGCCGCGAAGTCGCCGCCGACGGCGCCGGGCAGGCCCGACAATGATCCGGGGCGGCACCCGAGGCCGCCTCAGCACCACACGGCGGCCCGTCCGGCGCCGGTGCGGTGTGGCGGGAGAAGCGCCCTGGTACGGCAGAGAAGCGGGAACCGGCTGGTTCCCGGGCTCTCCGCAGCAGGCGCTTCCGTGCCGATCGTCCTGATTGCGAAGGAAGCGAAGAAGGTCCGGTTCGCACGGGTTGATGGGGATTTTCCAGGGGCTCATACCGCCCAGAAGTGGACATATCCTCGTTCAATCCGGTTCCGGCAAAATTTCTTCGATGAATTTGCTCAGACCGGTCAACCGCTTCCGTCAGCCGCACGTCATGTTCATGTGAATCTGGCCAGTCGATGGCTCACCGGGGCCTGAGGGCAGCATCAGCTGCTTCCTCATGGCGAGGTGTCCACCACTGACTGACAGGGCGGAGTCACAGCAAGTAACGCGCAAGAACAGCAGTCAGTAGCGGCCGGCCAGAGCTTGACCGCCCAGGCCACCTCACAAAGGTGGCCGGCCCAGTATCCACAGGAAGGGATCACCCATGCGTAACCGCTCCATCAGGGGGCTGTACGTGCTGGCAGCGTCCGTCGCTGTCAGCTCGGCCCTCGGGCTGGCCGGCGCAACGGCCGCCTCGGCGGGAGTTCACGCACACCCGCACGCGACGACGGTGTGTGACAACAACCCGAACACCCCGTTCCTGCGTTGCACCAACATCAGCAGCCTGCTGCTGAACCAGAACAACGGGCCGGCCTTCATCCAGAACGCCACCCAGAAGGGCGTGGCCGCGGGCAGCCTGTACAAGAACCGCATCATCAACCTGCGGCAGGCCAGCAACACCCGGACGAACGAGGACTTCATCATCCGCTTCGTTGGTTTCACCGACCAGCTCTGCGGCACCGGTGGCGTCAACTCGCTCGACCCGACCTCGTACGCGTGCCTGAACTACCCGGACTACCCGGTGTTCCAGGGCCAGTTCGCGCCGAACTCGAACGAGAGCGGCTTCTGCGTTGGCGCGATCAGCGCGACCGAGGGCTTCAAGGTTCGCCTCCGGCGCTGTGGCACCCCGCAGACCTTCTGGGTCGCTGACCTGGCGGCGTCCATCACCGTCACCTTCCCGGGCGGGCACCCGGGCGCCCTGCTGTACTTCCCGCTCGAGTTCGCGGCTGACACGTCCGCCAGCAACCCGCTGGTTCTGACGCTCAACCCGAACAGCAAGAACCCGACCAACCTCCTGACCCTGCAGCAGGAGAACTTCTCCGGTGGCTCCGTGCCGGACCGGCAGATGTTCACCCTGACCCGCCCGGTCGGCTTCACGATCCCGTAAAGGGACGGCCAGACCGGCTAGTCAGTATCAGGTTCTGACGGCGGCCCCCCGGCTCCGGCCGGGGGGCCGCCGTTGCTGTGCGTGCCGCGCTGGGCCAGGCCCGCCAGCAGCACCGGAGCCGCCAGCGCGAGCGAGGCCATCGCCCAGGTCAGGCCCAGCCGCTGGGCCGCCGCACCGACGGCCAGCGGCCCGGTCGCGGCGGCCAGCGCCGCCGCGCTGCTCAGCGTGACCGCCACCCCGCTGCGCCCGGGCAGGGCGGCGTACAGCCGGGCCTGCAGCACCGGGTACAGCGGCGCGGTCACCATCGACAGCGCGGCCAGCAGGACGAGCTTCACCCAGAACCCGGGCACCAGCAGGAACGCCGGGTACAGCACCAGCGCCGCGGCCGCCCCGGCCCGCGCCGTGGCCCGCCCGCTGGCCCGCTCCAGCACCAGTACCAGCAGCAGGTCCCCGGCCAGCCCGGCGACCAGCCGTACGGTCACCCCCAGCGCGGCCTGGCCCGCGGTGACGTGCACCACGTCCACCAGGTACACGGCGAGGAAGCCGGTCAGCACGTCCAGCAGGTAGTCGGCGACCTCGATGAGCACGAGCAGCCGGGCCACCTCGCCCCGCCGGACCGCCGCCGCGGCCTCCCGCAGGCCGGCGGACCAGCCGACGGCGTCCTCCGGCTCAGCCGGGCCCTCCGGCGGCGCCGCGATCAGCGCACGCCCGGACCGGGCCAGGACCGCCCCGGCGGCCAGCGCGGCGCCGGCCAGCAGCAGGTAGGCCACCCGCCAGGTGCCGCCGGCCGCCAGCACGGCGATCAGCAGCAGCGGCCCGGTCACCGCCCCGGCCGACCCGGCCAGGTTCCACCGGGCCATGTGCTGTTCCTGCCGGGCCGGATCGGCGGCCATCAGCCCGGACTGCGTCAGCCCGACGAACGCGCCCGAGGCCGGGAAGAACACGGTCAGGGCGATCAGCAGCCCGGCGAACGACCGGGACAGCGCCGTGGCCGCCAGCGCGGCCGCGAACAGCCCGCCCCCGGCCAGCACGGCGATCCGCTGCCGCCGCCCGTGCCCGGCCAGCAGCCCCATCGGCAGTTCCGCGAGGCTGCCGATCAGCACCGGCACCGAGGCCAGCAGGCCCAGCTGGGTGTAGCTGAGGCCGAGATCATGGCGCATGAGCGGGAGCGCTGCGCCCTTGGTGCCGTCCACGAGCTCGTCGATCAGCTCGACGGCAAGAGCCGCCGCGAGCACCGCCGCGCTGACGGCGGCGGGCGGGCGGCCCGGTCTGATGCGTGTCACGTGGCTTCCTTCCGTGTCCTCACCGGCCATGGGTCGATGAGCGGATGGCGGGCCACGGGCCGCTAGCTCAGGTCACAGTCAAAGGAAGCTCATGGGGCAGATGCTACGGGGCAGGCCAGCGGGCCGCCACTGGCTATCCCGGGAGGAGCGGGAATGGCGCGGGCCGCAAACGCCCGGACGGCTGCACCCCCGTTCCCCGCTGCCGTGCAGCGCTTCTTCCCGCTCCGCCAGCCCGACTGGTAACGGCTAGCCGGGCCGCCACCCCGGGTCCTGGCGGGCCCCGGGCAGCTCGTCGCGGAAGTCCGAGAGCAGGCCGAGGTGACCGAGCTTGCCCGGGGCGATGATGGACCGCACCGTGGCGATCGCGCCGTCGCTGATGTCCAGCACCATGGCGCTGATCAGCCGCCCGGCCCGGTCGTAGAACAGCGCGCCGGGCTGGCCGTTGATCTGCACCCGGCGGGACGTGGCGCCGAGCACGGTGCCCTGCCGGACCAGGCCGGCGACCAGCCGGAGCACGTTGTCCCGCCCATGGATCGGCTGCGGCCAGGACGGCTTGGTGCCGCCGCTGTCGCCGTACACGGTCACGTCCTCGGCCAGCAGGCCGACCAGGCCGGACAGGTCCGCGTCGCCCTCGACGATGGCGAAGAACCGGCGGGCCAGGTCGTCCCGCTGCCGGCCGGAGGCGTCGAAGCGGGGCTTGTGCTCGGTCACGTGCTGGCGGGCCCGGTGCGCGACCTGGCGGCAGTTGGCCTCGGTCAGGCCCACGATGCCGGCGATCTCGCCGTAGCCGAACCCGAACACGTCGCGGAGCAGGAACACCGCCCGCTCGGCCGGGCTCAGCCGCTCCAGCAGCAGCAGGAAGGCCATGGACAGCGACTCGTGCTGCTCGGCCTGGTCGGCCGGGCCCGGGGCGGCCGGGCCGGGCGCGACCGGGTCGGTCAGCACCGGCTCGGGCAGCCACGGACCGATGTAGGACTCCCGGCGGACCCGGGCCGACCGCAGCTGGTCGATCGACAGCCGGGTGACCACCGCGGACAGGAACGCCTTGGGCGACTCGACCGCGGGGGAGGAGGCCAGGGCCCGGTGGTAGCGCAGGAACGCTTCCTGGACGATGTCCTCCGCGTCGGCCACGCTGCCGAGCATCCGGTAGGCGATGCCGAACAGCAGCGGGCGCAGCTGCTCGAAGGTCTCCGCCGCGACGGCGTCAGCTGTTCCCACCACTGCCCTTCCCGGCCGGCCGGGCTGCCCCGGCCGGCCCGCCGGCCTGCCCGGCGGCGTCCACCGCCAGGAACCCCTGCCGCCAGCTCGCCCAGGACGGCGCCCAGCCAAGCTCGGCCCGTGCCTTGGCGTTGGACGACCCGCGGATCTGCGTCAGCACCGATACTGCCACCTCGCCGGCGGCCAGCCGGGCCAGCCAGACCGGCAGCCGCACCGGCGGCCTGGCGCCCAGTTCCCGGGCCAGCCAGGGCAGCCAGTCGGCCACCTTCGCGGGCTCGTCGTCGGTGATGTTGTACACGCCGGGCCGGCCCCGGGTCAGAGCGGCCACCGTGGCCGCGGCCGCGTCGTCGGTGTGCAGGAACGACCAGACCCCGCCGGCCTCGCCGACCAGTGGCAGCTTCCGCTGCCTGGTGAACCCGAGCACCTCGTTCGCGGTGCCGGGACCGTACAGCGCGCCGTACCGCAGCACGATGCCCTCCAGGCCGGGCGCGCCGGGCACCGCGTTCTCCAGGTAGCGCAGCGCGGCCAGGGTCTGCCGCTGGTTCGCGGGCGGGTCCGGGTCCAGCGGGTCCTGCTCGGTCTTCACCGGGCCGCCCGACCGGATGTTGGACCAGCCGGTGAAGCCCTGCGCGATGAACCGGCGGGCTCCGGCCGCGGTGGCCGCGGCCAGCAGGTGGTCGGTGCCCTCGGTGCGCAGCCGGTTGGTGACCGCGAAGCTCCGGTCAAAGTGCCGCAGGTCGGTGCCGGCGGCCAGGGCGGTCATCTGGTGGATGACGACCTCGGGCCGGGCCCGGGCCACCGCCTCGCCGACCGCGGCCGGGTCCAGGCCGTCCATGACCGCCGGCTCGGCGCCCATGGCGCGCAGCCGGCCCTGGCCGTCCGGGCGGCGGGTGCTGGCGGTGACCTGATGGCCGGCCGCTACGAGCTGGGGGACCAGGCGCTGCCCGATGGCACCAGCCGCGCCGGCCACGAAGATCCGCATAACGACTCCTTTCGCCGCCCGCACCCTCAGTGCGCGGGCGCCATTTCCGTTGCCGCCAGCTGAGACGAGGAACCCCGCCCCGCTGTGACAGTGCTTGCTGGCGAGCGCAGGGCCGCTGGAGAGGCGCTGCCTTCCCTCCT
>DASVBE010000148.1:0-2278 GCA_036375995.1 Streptosporangiaceae bacterium | reverse complement strand
GCTGCGCTGCGCGCACCACGCGGTGGCCCCGGCCCGCGCCGTGCGCGGTCCCGGCGGGGCGCGCCGCCCGCCCGCCGCCGCCCGGCGGCCCGCCGCGGCTGCCCGTTTCCGGTGCCGCTGGGCCAGCTGCTAACAGATCAGCGCCCGGCCACCGTGGCCGCCCGGTGCGTGGTCCCGGCGGGGCGCAGCGCCCGGCGGCCCGCCGCGGCCGTCCGTTCTCGTGCTGCTGGGCCGGCTTCTGGCCGGTCAGCGCCCGGCCACCGTGGCCGCCCCGGGCGTGGTCCCAGCGGGCCCTGGCGCCCGGCCGTCGCTGCCGGGCGCCCTGCCGCGGCCGCCCGTTTCCGGCGCTGCTGGCCGCGCGGCCCGGGCCGGCTGCGCACCGGCGCTGCCCAGCTTCTGGCCGGTCAGCGGCCGGCCGCTGGGGCCGGCTCGGGGCCGGCTCCGGCCTCTGGCGCCATGGCTGTCCGGGCCTGCCGTTCCGGGTCCGGGGCGAGCAGCGGCAGGAACACGCTGACCCCCAGGATGACCGCGCTCACCGCGAGCGTGGCGTCCAGCCCGCGGACGAACTCTGCGGGGCTGCCGAGCCCGCCGTGCGCCGAGAACACCGCGCCCAGCACGGCCACCCCGATCACCGTCCCCAGCTGGCGCAGTGCGGCGGAGGTGCCGGACGCGATGCCCTCCAGCTCGGCCGGGGCGAAGCCGAGCGTGAGCCGGGTGATCGGGGCGAAGAACACGCCGATGCCGGTGCCCGCGATGACGAACGCCGGGACCAGCTGCGGGTAGGGCACGGTCGCGGAGGTCTGCACGGCGAGCAGGCCGATGCCGATCGCCTGCAGGGCCGCACCGGCCGCGATCAGCTGACGCCCGCCGACCCGGCTCGCCAGCAGCCCGGCGACGACCGCGGACACCGCGGGCGACGCGGTCCACGGCAGCGCCCGGACGCCCGCGCCGAGCGGGGAGTAGCCGCGGACCGACTGGAGGTACTGGGCGAACAGGAAGATCATCCCGAACATCCCGGTCACCGTGACCAGCATGCTCGCGTTCATGCTGGCGAAGCCGCGGTTGCGGTACAGCGACAGCGGCAGCATCGGGGTGGCCGCGCGGGCCTCCCAGGCCACGAACGCGGCCAGCAGGAGCCCGCCGCCGACGAGGCTGCCCAGGACCTGGGCGCTGGTCCAGCCGTGCCCGTTGCCGCGGACCAGGCCGAACACCACGCCGAACAGCCCGCCGGTGATCAGCACCACGCCCAGCGGGTCGAGCCGCCCGGCCCCGGACCGGCTCTCGGTGACCAGCCACAGCAGCGACAGCAGCAGCAGGCCGATCGGCACGTTGATCCAGAAGATCCACTGCCAGGACCCGGCCTGGGTAACGGCGCCGCCGATGACCGGGCCGAGCGCCGCGCCGAGGCCCGCGGTCGCGCTCCACAGGCCCAGGGCCAGGCCGCGCTTGCTCAGCGGGGTGACGCTGGCGATCAGCGTGATGCTCAGCGGCATGACGATCGCCGCGCCGGCGCCCTGCACGGCCCGGGCCGCGATCAGCACGCCGATGCTCGGCGCCAGGGCCGCCGCCGCGCTGGACAGGGTGAACACGGTCATCCCGGCGGCGAACATCCGCCGCCGCCCGTACCGGTCACCCAGGGCCGCGCCGGTCAGCATCAGCACCGCGAACGTCAGCGTGTAGCCGTTGACCGTCCACTCCAGGCCCTCGAGACCGGTGTGCAGCTTGGCGCTGATCACCGGCAGCGCGTTGGTCACCACCAGGTTGTCCATCGAGATCATGAAGACCGCGACGATGCCCGCCAGGTACGTCCACAGCGGTTTGCGCGCCGGGGCGGCCGCCTTCTCCGTCGCCATCTGACCTCTCCGAACCCGTGCGGAACCGCACGACGGCTTCCACGGTGCGGCAGGGAGGTGGACGGGGAGCTTGGCTAATCCTTGACTTAGCCGCTGACCTGCACTGACACGCTGAGCAAGCGGGCGCATTCGGTGCTGGGCACCCAGGGTGCCCTGGACCTGCACGTCGACCTGCTGGAGAAGCCGTTCTCCGAGTCCGCGCTGCTCTGCCGGGTCGCCGCGCGCTCGGCCATGCGGCGCACCGGGCCAGCCGTCTATCCGGCTGACCCCGCTTCCGCTGGCTAGTGCCCTGACAGGCGGCCGATGCCCAGCGAGCCGTCGGCCGGGCCGGCTGGGTCCGCCCCGCCGGCCTGCCCCGTGCTGGCTTGCCCCGTGCTGGCTTGCCCCGTGCTGGCTTGCCCCGTGCTGGCCTGGTCGGCCTCGCG
>DASVBE010000307.1:0-7921 GCA_036375995.1 Streptosporangiaceae bacterium | reverse complement strand
CTTCGCCCAGGCGCAGGACCTGGCCCTGGCGCTCGGCGCCGTGAGCAAGATCCACAGTGCCGTGTGAGAAATTGTGAGAAAACCGGCCCGTGAAAGCCGTTCAGGGCCCCGTATCACAACTGAATACGAAGCCCTGACCTGCGGGAACATCTGTCGGGACGGCGGGATTTGAACCCGCGACCCCTTGACCCCCAGTCAAGTGCCCTACCAAGCTGGGCCACGTCCCGTGCCTGCGCACAGCATGCTTGTGCAAGCGCTCATACCTTAGCGCAACTCGGGCGCGGCCCGCGCCGCCCCGGCCCACCCCCCCTGGGACCCGGCAACTATCCTGCCTTAACGATCGTTACGAGAGCCGAGGGGCACATCCGGTTACGGCCTGCCGCCAGGGGGCGGCCGTCCTCATACGACGGAGCATCACGATGGCGGTGGGGCAGCGCCCGGCCGGCACCGGGCCCGGCTTCCCCGCCGGCCCCGGCCCGCGCCCCGGCCAGGGTCAGCCACGGCACCCGCGCGCCCGGCGGTGGCTCCGCAACCTCGCCATCCTCACCGGCGCACTCATATCCACCGTCGGCATAGCGGTCGGCGCCCTCTGGATCCTCACCCCATCCGTGAGCAACGCACCGCAGCTCGCCAGCGACATGGCCCGCAGCCACAACTCCGTCTACCCGGGACCGCCCGTCCCGTACCGGTTCGCCGCCGCCCTCAAGGCGACCGAGGACCACCGTTTCGGCTCCGAGCCAGGCGTCGACCCGTTTTCCGTCGTGCGGGTCGCCAAGAACTGGGTGACCGGCGGGCCGGACGGGGGCGGCGCCACGCTCTACCAGCAGCTCGCCAAGATGCTCTACACCAACGGCCAGTCCAACGGTCTCACCACCGAAGCCAAGCAAATCGGCCTGGCCATCAAGCTCAGCATGACCTACACGCCGGCCCAGATTCTCCAGATGTACGCCGACGTCGCGTACTACGGAAACAATGATTACGGCCTGGCCAGAGCCTCCTGCGGCTACTTCGGCATCGCCCCGGGCAAATTGTCCTGGCCCAAGGCCGCGCTCCTGGCCGGCCTCGTCCAGGGCCCCTCCATCGACGACCCGCTCACGCACCCGGGCCGCGCACGGGCCCGCGAAGAGCACGTCATCGGCCGCCTGGTGGCCACCGGCACGATCACCCAGGCGCAGGCCGACCACTACCTGACCTGGCCCATAGCCAGCCTCGTCGCCAAGGCCGGCCAGGGAAGAACCTGCTGATCACAGCTTTAGGATTACGGTTTTTGCGGCCCACCCGCCGCGCCTGAAGCCAGCCCTGTCAGGGCGCGTGTCAGCGGCCTGTCAGCGGTGTCAGCGTCGCCGGCCCGGCATGTCAGCCGGGCCCGCCAGAGTACGGCCCATGAGCTACTCGATCATCGCCGAAGGCCTGACCAAGCGGTACGCCGGCACCGTCGCGCTGGCGGGCGTGGACCTCGAGGTTCGCACCGGCACGGTGTTCGGCCTTCTCGGGCCGAACGGGGCCGGCAAGACCACCGCCGTGCGCATTCTGGCCACTCTGATCCGCCCGGACGGCGGGCACGCCAGCGTGGGCGGCCACGACGTGGTCACCCACGCCCACCAGGTCCGTCAGCTGATCGGCCTGACCGGGCAGTACGCCTCCCTGGACGAGTCCCTGACCGGCCAGGAGAACCTGCTGCTGATCGGCCGGCTGACCGGGATGTCCCGGCCGCAGGCCAGGGCCCGCGCCAGCGAGCTGCTGGCCGGCTTCCGCCTCGACGACGCGGCCAGCCGCGCCGTCAAGACCTACTCCGGCGGCATGCGCCGGCGGCTGGACCTGGCCGCCAGCCTGGTCAGCCGGCCGCGGATCCTGTACCTGGACGAGCCCACCACCGGGCTCGACCCGATCAGCCGCAACGAGATGTGGGACATCGTGGCCCGGCTGGCCGACAGCGGCGTCACCGTCCTGCTCACCACCCAGTACCTGGAAGAGGCCGACCAGTTCGCCGCGGACATCGCGGTGGTCGACCACGGCCTGGTGATCGCCACCGGCACGCCGGAGCAGCTCAAGGCCCGCACCGGCGCGCAGACGCTGGCCGTCCGCCCGGCCGACCCGGCCCGGATTCCCGACACCCTTTCTGTCCTGGCCGCGTTCACCCGGTCCGAGCCCGAGGTCCAGGGCGGGGTCGCGGCCGCGCCGCTGCCCGACCCGGAGCTGATGCCCGCGATCGTCCGCCGCCTGGACGAGGCCGGCGTGGTCGTGGCCGAGCTCAACCTGCGCCGTCCCAGCCTGGACGACGTGTTCCTGTCGCTGACCGGCCACGCGCCGGCGAACCCGGACGACCCGGGCGCCGGCCAGCCGGAGACCGGCCTCGCGCCGGAAAGGAGCCTGGCATGACCGCCATCGCGCCCACCGCCCGTGCCCCGCGGCCGGCCCCGCGGCTGGCCCCGCGGGTCAGCCCCGGCCAGGGCCTGCGGCAGAGCTTCTCGCTCGCCTGGCGGACCCTGGTGTCGATCAAGCACAACCCGATGGAGCTGCTCGACTTCAGCATCCAGCCGGTGATGTTCGTCCTGCTGTTCACCTACGTGTTCGGCGGCGCGATCTCCGGGTCGCCGCACTCCTACCTGATGTTCGCGCTGCCCGGCATCATCGTGCAGAACGCGCTGTTCGCCACGCTGAACACCGGGATGGGCCTGTCCACCGACCTGGACAAGGGCTTCCTGGACCGGCTGCGCACGCTGCCGATCGCCCGGTTCGCCCCGCTGACCGGCCGGATCCTGGCCGATGTGGTCAAGCAGGCCTGGGCCATCGCGCTGCTGATGGGCGTGGGCGCGGCCCTCGGCTTCCGGATCGGCACCACCCCGCTGTCGGTGCTGGGCGGGTTCCTGCTGCTGCTGATCTTCTCCCTCGCCGTGTCCTGGATCATCGTGCTGGTCAGCATGGTCGCGGCCAGCCCGGAGAAGGTGCAGATCTTCGGTTTCGTGGTCCTGTTCCCGCTGACCTTCACCAGCGACGCGTTCGTCAGGACCGCCTCGATGCCGGGCGCGCTGCAGGCCTGGGTGAAGGCCAACCCGGTCACCCTGCTGGCCGACGCGACCCGGGGGCTGCTGGTGTCCGGCCCGGTCGCCACGCCGCTGCTGCAGTCGCTGCTCTGGGCAGCCGGGATCACGGCGGTGTTCGCGCCGCTGGCGGTGCGGGCCTTCCGCCGCCGCACGTGACCCGGGGCGCCGCCCGGCTAACGGCCCTGGTCGAGGCCGGCCAGCGCCAGCACGCTCTCCAGCGTGCTGGACTGGCCGGCCTCGAACGCGTCGTCGTAGGCCTTATCCCCGAGCGCGGCCCGGGCGGCGCGGGCGACACGGGGGAAGTCCGGCGCGGACCGGTCCTGGATGCCGCGGACCATGATGCTCGCACCCAGCAACCGGGCCGCCCGGTCCGCGTCGCCGTCCTGGCTGGCCAGGTCCGCGACGCCGATCAGCACGGCGGCCATCACCGGGCGGTCCTTGGAGCCCACCGCGGCGGTCACCGCCGCGGTGAGCTTGCCCCGGCCCGCGGCCAGGTCACCGGCGGCTACGGCGGTCAGCCCGGCCGCGGTGTCCAGCATGGCCCGGAGCTGCAGCGAGGTCTTCTGCTGTGGCAGCAGCCCGGCCGCCATGTCCACCGCCTCCTGCGCCGCGGCCAGGTCGCCGTCGAGCCGGTACTGGTCCGCGGCGACCAGCGCGGCCAGCGACAGCATGCTGGGCAGCCCGATCCGCTCGGCCTCGGCCCGCGCCTCCGCCATCGTGGCCCGCGCCAGGTCGTGGTCACCGATCAGCCAGAAGCAGCGGGCCAGCTGGAGGCGGAAGTACACCATGTCCTCCGTGGTGCCGAGCTCGCTGGTCAGCGCCAGCGCCTCCTGCATGTCGGCGGCCGCGGCGGTGAAGTCGCCACGCCACATGGCCAGGGTGGCGACCGAGATCAGCGAGAACGCCGTTCCCCACCGCTCGCCGATCTCACGGAACGTGGCCAGCGCGGCCCGGAAGTCAGCCTCGGCCTCGTGGTGGCCGTAGCCGAAGTTGAGCCCCAGCTGCCCGCGGATCACCCGGGCCACCGAGCGCATCCAGGGATGCTCGTCGGCCGCAACGCCGTCGAGCGGGCTGCCCGGCACGGTGTCGACCGGCATGCCAACGGCGATATGGATCACCGCGGCCAGCGGCCCGACCAGCCGCAGCACCGGGTTGGACGGCTCGGGTACCTGCGCGGCGAGATCCGCGGCCCGCTGGAACTTCTGCACCGCCAGGTGGTTGTCGTCGTCGTCCATGGTCAGCAGGGCGCCCATGGTGCAGGTCACCGCCGTCGGCTCGGGCGCCGCGCCATCGGCCACGGTGAGCGCGTCGTTGATCAGCTCGGCGCCCTCGGCCTTGAGCCCGCGCAGCCACCAGTACCAGCCCAGGTCGCCGGCCAGGCCCACCGCGGCATCCGCGTCGCCGGCGGCCACCGCGGCGCGGATCGCGGTGTGCAGGTTGTCCTGGTCCGCCGCCAGCCGCTGCAGCCAGGCCAGCTGATCGGCGGCGAGCAGCTCGTCCCGCGCCGCGGCGGCCAGCTCCCTGAAGTAACAGGCGTGCGCCTGCCGGGTGGCGTCCTGCTCGCCGGCCTCGGCGTTTCGCTCCTGCCCGTACGCCCGGATGATCTCCAGCATCAGGTAGCGCGGCCCGTCCGCCCCGTCCCGCACGGTCAGCAGCGACTTCTCCACCAGCGCAGTGAGCAGGTCGAGCACGTCCGCGGGAGACACCGGGCCGCCCGCGCAAACCTGCTCGGCGGCGGCCAGCCCGGCTCCGCCGGCGAACACCGAGAACCGCCGCCACACCGCCCGCTCGGCGTCGCTGAGCAGATCCCAGCTCCAGTCGACCACCGCGCGCAGCGTCTGGTGCCGCGGCATCGCGGTCCGGCTGCCGCCGGTCAGCAGCCGGAACCGGTCGTCAAGACGGCTCGCCACCTGCTCAGGGGCCAGGGCCCGCAGCCGGGCCGCGGCCAGCTCGATGGCCAGCGGCATGCCGTCCAGCGCCCGGCAGATGCTGGCCACCGCGGCAGCGTTGGCCGCAGTGACCGCAAAGCCCGGCCGGGCCGCCCGGGCCCGCTGCACCAGCAGCCGGACCGAGGCGCAGGCGGCAACCTCCGCGGGCACCGGCTCCCGGCCGCCCGGCGGCAGCGTCAGCGGCCCGACCGGCCACAGCATCTCCCCGGTGATGTTCAGCGGCTCCCGGCTTGTGGCCAGGATGCGCACCTGCGGGCAGGCCGCCAGCACCTGGTCGGCCAGCACCGCGGCGGCGTCGAGCAGGTGCTCGCAGTTGTCGAGGACGAGCAGCGCCTGCCGCGCGGACAGCGCGCCGACCAGCCGCTCCAGCGGGCTCTCCGGCTCGTCCGGGATTCCGGGCCGGCGGCCGGACATCACCACCGAGCGCTCCCGCAGGCCCAGCGCGGCCAGCACGGCCTGCGGTACGTCGGCCGGGTCGGTGACCGGGGCCAGCTCGGCCAGCCACACGCCGCCGGGCATGGCGGCCAGCTCGGCCCGGCCCGCCTCCACCGCCAGCCGTGTCTTGCCCGCGCCGCCGGGGCCGGTCAGCGTGATCAGCCGGTGCCCGCCGACCAGCTTGCGGACCTCGGCGATCTCGGTGTCCCGGCCGACGAAGCTGGTCAGCTCGGCGCGGAGGTTGGTCGCGGGCGGCGCCGCGGGGCCCGGGCGGGATGCGCCGGCCCGCGCCCCCGGAACCGTATTGGATGAGGAAACACCAGCGGGGGAGGCAGCCGCCGGGGTGCGGCCGTCCGGCGCCGCGGGCTGGTCCCCGGCGCGCAGGATGGAGATGTGCAGCGCGGCCAGCGCGGGCGACGGGCCGGCGCCCAGCTCGTCCGCCAGCCGGGCGCGGGCCTGCTCGAACACCCCGAGCGCGGCGCCCGGCTGGCCGGAGGCGGCCAGCGCGCGCATCAGCGCGCCGATCAGCGGCTCGCGCAGGGGGTAGGCCGCGACCAGGCCCTCCAGCTCGGCGACCAGCGGCGCCGCCGGGCCCAGCCGCAGGTCCGCGTCGACCCGGTCCTGGATCGCGGTCAGCCGCCGCTCGGTCAGCCGGGCGATCGCCGCCGCGGCGAAATCGGCGTCGGCCACGTCGGCCAGCGCCGGGCCGCGCCACAGGGCCAGCGCCTCGCGCAGCAGGTGCGCGGCCCGGCCCGGGTCATCGCGCAGCGCGGCGTGACCGTCCGCGGCCAGCCGCTCGAACTGGACGACATCGACCTGGCCGGGGTCGAGCATGAGCTGATAGCCGGCCGGGTGCGCGGTGATCACCGCCTCGGGCAGGGCCCGCCGCACCCGGGAGACCAGGGCCTGCAGCGCGTTCGCCGCCGCCGCGGGGAACTGGTCCTCCCACAACGCGCCGGTCAGCCGGCCCGTCGTCACGACCCGGCCGGCGTCCAGCGCGAGCAGGATCAGCAGCGCGCGCAGCCGGGAGCCGCGCACCTCCACCAGGGAACCTGCCGGGCCGCGTACCTCGAGGGGACCAAGCAGCGCAATCTGCACTGTTCTATCTTGCTTGCTACGGGCCGCTAGGGAGGCGCTGCCTTCCCTCCTCGCTCCTTCGGCGCTCCTTCGTCGCGCCGCGTCGCTCGTCGGGAAACAGCGCCGGCGGCACCTTCGCTCGCCCTGCCGGCTCCGCCGGCCGGTTAGCGGGGGGCGCCGTCGGGGACCAGGACTCGCTGCGGGGGCGGCGTGTCGGGATTTTTGGCGGCCCACACCCACTTGCGGTACGACCAGAAGCGGAACAGCGTGCCGAGGCCGATCCCGATGGCCAGGGCGATGTTGTAGCTCAGGTGGTCGGTCATGCCCAGCACGTAATAGGTGAAGCCGATGCAGGCCAGCTGGATGGCCAGGCCGACGCCGTTGAGCACGAAGAAGATGACCGTCTCGCGGTGGATCTGGGTGCGCGCCCGGTGCCGGAAGGTCCACCACCGGTTGCCCGCGAAGGAGAAGGCGGTCGCCACGGCGGTCGCGGCCACGTTCGAGGTCAGCGGCCCGATGCCAAGCTTGACGTGCAGCAGGTTCGTGCCGCCATCGGTGATGGCGAAGCCGATCACCCCGACGATGCCGAACTTCGCCAGCTCGTGAATCAGGTGCTGGAACCGCTGATAGAGCTCGCGGGTGAAGCTCACCTGGCCGCCTTTCCTCCTGCCCGGGATTACGCCTGCCGCGGCGGGCGGTCCGGCCGGCTGCTGCGGGGGCGATGCCAGCGAGGCTACCGCCTGGCGCGAACCGGAGCGGGCCGCACGGCCAAAGCTGGCCGCCCGCCAGCCGCGCCAGCGGACCGTATCCGTACCCGAACCCGTAGCCGGAAAACCCGCTCGGAATCGGCAGATGCGGCAGGTAGCGTCTATGGAATGCGTGATCCCGGCGCCCTCATCCGAGCCCGCAAGCTGACCAAATCTTTCGGAAACTTTACCGCGGTCGACGGGATTGACTTCGAGCTGACCCGCCGGGGCGAGGCGTTCGGTTTCCTCGGTCCCAACGGCGCGGGCAAGTCCTCGACGATGCGGATGATCGGCTGCGTGTCGCCGCCCAGCGGGGGAGAGCTGACGATCCTCGGCCTCGACCCGGTCTCCGACGGGCCGAAGATCCGGGCCCGGCTGGGCGTGGTCCCTCAGGAGGACACCCTCGACGCCGAGCTGACCGTGCAGGAGAACCTGCTGATCTACGGCCGCTACTTCGGCCTGCCGCGGGACGTGATCCGCGAGCGGACGGCCCGGCTGCTGGACTTCGTCCAGCTCTCCGACCGGGCCGGCGACGAGGTCGAGCCGCTGTCCGGCGGCATGAAACGGCGGCTGACGATCGCCCGGTCGCTGATCAACGAGCCGGAGATCCTGCTCCTGGACGAGCCGACCACCGGGCTCGACCCGCAGGCCCGGCACGTGGTCTGGGACC
>DASVBE010000357.1:0-4920 GCA_036375995.1 Streptosporangiaceae bacterium | reverse complement strand
CCAACGTCCTGCGGGCCTTCGCCGACGGCCCGGCCGCGGCCCGCTACCCGGCCCGCGACAACCTGCGCGCCATGCACGAATGGCCCGGGGACCCGATCGCGGCGCAGCGCAACCTCTGGTAGCCGGCCGTCAGGCGGGCGGCCTGTAGGTCACGCTGGCGGGCGGCGGGCTGACCGCGACCGGGAGCCCGAAATCCCCGAAGGGGATCGTGACGTCCCGGACCGTCTGGCCGAACGACTCCCGGGCGGTCAGCCGCCGGACCAGCCCCTGCTGATCGACGTCGGCCGTGCCGCTGGTGCTCACCGGCGTGCGGAAGGGACCGTTCAGCGTGGTGGCCACGGTGAACGTGTACGTAAGCCGCGAAACGCTCGCCGGGTGAGTCCCAGCCGCGCCGCATGCACCGTCCCGGAGGCCGCAAAGTTTCGCTCCCTAAACGCCGCCTGGCCCTTCTCAGGTTGACACCGCAACTCGGCTAACCTGCCAGCAAGCAGCCGGTGCGGAAGGACAGCCATGCTCGTCGCGGGCGTTGACTCGTCTACCCAGTCCACCAAGGTCGTGCTGTGCGACGCCCACGACGGCACGGTGGTGGGCCGGGGCAGCGCCCCGCATCCGCCCGGCACCGAGGTCGACCCGGCCGCCTGGTGGGACGCGCTGGGCCAGGCCGGCGACGGGCTGCTGGACCGGGCCGCCGCAATCGGCGTGGCCGGGCAGCAGCACGGCATGGTGGTGCTGGACGAAGCCGGGCAGGTGATCCGGCCCGCGCTGCTGTGGAACGACCTGCGGTCGGCCGCGGCGGCTGCCGAGCTGATCGGCGAGCTGGGCGGCCGGGACGGCTGGGCCAAGGCGACCGGGAGCGTGCCCACCGCCTCGTTCACCGTGACCAAGCTGCGCTGGCTGGCCACCGCCGAGCCGGGCGCCGCGGCCCGGGTGCGCACCGTGCTGCTCCCGCACGACTGGCTGACCTGGCGGCTGGCCGGGGCGGTGCCGGGCGCGGCCACCACCGACCGCGGTGACGCGTCGGGGACCGGGTACTTCTCCCCGGCCAGCGGGGAGTGGCTGCCCGGGCATCTTTCCGCGGCGCTCGGGCACCCGGCGGAGGTGCCGCGGGTGGCCGGGCCTGGTGAGGCGGTGGGGGAGGCTGCTGGCGGCGCGCTGCTGTCCGCGGGCACCGGCGACAACATGGCGGCCGCGCTCGGCCTCGGCCTGGCCGAGGGCGACGTGGCGATCTCGGTCGGGACGTCGGGGACGGCGTTCGCGGTGAGCACGGTCCCGGCGGCGGATCCGTCCGGCGCGGTCGCCGGGTTCGCCGACGCGACCGGCCGGTTCCTGCCGCTGGTCTGCACGATCAACGCGGGCCTGGTGCTGTCCGCCGCGGCCGGGCTGCTGGGCGCCCCGCTTGAAGAGCTGTCGGCGCTGGCCCTGCAGGCCGGGCCCGGCGCCGGCGGGCTGACCCTGCTGCCCTACTTCGACGGCGAGCGGACCCCGGACCGGCCGGACGCCACCGGCGTGCTGCGCGGGCTGACGACAGCCAACGCGACCCGGCCGAACCTGGCCCGGGCCACAGTCGAGGCGGTGCTGGCCTCGCTGGCCGAGGCCGCCGCGCTGCTCCCCGGGGCCGGGGCCCGGCCCCGCCGGGTGCTGCTGATCGGCGGCGGGGCCCGGTCCGAGGCGGTCTGCCGGATCGCGCCCGGGATCTTCGCCGCGCCGGTGACCGTGCCCGAGCCCGAGGAGTACGTGGCGCTCGGCGCGGCCCGTCAGGCGGCCTGGGCGCTGTCCGGGGCGGCCGCGCCGCCGTCCTGGCCGGCCCGGCCGGCCACCGAGTACACCGGCGAGCCGCAGCCGGCCGTCCGCCAGCGCCACGTGGTGCTGCGGGACGACACGGCGGGCTGGCCGTCCCGCTGACCGTGCCCGGCCGGCGCCGCCAGCGCGGCCCGCGACCCGGGATCCGTAACCCTCAGGAAGGAATCGCCTCGTGAGCACTGACCCGTACGTTCCGGCCAGGGAAGACCGGTTCTCGTTTGGCATCTGGACGGTCGGCTGGCAGGGCGTGGATGTGTTCGGCGGCGCGGTCCGCCCGCCGATGCCCGCCGAGCGCGCCGTCCGCAAGCTCGCCGAACTGGGCGCCTACGGGGTGAACTTCCACGACAACGACGTGTTCGACTTCGCGGCCAGCGAGGCCGAGCGGTCGGAGCGGATCGCCGCGTTCCGCGCGGCGCTGGACGAGACCGGCCTGGTCGTCACCACCGCGACCACGAACCTGTTCTCGCACCCGATGTTCCGCGACGGCGGGTTCACCGCGAACGACCGTGACGTGCGCCGGTTCGCCCTGGCCAAGGTCATGCGCAACCTCGACCTGGCCGCCGAGCTCGGCGCGAAGATCTATGTGTGCTGGGGCGGCCGGGACGGCGCCGAATCGGGCGGGGCCAAGGACATCCGGGCCGCGCTCGACCGGGCCAAGGAGGCCTACGACATCCTCTGCGGCTATGTCCTGGACCAGGGCTATGACATCCGGTTCGCGCTGGAGCCCAAGCCGAACGAGCCGCGCGGCGACATCCTGCTGCCCACCGCCGGGCACGCGCTGGCGTTCATCAACGAGCTCGAGCACCCGGAGCTGGTGGGCCTCAACCCGGAGGTCGGCCACGAGGAGATGGCCAGCCTCAACTACGCGCACGCGATCAACCAGGCGCTGTGGCACGGGAAGCTGTACCACATCGACCTGAACGGGCAGCACGGCCCGCGCTACGACCAGGACCTGCGGTTCGGCGCGGGCAACGCGCGGGGCGCATTCTGGGTGGTGGACGCCTTGGAGGCCGGCGGTTACGACGGCCCGGTGCACTTCGACTACAAGCCGCCGCGGACCGAAGACGACAATGGCGTCTGGGCGTCGGCGGCCGCGTGCATGCGGAACTACCTGATCCTGCGGGAGAAGGTCCGCGCGTTCCGCCGCGACCCGGAGGTCAAGGCCGCCCTGGTGGCGGCGAGGGTCGATCAGCTCAGCGAGCCGACCCTGGGTCCGGGGGAGTCGTGGCGGGATCTGCGCGGTGCCGCCGGCGACACGGCCGCAGCCGAAGCCATGGGCGCGCGGGGGATGGCCTTCGAGCAGCTGGACCAGCTGGCCCTCGAGCACCTGTACGGCACCCGCTGAGCCCGGCTGCCGGGCGGTCCGGCCAGCGCTGACTGGCCCGGCCGCCCGGCCGGGCCGCGGGCGGGTGGCCCGGGCGGCCCGGCCCCCGGAGTGGCCGCGGGCACCGGCCGGCGCCGGCCGGCCGGCCCGCTGGCCGGTGACCGCCGGGGCGCCGGGGCGGCTCCGGAAACGCCGCACGCTGGCGGATTCAGGGCTTGTTGCGAGGGGTTGCGGCACATGCCATCGTTGGGCCCGTGAGTTCGGGCGCGGCATATCCGGAGCGGGCTCGCGCCCCCCGGGCACTGGCAGTCGCCGGATCGATCCTGCTGGGCGCGGGGGCCGTGTCGGTCGTTTCCGGCGTGCTCCTGCGGGACTCACTGCCCCGGTGGCGGCTGCTGATCGGGCTGGCCGCGCTGCTCGGCGTGCTCGCCGTCGGCTGCCTGGCCATCGCCCTGATGCTGACCCTGGTGGACCGCTTCGACCGCCGTCGCGCAGGCCCCCGGCCCGCGGCCAGTGGCGCGGCGGACGGTGAACCGCCACCCGAGGAATGGCTGGACCCGTTGCGGGCCGGCGGCGGCCTGGGGCGCGGCCCGCGCCCGGTCATCGCAGGCCGCGGCACCCCTAACGGCGCCCGCCCGCCCATCTGGGCACCGGCCGGCCCGCCACCTGGCCCGGCCTATCCGGGCCCGCCCTACCCCGGGCCGCCCGGCGGGCCGCACCCCGCCACCGCGAACGGCCTGGCCCGCCCCGCCAGTGCACCTCCTGGCCTGGCTGCCCCGGGCACCCCGCCGCACGGTCCGGGCACGCCGGTCACTCCGCCTCCTGGCGCTCCGGGTATCGCCCCGCCGCCCGGCCCGGGCCTGCCCGCCGGCGCCCCGCCGCCGGGCCAGCCAGGCGGTTTCGGCCCGCCGGCGGCCACGTACGGCCTGGCTGGCAGCGGGCTCATACCCGGCCTGCCGGACCGCCCGGCCGGCGGCACCCCAGGTCCGCCCGGTTCGCCCTACGCGGGCTCGCTGGCCGGCGGCGCCCCGGTTCCGCCAGGTTCGCCTTACCCTGGTGCGCCGGCCGGCCGGGGAACCGCCTACGACCCCGCGGCCACCCCGCCCGGCCTGCCACTGCCCGGCGCGATGCCGCCCGGGAACCCGGCTGCGGGCCAGGACCCCAGGACAACTCCGCTCGGCGTCCCGCCGCCCGGCATGATGCCGCCGGGGGGCCTGGCCGGGGCCCAGGATCCCACGCCCACCCCGCCGGAGCTCCCGCCGCTTACCGTCATGCCGCCCGGGCCGGTTCAGCCGGCCAGCACGCCGCCTGGCCTGTCGGTGCCGCTCACCCCGCCGCCGGGCCTTGGCACACCGTTCACCACCCCGCCTGGCCTGGCCGCACCGATGACCCCGCCGCCCGGCGGCCCCGGGCCGGCCAGCCCATCGGGCCTGCGGCCCGGCCCCGTGCCGCCCTACGGCCCCCCTCCGGGCTCGCCACCGGGCCCGGGTACGGAGCCGGGCTCGCCGCCCGGGGCTGCGGGCCCGCAATCCGGGTCCGCTCCCGCTATGCCATGGCAGGATCCCCCAGCCCCGGTCTCCCCGCCGAACTCGCCGTCCGGGCTCGCGTCGCCGTCATCCGGGTCCGCGCCCGCCGCGCCGTATCCGGGCCAGCCGGGCCCGCTTCCCCTGGCCCCGGGACGGCAGCCGCCGGTCAGCCTGCCGCGGGACCGCACCACACCGGGCCTGCCGCCGGGGGTGGCGGCGCCGCAGTCCGGATCGGCACCCGTTACGCCATCGCCAGGCCAGCAGGCCCCG
>DASVBE010000356.1:0-14826 GCA_036375995.1 Streptosporangiaceae bacterium | reverse complement strand
GGAGGTATCGCGGACATGCGCCAGCCTGCGGGCGCCCGGGCCGGGTTCGGCCTGGCGGTCTTCTCCTCGGCGGCCTTCAGCACGTCGGGCGCGCTGGGCAAATCCCTGATCGACGCGGGCTGGTCGCCGGCCGCCGCGGTGTCGGTCCGGGTGGCCGTGGCCGCGGTGATGCTGGCGATCCCGGCCGCGGTGCTGATGCGCGGCCAGTGGCACGTGCTCCGCCCGCACACCTCCAGGATCATCGTGTACGGGCTGCTGTCCGTGGCCGGCTGCCAGCTGTGCTACTTCCAGGCCATCAGGCTGCTGCCGGTCGGTGTCGCGCTGCTGATCGAGTACCTCGGCATCGTCGGCGTGGTCGGCTGGATGTGGGCGCGGCACGGCCATCGGCCGCGGCGGCTCACGCTGGCCGGCTCGGCGGCCGCGCTGGCCGGCCTGGCCCTGGTGCTGGGCGTGTTCGGGCACGCGACGCTGAACGTGGCCGGGGTGGCCTGGGCGCTGGGGGCCGCGTTCGGCCTGGGCGCGTTCTTCGTGCTGGCCGCGGGCGGCACCGCGGACCTGCCGCCGGTGGCGCTGGCCAGCGCCGGCATGGGTGTCGGCGCGGTGGCCCTGCTGGGCCTGGGCGGCACGGGCGTGCTGCCGATGCACGCCACGTTCGGGTCGGTCACGTTCGCCGGCCAGCCGGTGAGCTGGCTGGTCCCGGTGCTGGGCCTGTCGCTGGTGGCCGGGGTGCTGGCCTACGTGGCGGCGATCTACGGGACCCGGCTGCTCGGCCCGCGGCTGGCCTCGTTCACCGGGCTGACCGAGGTCCTGTTCGCGGTGCTGGTCGCCTGGCTGCTGCTCGGCGAGCTGCCCACGCTGATGCAGCTGGGCGGCGGCGCGCTGATCATCGCGGGCATCGCCGCGGTGCGCGCCGACGAGACCAGGAACCCGGTGGCCGCAACGATGCCGGCCGCGGCCGCCGCGGGCGAGCCCGAGCCGGAGCCCGAGCCCGCGGGCGCCTAGCCCGAAGGCGGCGCAAGGCTAACGGGGTCGTTGGCCTTGCGGATCCACAGCGACACGGTGATGCCCTGGAAGTCCTCCCGGGACTGCCAGGTGAAGTGGCGTTCCACCGCGCGGGCCAGGGCCGGGAACGGCGGGATCACGGGCGGGTAGGACGGCGGCCGGCCGACCACCCAGATCCGGTGGAACTTCAGCATCTTCGCCCGGATCGCCCAGAAGCCCAGGTTCCGGCCCTGGAACGTGCCCAGCTTCCCGGGCGGGATGGCCAGGGAGAAGTCCTTGAGGTTCCGGAAGTCCTCGGGGTAGGCCAGCTCGGCTTTGCGGTAGAAGGCGGTGGCGAACAGCACCCCGTCGCCGGGCCGGGCGTTGGCCCCGAGGTAGGCGGACGGGGCGCCGAAGTCGAACAGCCGGCTTTCCGGCTGGCGGGCCGCGTTCTGCGCCCAGATGTTGGCGAACGCGACGATCAGCACGCCGGCCAGGCCGCCCACCCATTCCAGCCGCGCCCTGCTGTACCGGGCGCGCAGCCAGTGCCCGATCCGGGTCAGCCCGGAGCCGGCCAGCAGCGCCGCGCCCATCTCGCCGTACAGCACGTACCGGTCCACGTACATGGGACGGAAAACGAAGGACTCGATGATCAGCAGCGCTGCGGGCAGCATCAGCGGCGCGGCGATCGCGGGCAGCGTGACCGTGCCGCCGGACGAGCGCCAGTCCGCCCGGCGCAGCGGCAGGATGGCGGCCGCGCAGAAGCCGGCCACGAAGACCGGCGCGAAGATGCCGCCGCCGAAGTAGTCGTGCACCTGGAGCAGCAGCGCGACCCCGCCGGGCGAGGTGATCCAGTCCACCACCCCGGCTTCCCGGCTGCTGAGCCACAGCAGCGGGCCGACCAGGATGATCGCGGCCAGCGAGAACAGCGCCCAGCGCCGGATCGCGGCTTTGCCCTGCCCGGACAGCCACAGGGTGACCGCGTGCGCGGCGAGCACCCCCAGCCCTAGCTCGTTCAGGTAGGCGGTGACCGTCAGCACCGCCGCGTACGCCGCCCACCACCGCCAGGCCGTCCCGGGCGCGCGGGCCTCGGCGGCGATGGCGTGGATCAGGATCAGGGTCAGTGCGGCCACGCCGGCCACGACCATCGCGTAGGACCGGGCGGTCTGCGCGTAGTAGCTGATCGACGGGGTGATCGCCATGATCAGGGCGGCGAGCACCGCGGTCCAGCCCGAGCCGGTCAGCCGCCGGGCGATGACCGCTACCAGCCCGACCGCGACGGCCATCGCGATCACCGAGGGCACCCGCAGCACGGCCGGGCTGGTGCCGACCTTGGCCCACACGTGCATGATCGCGTAGTAGAAGCCGTGCACCGCGTCGACCCGGCGCAGCAGGTGCTGGAGCTGATGCCAGTTGAGCAGCGCGGCCCACTTGGTGGCGACCTCGTCGTTGCCCATCGACGACTGCCGGGCCAGGCCCCACAGGCCCATCCCGATCATGACCACGAACCCGGCCGCGGCCGGGATGTACCAGCGCAGGCCGGTGGACCACCGGCCGGGCGGTGCCGGCGGCTCGTCCCCGGTGACCGGGAGATCGTGCCACTCGTGCTGCCGCACTGGAGCCTGACTCACTGCCGTACTGCTCCCCGTGCTACTCGCCGGATGGCCCGGCGAACGTCTCCCGCCACTTCTCCGGCGAGGTGAACTCGGCCGCCGCGGACCGGTAGGCCGCGCTGAGCTTCGGCCACTCCTGGTACAGCCGGGCGTGCAGCAGCAGGCTGCGCTGGGTCAGCTTGCGGAACAGCTGCGGGTCACGCTGATACCACGAGGTGCTGCCGCCGTCCGCGCCGGACACCAGGGCGCTGTCCACGTTGGCCAGCTGCCACCAGGTCGCGTCCTGGTAGGCCAGGGCGGCCTGCGGCCGCTTCCGCGACTCCGGCCGGATCGGGCTGAGCTGCCGGACCGCGCCGCGGGCCGCCTTGACCACCAGGCCGACCGGGTTGGTGGGGCCGGTGAACTCGCGGCCCCGGCTCGGCGGCTTGCGCCGCCGGACCGCGGGGAACGCCTCGATGTCCGGTGCGCTCTGCGCGTCCGGGTAGCGCTTGCGGATCTCCCGCAGTTCCTGCATCTTGACCGGCAGGTCGCGGTGCAGGTGCCCGGGGCCGGACAGCACGTCCTCCAGCGCCATCAGCCGCAGCTCGCAGGTGGAGTACTGCATCGACAGCAGATGCTGGATCTGGATCTCGCCGCTCTCGGCGACCAGCCGCCCGCCGCGGTCGTACGGCGAGTGCAGCAGCGCGGTGATCACCCGGTTGCGGATATGGTAATACGCCTGCCAGTCGTAGGCGTCGGGCTTGTCGTGCCAGGGCACGTGCCAGGCGGCCACGCCGGGCAGGGACACCGTCGGGAAGCCGGCCCGCCGGGCCCGGAGCCCGTACTCGGCATCGTCCCACTTGATGAACACCGGCAGGCCGAGCCCGATCGTCCTGACCACCTCGACCGGGATCAGGCACATCCACCAGCCGTTGTAGTCGGCGTCCACCCGCCGGTGCAGCCACGGGGTGTGCCGCAGGTTGCGGCGGGCGAAGTCGTGCTCGGGCCGGGTCGACGGCGCGAATCCCCACCACCACTTGTACGGCGCCACGGTCTCGCCGAACGCGTGCAGCACGGACCGGTCGTACAGGCTGAACATGTGCCCGCCGACGATGGTCGGGCGGCGGGCCAGGTCGGCGAACGTGACCGCGCGCAGCACGCCCTCGGGGTCGAAGGTGATGTCGTCGTCGAGCAGCAGCACGTAGTCGCTGCGCCCGGCGCGGGCGGTCTCGTCCATGGCCCGGGAGAAGCCGCCCGAGCCGCCCAGGTTGCCCTGGTTGATGATCTGCAGCTTGTCGCCGAGCAGCTTGGCCGCGTCGCCGTAGTCCGGGTGGTCAACGACCTTGCTGGTGCCCTGGTCGATCACGTAGATCGCGTCGACGAGCTCCATCAGCTCGGGGGCCTCGCCCATCGTCCGCAGGTTCTCGACCATGAAGTCGGGCCGGTTGAACGTGGTGATGCCCAGGCTGACCCGGCCCGGCGGGGCCGGCTCGGCCAGCGCCACCCACTCGGCCTCGAGCAGCGTGGTGCCGCGCGGCCCGGCGATGATGTCGAACCAGTACCAGCCGCCGTCGATGAACTGCTTGAGCGGCAAAGTCCGCTCGATGGAGCGCGGCTCGTCGGTCTCGATGCTGATCGTCTCGACCGGGTGGCTGCGGCCCTTGGCCGAGGAGGCGTACAGCACCACGGTCGACTCGCCGGCGATCCTGATCCGCAGGGTGACCGCGTCGAGGTGGGTCCACCGGCGCCAGTAGCTGGCCGGGAACGCGCCGAAGTAGGTGGAGAAGGAGACCCGGCGGCCCTGCCGGATGGCCGCGGCGCGGCGCGGCTTGGCCTCTTCCCCGGGCGGCACCGGCAGGCTGGCGCCGAACCGGATGCTGTTCTGCGCCTCCCCCGCGATCGCGTTGACGGTCTGCGCGGCGGCCGCCGTCGTGGTGTCCTTCTGCTTGCCGACCAGCCGGTCGGTGGCCAGTTCGGCGGCGCCGCGCTCCAGGTTGGTCTCCACGTACAGCGGCACCACGTCGAGGTCCTCGCCGGGGAACACGACCCGCTGCAGGACGCGGAACTCGCGGCCGGCCGGGTCCTGCGTGTTCGCGGACAGGTCAGTGCCGATCAGCTCAGTCATTGCCGATTACTCCCAGCTTGGCCAGCGGCAGGTGGCCGGTGAAGAACGGGCGGAGCTTGTTGTCGTACATGCTGAGCGCGGAACCGATCGCCATGTGCATGTCGAGGTACTGGTAGGTGCCCAGGCGGCCGCCGAACAGCACGCCGGGCTCCCGGCCGGCCATCTCGCGGTAGGCGAGCAGCCGATCTCGGTCCTCCTTGGTATTGATCGGGTAGTACGGCTCGTCGCCGCGCTCCGCGAAACGCGAGTACTCGCGCATGATCACTGTCTTGTCCTTCGGGTACCAGTCGCGTTCCGGATGGAAATGCCGGAACTCGTGGATCCGCGTGTAGGGCACGTCCTCGTCGGCGTAGTTCATCACCGGCGTGCCCTGGAAGTCCCCGGTGGCGACCACCTCAGTGGCGAAGTCAAGGGTCCGCCAGCCCAGGTCACCGGCAGCATAGGCGAAGTAGCCGTCCAGCGGGCCGGTATAGACGACCGGGATGTTGCCGATCAGCGCGGCCCGCATCCCGGCGAAGTCGGTGGTCAGCCGGACCTCGATGTTCGGGTGGTCGGCCATCCGGGTGAGCCACGCGGTGTAGCCCTCGACCGGCAGGCCCTCGTACGTGTCGCTGAAGTAACGGTTGTTGAACGTGTACCGGACCGGCAGCCGGGTGATGATCTCCGGCGGCAGGTCGACCGGGTCGGTCTGCCACTGCTTGGCGGTGTAGCCGCGGATGAACGCCTCGTACAGCGGGCGCCCGATCAGCGAGATCGCCTGCTCCTCCAGGTTCGCCGCCTGGCCGGCCTGCACCTCGGCGGCGTGCTGGGTGACCAGCGCCCGGGCCTCGTCCGGGGACATGACCGCGCCGAAGTACTCGCAGATCGTGCCCAGGTTGATCGGCAGCGGGTAGACCCGGCCCTTGTACACCGAGAACACCCGGTGCTGGTAGCCGGTGAACTTGGTGAACCGGTTGACGTACTCCCACACCCGGGCGTTGCTGGTGTGGAACAGGTGCGCGCCGTACCGGTGGATCTCGATCCCGGTCTCCGGCTCCGGCTCGCTGTAGGCGTTCCCGCCGATGTGCGGCCGCCGGTCGATGATCAGCACCTTCAGGCCGAGGTCCGCGGCGCACCGCTCGGCCACCGTCAGCCCGAAGAACCCGGACCCGACGACCACCAGGTCCGTGTTCACCGGCCCGCCACCGTCTGGGGACGGCCGCTGTACCGGGCCACGATGGGCTTGTACACCGCGCGGCGCAGCCACCAGGGCACCAGCCGGTAGCCGCCCCTGATCAGCACGTTGCGCACGTACTCGGCGGTGGAGATGAAGCCTGACCGGCGGAACTCGCGCTGCAGCCGCAGCTCCGAGCGGAGCAGCCCGGTGCCGCCGCGGCGCTTGAACGAGGTGGCGCCGACCCGGTACCAGACCAGCGGCTCGGGCACGTTGACCGGCCGGGCGCCGTTACTGAGCATCCTGGCGAACAGGGCGTAATCCTCCATCAGCGGGAAGTCTCCGTAGCCGCCGGCGGCCTGCACGGCGCTGCGGCGGTACATGACGGTCGGGTGGTTGAACGGGTCGTGCATCCGGGCGTACTTGCGGATCTGCGCGCTGCCGATCGGCGGCACCCGCCGGCCGACCGCGTTCTCCGGCTCGCCGCTGAACTCGATCAGCCCGCCGCCGACGATGTCGGCCTGCGCGATCAGCGGCAGCTGGATCTCGAACCGGTTCGGCATCGCGATGTCGTCCGCGTCCATCCGGGCGATGACGTCGTAGCTGGCCGCGGCCAGTCCTTTGTCCAGGGCCGGGCCGAGCCCGCCGTTGGCCGGCAGCGGCAGGAACGTGACCGGCACCGGGCTGCTGGCCCGCAGCTCGTCGAGGCACTCCGCGAGCTCGGGCCGGACCGGCCCGTCCTGCACGATGATCGCCTCGGCCGGCCGCACGGTCTGCTCGTCGATCGCGCTGCGGTAGGCCCGGCTGAGGAAATCGGGCCGGTCACCGTCATAGACCGAGAGCAGGAGCGAGAAAGGCTCGTGCATATACGGAGATAACCTTCCGTTTCGCCGTGAGAAGGACACACCGCGCCGGACCCGGGATTTACGAAGCTGCCCCACCAGGGGCTGGGTAACGAGCCTACCGGCCCCTGTGCACCATCCGAGGTCCGTCCCCGCCGCGGCAGCGCACTTCCCTGCCCCGGCAGCGCACCCTCAGATGATCGGGATTGACGGTAGCATGCTATCCGGTTTGGCCCGCCTATCCCGGCCGTCCCGTCCCGATTTCCCGCGAGGTGTCCCGATTGTCCAAGGTGTTCCTGCACATCGGCGAGCCCAAGACCGGCACCACGTTCCTGCAGCAGGTCATGTGGCGGAACCGGGCCGAGCTGTCCGCGCAGGGCATCGTGCTCCCCGGGCACCACGCGCAGGACCACTACCGGGCCAGCCAGGACCTGCGCGGCATGCAGAAGAAGGAGAGCGACCCGGCCGGCTCGTGGACCGGGGAGTGGGACATCCTCGCGCGGCAGGCGCAGCAGGCCCCGGCCGCCGCGGTGATCTCGCACGAGCTGTTCTCCGCCTGCGACGCCGAGCAGGCCGAGCGGGCCGTGCGCAGCCTGCAGCCCGCCGAGGTGCACGTGGTGCTGACGGTCAGGGACATGGCCACGCTGCTGCCCGCCGAGTGGCAGGAGACGGTCAAGCACCGCAACGGCAAGGACTGGGAAGGCTGGCTCGAGGACGTCATCGACCGCGAGTCCACCGCGCCGGACCGGCGGCAGTTCTGGTTCTGGCGGGTGCATGACACGCTGGCCATCGGCGCGCTGTGGGCGCAGTTCCTGCCGCCGGAGCGGGTGCACATCATCGTGAACGCGCCGAAGGGCGCCTCCGGCTCGCTGCTGTGGGAGCGGTGGGCCGCGCTGATCGGCGCCGGCCCGGAGAGCGTGGACCTGAGCCGGGCCCGGCAGAACGCCTCGCTCGGCATGGCCGAGATCGAGTTCCTGCGGCGGCTGAACCAGGAACTCACCCCGGACGTGCCGGACTGGTTCTACATGTGGAACGTCAAGGAGGCGGTGGCCCACCGGGCCTTCGCCGGGCGGCCGGCCGGGCCCCGGCTGGTGCTGCCTGCGGAGCGGGACGGCTGGGCTAAGGAGCAGGCCGAGACGCTGATCACCGGCCTGGGCGAATCCGGCTTCGACATCATCGGTGACGTGGACGACCTGCGGCCGCAGCCCGCCGGCCCGCCCCTGCGCCCGGCCGACGTCCCCGAGGGCCAGATCCTTGACGCCGCGGTGGCCGCCGCCGCGGCGCTGGTCGCCAACCAGTACCGCAAGCAGTTCCCGCCCACCAAGCCGCAGGGCAAGGCGGCGGCGGCGCGCGGCCTGGCCGGCCGGATCGAGTCGGCGGTGGCCTCCTCCCCCCGGCTGAAGCGGGCCGTGCGCCAGGCCAGCAGCCGCTACCCGGCCGTGCGCCGGCTGCGCATCGTGGCCTGGCGGGCGCTGGAGCGGACCCGGAAGGACTCCTGACCGTGCCGCCCGCGCCGGACGCGGCCCCCGCCCCGGGCACGGCCCCGGCGGCGGCCGGGCCAGCGCGCGCGGGCGGGGACGTCACGGTGGCGGCCGTGGTGGTGACCTGGAACCGGCTGGACCTGCTGCGCGAGGCGCTGCCCGCGGTGCTGGGCCAGACCCGGCCGCCGGACCGGGTGATCGTGGTCGACAACGCGTCGACGGACGGGACCCCGGCGGCGGTCCGCGCGGACTTCCCGGGTGTGGACCTGGTCAGCCTGCCGAAGAACACCGGCGGGGCGGGCGGCTTCGCCTACGGGCTGGCGCTGGCCCAGGCGGCCGGCGCCGGTCTGGCCTGGCTGATGGACGACGATACGGTGCCCGAGCCTGGTGCGCTCGGCGCGCTCCTGGAGGCGCGTACCGCATATTCAGGGCCCGACCCGGCGCTGGTCGCCAGCAAGGTGGTGTGGACCGACGGGCGCGCGCACCCGATGAACACGCCCCGGGTCAAGCCGCTGGCCAGCAGCGCGGAGCGGGCCGCCGCCGCGGCGGCGGGGTGCGTGCCGATCCGGTCGGCGTCGTTCGTGTCGGTACTGGCCGACCTCGGGGCGGCGCAGCGCAGCGGGCTGCCGCAGGCGGACTACTTCCTGTGGAACGACGACTTCGAGTTCACCGCGCGGCTGCTGCGCCGCGCCCCCGGGCTGCTGTGCCCGGCCAGCACCGTGGTGCACAAGACCAAGGCGTTCGGCGCGACCGACGCCGACCCGGGCGCCAGGTTCTTCTACGAGGTGCGGAACAAGGTCTGGACGCTGCGCTCGGCTGCCCCGCTGGCCGCGCACGAGCGCGTCCTGTACGGCGGGGCCACGCTGCGGCGCTGGGCGCGGACGTTCGCCCGCTCGGCCGACCGCGGCACGCTGGCCCGCGGCCTGCTGCGCGGCCTGGCCGCCGGGGCCCGGTCCGGCCCGCGGCCGACGACGGAGGTTCTGGCCGGCCTCGGGGTTACGATGCCGCCGGATCCGGCGCTGCTGGCTGCTGCGGGTTCGCCGGGTCCCCCGGGTCCCCCGGTCCCGCCGGAGGACCCGGCGGCGGCTCCCGACGCGAACGCCAGTTAAGGATTACGGCTAGCCCCAGCGCGCCGGCCGGCACGAGCGTGACCAGCGCGGGCAGCTGATAGCGCCAGGAGAACTCGAGGAAGTCGGGGATCAGCAGCAGGGTGGCCGCGCACGCGGTGAGCAGGAAGCAGGCCTGTGCCGTGGGCAGCAGGCGGCCGGTGCGCCGCCGGGCCAGGGCCGCCGCCGAACCGGCCAGCGCGGTCAGCGTGAGCAGCAGGAACAGCGGGCCCGGCGAGTAGCCACCGTGGATCTGGTAGCGGCGCAGGAACATGGCCAGGCCGTGGTTGACCTCGGCCGGGCCGCCGTAGGCCGGGTTCAGCACGCTCTTGTCGAACGGGCCGAACGTGACGTGCTGGACGCCGACGATGATCTCGTTCTGCGGGCCGGTCGAGACCCACGGCGGGTACTGCGGGAACTCGGGCTGGAACTGCCAGCGCTCGATCGGCGTGACACTCTGCACGCCGTCCCTGGTCAGCGCGAACAGCCGGATCGAGTCGCGGAGCGCGGAGCCGGCCACCCGCAGCGGCTGCTGGTGCAGCACAGCCGAGGTCAGCTGGCTGATCAGCTCCTTGCGGTCCGCGCCGGGCGGGATCGGCGCCTTGTGCAGCGGCGACTGCCCGGAGTGCTCGAGCCAGTCCGGGCCGTTCGCCTGCGCCGCGGGATCCGGGCACAGCGGCCGCACGGCGGGCGGCAGCTTCAGCGTGGCGCAGTCCGCGGCGTAGGCCATCCGCCCCGAGTTCGGCTGGCCCGCGGACAGCCAGAAGTGCCCCGTCTGGACGAGCGACACGGTGCAGTAGCCGAGGATCGGCGCCACGAACGCCACCGCCATGACCCCGGTGGTGGCCAGCGCCCGGCCCCAGCCGCGGACCGCGACCAGCAGGAACACCGCCACCGGGACGATCAGCAGCTCGCCGGTCTGCTTGACGGTGGCCGAGGAGCCGAGGAGCAGCGCAGCCACGGCGGCGGCCGGCACGGTAACCGCGGGCCGCCACAGCAGCACCGCCAGCCCGGCGACGACGAGGGCCTCGAACCACACGTCGGGCATGATCAGGTGCTCGATCTGCAGCTGGTAGGCGTCGAGCAGGACCGGCGCGGCGGCCAGCGCCGCCAGCCAGCGCGGCGCCCCGCGGCGCAGCAGCAGCACGTACAGGGTGACCGCGATGGCCAGCCCGAGCAGGTGCTGGATGATCGCGACGAGCTGCAGGTTGCCGGCCACCAGGATGATCTTCAGGATCAGCCGGTAGCCCAGGGGGTCACTGCCCGGGTACTCGCCGAGCAGGTACTTGAAGGTGTCGACGTAGAGCAGCGCCGGACGGTAGGCAAACACGGTCAGCAGCCGCAGTACCAGCCCGGCCGCCAGCAGCACGGTGATCAGCCAGTGGGTCCTGACGAGCGCCGCCAGGGCCGTCGCCCAGCCCCGGCCGGCGGCGCGCACCGCGGACGTCGCGTGCGCCGGGTCGGCGCTCCGCGCTGCAGGTGAGTCCGGTGAGGTGCGCAAGCTGTGATCCTAGGCCGGGCTGACCGCTTCCGGCTGGTCCGGGGCGGGGGCGGTGTCTTCTTCCGGCGCGGCCGGGAGGTCCAGGGCGGACGGCTCGGCCGGCGCGGCGGCGGGTGCGGCGGCGGGTGCGGGCTGCTCGCGGCGGGCGAACACCAGGGCGGCCGTCATGCAGGCCAGCGGGACGGCGGGCAGCACGTAGCGGTAGGTGTACTCGTGCTCGGCGATCGGCAGCACGACGGTGACCAGCGCGGAGACCCACAGCAGCGTGGCGGTCAGCCGCTGCGGGCGGCGCTTCATGAACAGCCCGGCGAAGCCCAGCGCGACGATCAGCGCGAACAGCGGGCCCGGCATGGAGACGACCATCTGGTAGTCGTCGATGATCTTCGACCAGGGGCGGACCAGGCGGGTGCCGTAGCGGTGGCCGAGGAACGCGCCGATGCCGTGGGTGCTGCCGGTGTAGGCCTTGACCGCGGCCTGGGCGTACTCCAGGTTGACCGGGCCGAGCTCGGTGGACTTGGGCTGCTTGGGTCCGGGGAAGCGGAACACGTCGTTGGACACGAACGGGGTCGCCACGTCGTGCGCGACAACGTGCAGGAACTGCAGCGGCTGGGCCATGATGGCAAGGAAGGCGAACCGCAGGGCACGGCCGTTGTTGGCGGCCGTGAAGGCCTGGGTGTCCGGCACGACCCCGGTCTGCGGGTGGTTCCACTGCCACGCGGTGTGGTCCCAGAGGAACATCTTGGGCAGCAGCCGCTGCGATCCGGCCGGCAGGGCCTGCTGGCGCGGCTGGACCTCGGGGCACAGCGCGCGCAGGTCGGCCGGGGGCTTGATGACCGGGCAGCTGGCGAACGACATCGTGCGCGACCACAGGAACAGGCCGTTGCTGTTGGTCAGGTTGAACGACCCGTAGACCGCGGCGAACCACGACATGTAGGCCAGCACGGGCAGCGCGCCGGCCAGCACGGTGACGCCGGCCTTGAGCCAGGCGCGGTTGCGCAGCACCAGGAAGATGGCCAGGAACGCGATCAGCGGGAGCGTGGTCGGGCGGATCGTGGCCGACACGCCCATCAGCAGGCCCGCGGTGGCGGCGCGCGGCAGTGACGGGTCCTCGCGGAGCAGCAGGACCGCGAACGCCATGATCATCAGGACCATGGCCAGCAGGTCGGCCATGATCAGCTGCTCGAAGTTGAACTGCGCCGGGTCGAACAGGATCGTGGCGCTCGCCAGCGTGGCGATCCAGGCGCGGACGCCGAGCCGGCGCATGACGGCGTACACCAGGACGGCGGCGACCAGTCCGAGGATGTGCTGGATGCCCGCGATCAGGGTCAGCGAGTGGAACGGCCTGAACAGCCAGAGGAAGAGGGAGTAGCCGTTCGGGTTGACCGGGTTGGGCTGCAGGTGGACGGCGTCCCACAGGTAGTCGTAGGAGTCGAGCTTGAACAGCACCGCGGGCTGAAAGCCGAGCAAGACGATGACGCGCGGGATGATGGAGACGGCCAGCGCGGCGGAGAACAGCCGGTTCGCTTTGATCAGCCGTGACGGGCCGGCGAGGCGCGCCCGGAGTGAGCCGGGCTGGCGGGATGCGCTCGCCTCGTCCGCGGTCCTGGCGGCCTGCGTGTCTGCCGCCGCTGCCGCCGCCGCCCCGGCCACCTGCGCGGTCACCTGCGCGGTCTCCGGGGCGGGCGCAGCCGCGTCGGCCGGTCCGGCCTCCGGGTCCGGCTCGCCCGGGCCGTCGCCGCCGCCCAGGGTCTCCTTGAGCATGACACTCACTTTCTGCGATGCCGGACGAAGCACACCGTAGCGCCCGGAACGGCACGGATGCCGCATCTGCCGGGCCTACGGCCGGGCCCGGCGCGCGCCGGTTCTGCCCGGCTGATGATCTCAGATCCGGCTGGGCGGCGGGCGGCGAAGTGGGTGGTGCCCGGTTAGTTCGTTTTACACCTGTTATCGATTGCCGTCCGGGTTGATGAGCATGGCTGGCAAGATGGCGCCGTGCCGGGGCAGACGTCACATAAGTTCGCTATGCGCCGGTATAGGCGAGGTAAACGTTCGGTAGGCGCGGCCGTTCTGGCCGTGCTGGCCCTCGCGGGCCTGCTGGTCTCGTGCGGGAAATCGGTGCTGGGCGGAGGGCTGGGCGAGCGCACCGGTGAGCTGGTCCGGGGCGGGCCCGCGGGCCGCTATCTGGTCCCGCAGGGCATCCACAAGATCAAGCACGTGATCGTCGTGATGCAGGAGAACCGGTCGTTCGACGAGTACTTCGGCACCTACCCCGGCGCGGACGGCCTGCCGCGGAAAGACGGCACGTTCGCGACCTGCCTGCCGGATCCGCGTGGCGGCTGCACACGGCCGTATCACGATCTCCAGGACATCAACGGCGGCGGCCCGCACGCGATGGCCAACGCGATCGGCGACGTCCACGGCGGCCGGATGGACGGCTTTCCCCGCGAACGCGCGAAGGCCCGGCGCACCTGCGTCGCCCCGCAGGACCCGGCCTGCCAGATCGGGGCAGTGCCGGACGTGATGGGGTATCACACCGCCGCCGAGATCCCCAACTACTGGGCCTACGCGCGCAATTTCGTGCTCCAGGACCACATGTTCGAGCCGGTCAAGTCATGGTCGCTGCCCGGTCACCTGTATATGGTCTCGGCCTGGTCCGCCAGATGCGCCACTCGTTCGCCGATGAGCTGCCGGAACGCGATCATCGGGCCGTATCAGGTCGGTCAGTTCAACCACGAGGTCAAGAAGATGCTGGCCACCGGGACCACGAGCATCGACCTGGCCTGGACCGACATCACCTGGCTGCTCCACGCCGCGCACGTCAGCTGGAGTTACTTCGTGCAGTCCGGCACCCAGCCGGACTGCGAGAACGACTCGTTCGAGACCTGCAGGCCGGTGCCGCAGAACGCCAGGACGCCGGGGATCTGGAACCCGCTGCCGCTGTTCGGCGATGTCCAGGCGGACAAGCAGACCGGGAACGTCAGGGATCTGCGGGCGTACTACCGGGAGGCGAAGGCCGGCACGCTGCCCAAGGTGAGCTGGATCGTCCCGTCCGGGTCGGACAGCGAGCACCCGCCCGGCAGCGTCCACCGGGGCCAGGCCCATGTGACCGCGGTGATCAACGCGGCGATGAAAGGGCCCGACTGGGACTCCACGGCGATTTTCCTGTCCTGGGACGACTGGGGCGGGTTCTACGACCACGTGGTGCCGCCGGACGTCGACGGGAACGGCTACGGGCTCCGGGTGCCCGGGCTGGTGATCTCCCCGTACGCGCGGAAGGGGTACATCGACCACCAGGTTCTCAGCAGCGACGCGTACCTGAAGTTCATCGAGGACGACTTCCTCGGCGGGGCCCGCCTCGACCCCCGCACCGACGGGCGGCCAGACCCCCGCCCGGACGTCAGGGAGAACCAGAGACTGCTCGGCAACCTGGTGAACGACTTCGACTTCAGCCAGCCCCCGCGCCCACCACTGCTGCTCCCGGTCAACCCGCCCAGCGACTCGCCGGACCTCCCCGCCTACTTCCGCCGCATGGGCCCCTGCTTCGGCTGCACGATCGCGCCAATCCTGCCCACCGGCAAATCCGCCACGCGCCGCAAACACAGCAGCAGCAGCAAGCCCTAAGCCACCCGGCGCGGGCCACCAAAACCAGCGGGCCCAATCCCCTGCCTGCTCCCCTCCCGCTTCCTCCTAGGCGCGAACCCAAAGCGAACGGTCGCCGGGCCAAGGCTGGCGAAGCCATCGCGATGCGACGCCGAAGTCGGCCTGGACGCGGCGCCCGTTCGCTGGGCAATCGGCGACGAGGAAGCGGCCGCGCCGCGCACGGCCTAAGAGCCGGCCCGCCGATAAGCCCGAACCGCCAGCGGGATGAACACCACAAAGATCCCCGCCAGCCACAGCAGGCTCTTCCACAAGCTGTCCCACACTGGCCCGCCCAGCGCCAGCGCCCGCATCGTGTCGACCACATAAGTCACCGGCTGATTGTTCGCGAACGCCTGCAGCCACCCCGGCATCGTCGCAATCGGCACGAACGCCGAGCTCAGGAACG
>DASVBE010000350.1:0-2922 GCA_036375995.1 Streptosporangiaceae bacterium | reverse complement strand
GCCAGGTGCGGGATGCGGAACGGGATGGACACCGCCACCGTCTGGTGGCTGTTCCGGCTCACCGGCAGCCGGTAGGCCGCTTCCAGGGCCCGGGCACCCCAGCCGCGCGGCCGGGCTCCCTTTCCGGCCGCATGCGCCCGGTTGACCGCGGTCTGCACCTGGTAGCGCAGGTCGCACTGGGCCCGGCCGGGCCGCGGCCGGGCGCACGCGGGCGTGGTCATGGTCGCGGGCTCGGCGGGCCGCCGGGCCCGCGGCCCGGCCGGGTACGCGGCAAGGCGGTGCGCAGTCAGCGCGGCTGTCCGGCCGGCGCTCGCGGCACCGGTGCGGTAGGCGCGCTGGATCGTGTCGGAGATCGACCCGCCGGCCGCGTCCTTCGCGGTTACCCGCAGCGTGACCAGGGCCCCGGGCGGGGCGGTGAACGCGGCGCGGAACTGGCTCGTGCCCTGGCGGGTGACCGTGGCTGCCTGCCAGTGCGCGCCGCCGTCGAACGACACCGCTACAGCGGCCCCGGTGACCGCGGCCGCGCGGGACAGCTGGAGATGCCCGGCGGTGACGTCGATGACCTGCGGTCCGGCCGGCGCGATGCCGCGCAGCCCGAGGCCGTGCACCAGGTACGCCAGGGTCATCATCGGCTGGACCGCGCACCGGCGGGTGAGTTCCTCAGTGCCGCCCCGCCGGGTCACGCACAGCCAGGAGGCAGGCACCCGGGCCTGCGGATCCGGCGCGGACCGCCAGGTCCACACCGTGCGGCTGGCGCCCGACAGCGGGTAGGCCGGGCCGGCCCGGCGGGCGGTCAGCGTGAACCGGAGCAGCGACGGCGCGCTGGGCACCGGAGCCAGCAGCACGGGGTCCCTGACCCGCCCGGCGGCGATCTGGCGGCGGCCGGCGGTCAGCGTGAAACGGCCGGACGGATGGGTCCGGGGACCGGGAATGAAGCCCGAGCCGGTGTGCCCGGGCTGGTTGTCGCTGAACGGCACCGGGAAGAGCTCCAGCAGGTTCCCTGACCGGGCGGCGGCCGGGAGGGCCTGGTCGGGCAGGGCCGGGCTGAGCACCTGGCTGGGCGCGGGGTGCAGGGGATAGCGGTTCCAGTCCTGGGTGACGTCCTGGCCGGCCGCGAACTCCTGGAAGGCCCCGTTCTGCCCGCCGCCGGTAGCGGGGCTGCGCTTGCTGAGGAACTCGGCGTACATGGAGGCCCAGACCACGCCGGGGGCGCCGGTGAGGTACTGGGTCTGCAGGCCCGGCAGCTGGACCGGCAGGTCCGTGCCGAACAGGCCGGCCGCGGACTGGGCGGCGGTGCCGCCGAACGTGGTCCACTGGCCGCGGGACGGCACGTCCTGGAAGTAGCGCTCGTGCACGGTGGCCAGGCTCTGCGGGCTGACGTCGAAGCCCTGGGCCGGGACCAGGCCGGGCGGCGCCGGGTAATCGACCGAGTACGCGTACGGCGGGGCCGCGCCCTTGGGGGAGGTGAGCAGGCCGGAGGTGAACGTCTGCAGGCCGCCCACGGTCGGCGCCGTCGCGGTCGGGCTGACCAGGATCGGCGCGTTGAACCCGGCCCACGTGACCCCGGCCACGGTGCCCGCCGGGGACGTGCGCAGGATCCCGAAGCTGGTCATCTGGGTCACCGACGGGAGCGGGGTGCGGAAGCTGACCAGCGACGTGGCGGACCGGACGGCCATCGCCACCGTGGTGTCCCCGGTGACCGTGAACTGCGGCAGGATAACGATCCGGTCCTTCAGCGGGACCGCACTGAAGTCCAGGAAGTCGCCGAACGCCCAGTAGTGGCCGGACGGCACGCTGAACCGGGCCGTGCCGTTACGGAAAACGTTCCCGGTCTCGAACGGGTCGCCGAACCGCATGCAGTCGTCGGCGTTGAACACGGTCACGCTGCCGCCGGTGTCCGGCCGGCCGGCCAGGCTGGTGGCCCGCACGGTCAGCGTGTGCTGCACGAAGTGCGGCCGGGACGGCCGGGCCGGTGCCGGGGCCCCGGCCAGCCGCACGGCCAGGCCGTGCGCGAACAGGCCGTCGGTGCCGTAACTGGCCCGGCCCTGATCCGCCCGGGCCTGCCGGATCAGCGCGGCGCCGAAGGCACGGGCCGACCGCGCGGTCAGGTAGCCGTCCGCGGACCCCGGGCCCGCCCGGGTGATCCGGACCCCGGGAAGCGCCGGGCGCCGGGCCCCGGACCAGGACAGCCGGACCGGCAGCCGCCCCCCGTGCTCGGCCTGCTGCAGCGAGCGGACCAGGAACAGGCTGGGATCCAGGCCGCGGCCGAGGAACGGCAGGGCGGCCGCGGGTATCAGCGCGGCCCGGCCGCAGAACGAGATCCGGATCAGCAGCGAGAAGTCGAGCCCGGACGGCCGCAGGTCCGTCGCGGACAGCCGGCCGTCGGGACCGGGCCTGAGCATGACCCGCTGCCCGCTGAGCAGCAGCAGCGGCTGCCCGGGGCCGGCCGCGCGGGCGGGGCCGGCGGCCGCGGGGGTCACCGGGCCGGCGGCCGTGGCGAGAGCGGCGGAGGCGGCGGCTGTGACGGAAGCGGCGGCTGCGGCGGGGGCCGCCGCGAGGGGCGGCACGGCCACGGCGGCGGCCAGGGCGGACAGGGCGGCCAGCCCGGACAGGTAGCGGCGCACGCGAGGACTCCTTCATCCGCGACCGCCCGGGCGGTCAGGTCCGGGCGCTGAACCAACGAGCAGGGCACCAACCGTCGAACTGAGCGTGGATCTCTCCCCCTGAAGACCCCGCAGCCGGGCGAAAAAGGACACCATTCCCCAGGATATTTTCCCGCGCCGCGGATTTCTGCATCCGGCGCGCCAGATCTGTATTCACGTGCAGTGCGATTTTCTATCCCGGAAGCCATTTCCGTCCCGCTGGCCCCGCTGATCCCAGCAGGCGCCGGCCGGCTAAAGCGGTGCGGGCTGATGGTGCTAG
>DASVBE010000342.1:0-19756 GCA_036375995.1 Streptosporangiaceae bacterium | reverse complement strand
CGGCCACTTCACGACCGCGTTCTTCTCGCTGGCCGCGGTCGTGCTCGCGGTGACCGGGGCCGAGGCCCTGTACGCGGACATGGGCCACTTCGGCCGGTGGCCGATCACCCGGGTCTGGCTGTTCGTGGTCTTCCCGGCCTGTATCCTGAGCTACCTGGGCCAGGCCGCGCTGGTGCTCAACCACCCGGCGACCGCCGCCAGCGGCCCGTTCTTTCTGCTGGTCCCAGGCTGGGCGCGGATCCCGATGGTGTTCCTGGCGGCAGCGGCCACGGTGATCGCGTCCCAGGCGGTGATCACCGGCGCGTTCTCGGTCGCCCGGCAGGCGGCCCAGCTGGGCTATCTGCCGCGGCTGCGCATCGCGCACACATCCGATAAGCAGATCGGCCAGGTCTACGTGCCCTGGATCAACTGGGCGCTGCTGATCGGGGTACTCGCGCTGGTGCTGACCTTCCGCAGCTCGAGCTCGCTGGCCTACGCCTACGGCATGGCGGTGACCGGCACGATCACCATCACCACCGTGCTGTTCTTCTACATCGCGGTGCGTCACTGGCACGCCCCGCTGTGGCTGACCCTGGCCGGCGCGGCCTGCCTGCTCACCGTGGACCTGCTGTTCCTCGCCGCGAACCTGACCAAGCTCATCCACGGGGCGTGGCTGCCGCTGCTCATCGGGCTGCTCGTGTTCACCGTGCTGACCACCTGGCAGCGCGGGCGGGAACTGATCACCATCCGGCGCCAGCAGGACGAGGGCCCGCTCCAGGAGTTCATCGACTCGCTGCACGGCCGCCGGCCCGCGGTGCACCGGGTGCCGGGCATCGCGGTGTTCCTCAACCGCGGCAAGGAGACGGCGCCGCTGGCCCTGCGGGCCAACGTCGAGCACAACCACGTGCTGCACCGGCACGTGCTGATCCTCTCGATCGAGACCGTGCCCATGCCGCACGTGCCCGAGGACGAGCGGGTCAGCGTCGACGCGCTCGGCCACCAGGACGACCGGATCACCTTCGTGGCGGCCCGGTTCGGCTACATGGACCGGCAGAACGTCCCCGCGCTGCTGCCGCTGATCCGGCAGGCCAGCCTGGAGCATCCGCTGGGCCGGGGCGAGGCGTCGTACTTCCTGTCCACGATCGACCTGAGCCCCGGCGACCTCCCCGGCCTGAGCCGCTGGCGCAAGCGGCTGTTCCTGGCCACCTCGCAGATCACCGCCGACGCGGCCGAGTACTTCCAGCTGCCCCGCGACAGCACGGTCATCATGGGCTCCCGCATCGAGCTCTAGCGCGTTATGCCGGGGGGCCCGGGGGCCTCGCCCCCAGGCACGCCAGCAGGTCACTGACCGGGAGCGGCGTGCCGCCGCTGGTTTCCGGGCTGGAGACCGGTCCCGCCGCTAGCAGGGCGCTGACGACGGCCTCTTCGGTGGCTTCGGTGACGGCCTGGAAGAGCACGTCGATCAGCGGGCCGTCCTCGGGCAGCACCGTGGCCGGGAGCTGATCGGCCGCGGGGACGTGCGGGATCCGCCGTGCGGCCGAGAACGCGATCACGTAGTCGCCGCTGTTGTGGTCGCCGGGCGTGCCGGTCCGCGCGAGGCCGTTCTGGGCCCGGCGGGCCAGCCGGCCGAGCTGCCGGGAGTCCGCCGGGGCGGACGTGGCCAGGATCACCACGCACGAACCGCCGCCTTCCGGGGCCGCCGCCGCTGGGCCGGCCGGCGGGCGCAGCGACTCGCCCACCGGCACGCCGGCGATCCGCAGCTCGCCGGCCCGGCCGAAGTTCGCCAGCACGAGGACGCCGACCAGGTAGGGCTCGCCGCTGGTAGGGACCGTCCGGGACGCCGTGCCGACGCCGCCCTTCCAGCCGTAGCAGACCATGCCGGTGCCCGCGCCCACCGATCCCTCGGTGACCGGGCCGTCGGTGGCGGCCGCGATGGCGTCGGTCACGTGCCCGGGGCGGACCACCAGGGCGCGGATGTCGTTGAGCCGCGCGTCGCTGCACTCGGCGACCACCGGGTTGACGTTGCCGGCCGTGCGGCCGATGTCCGGGTTGACGGCGAGCGCGTGGCGCACCAGGCCCTCGAACGCGGCGCCGATGCTGAGCGTGTTCGTGAGCGCGATCGGCGTCTCGATGTTCCCCAGCTCCTGCACCTGCGTCGAGCCGGCCGCCTTGCCGTAACCGTTGATGACGTGGAACGCGGCGGGCACCTTCTCGCGGAACAGGTTGCCGCCGTGGGGGAGCACGACGGTCACGCCGGTGCGGGCCGGGCCGCGCGGCGGGTCGCCGGATCCGTCGTCGATGATCGTGACGTGGCCGACCTGGACGCCAGGGACATCGGTGATCGCGTTGTGCGGGCCGGGCTCCAGGGCGCCGAGCACGATCCCCAGCTCGCGCGGCCGCGGCTTGCGGCCGCGGCCGGACGTCAGGCCGATGCTGCCCTGGCCGGGCGACGCACCATCGGTCATGAGCAGCCTCCCCGGGGTTGCGTACCCGATGACCGTAACGCCGCACCGTTCCCTGCGATCATGCTGGCGTGTATGTGCGCGTGTGGGAGTACGAGGTGCCGCCGGACCGGGCCGCGGCGTTCGCCGCGGCCTATGCGGCCGACGGCCCGTGGGGCGAGCTGTTCCGCCGGGCCGCCGGGTACCTGGGCACGGAGCTCTACCGCGACAGCGCCCGGCCCGGCCGTTACCTGACCATCGACCGCTGGCAGGACGAGCAGGCCTGGCAGGCGTTCCTCGCCGCCTTCCGGCCGGACTACGAGTCCCTCGACGCCCGGCTCGAAGGCATCGCCGCGGTAGAACGACCGCTGTTCGAGGGATCCTCGTAGCCTGGCCCGCTGGGCGGGCTGTTCGCGGTTCGCGGGCCCGGATGCCTAACCTGGCCGGGTGGGCGCGAAGACCGAAGAGCTGCGCGATGCGCACGGCGCTGAAGGGAGGGCCGATGAAGGAGCAGGCCGTCGCGCAGTTGCTCGCCGCCGAACGGGTCAGCGTGCTTGAACGGCTGGCCGGGCTGGAACGCGAGCTTGCGGCGATCATCGAGTCGTCGGGCTCGGCCGGAACGGACGACGAGCACGACCCCGAGGGAGCCACGGTCGCGTTCGAGCGGCAGCACCTGGCCGCGCTGGTCAGCCAGGCCCGCGGTCACCTGGCCCAGATCGACGCGGCGATGCTCCGGCTGGCCGAGGGCACCTACGGCATCTGCGAAAGCTGCGGCGCTCCGATCAGCGAAGCACGCCTGGCCGCCCGGCCCGTGACCACGCTCTGCATCACCTGCGCCACCCGCCGCTGACCCAGCGCTCGGCGGCGCTGACCCGGAGCCAGGCCCGGCGGCGGAAGCCTGGCTGCAGGGGCCCGGCCGCTGCTACTCGGCTCGCAGGGTGGCGCCCGGTGGCCTGCGGGCGGCGAGGGCGGCGGGCGCGAGGGCCAGCAGGTTCCCGGCCGCGATCAGCGCCGCGGCGCCCGCGCCGAGCAGGAGCAGCCGGCGCCCGGATCGCCGGGGAAGGTGCCGAGCTCGGCCAGCTCGTAGCCGTCGGGGTAGCTGCGGATATCGGGATTCTGGCGGGCGAAGCGGGGCTCGGCCCGGGGCGGCCGCCACCGCCCGGTACGGCCGCGGGCCGCCAGGGCGGCGCGCACGGCCGTCCGCAGCACCGGGTTCGGCCGCGGGAACCGGAACGCGGCCAGCAGCGGGTCGTCCATCAGCGCGTACGCGACCGGCCGGACCAGGCGGGCGGGCAGCAGGTGAAACGGCGGGAACGTGCCCAGCAGGTCCAGCGTGGCGTCGGCCACCGCCCGGCCGCCCGGGCTGAACGCGAAATGCTCCCGCTCGTAGCCGTCCATCAGCTGCTCGAAGCCGGTGTAGCTGTCCGGCACCGCACGGATGTTCATGTGCCGCGCCACGGCCCGGTAGTAGGTCACCGATGCGGCCTTCTCGGTCCCGGACATCGGCCGCCAGCCGTAGGCGGCCAGCCAGCGGACCGGGGTGACCACGAACGTGGACAGCACGTAGCGCATGTCGTCGTTCGAGATGGGATACGCGCCGTGCATCTGGTTCATCCGCCGGAAGGCGTCCCTGGCCTGCCCGGTTCCGAACCCGTGCTCGATGACCGCGTCCAGGATCAGCGCGGTGTCGTCGTAGCGCTTCTGCGTGCGCCGGGTGAACTCGCCGGTCCTGGCCAGCAGGTCCCCGATGCTCGGCACCGCATAGGTCCTGAACAGCGCGAAGCTCAGCGCCTGCTTCATGTCCCACGGGAACTCCAGGGTGACCGTGGCCCGGTAGATCTCGTGAAAGTCCCTGACCGGGTCCAGCCCCTCCAGCCGGCGCAGCCGGCCCATCCGTCCGTGGCGTGCCATCACTCCGCTTCCTGTCCCGGGGCTTTCTGTCACGGGGCTTTGTGTCACTGGCCCCACGCTGACAACGGCCCGCAGCCCCGTACAGATCAACGGCGCAGATCATCAGCCCCATCTCGGGGCCAGCCCGGACCCGGACCAGGGCTGGCCCCGATCAGCGCCCGCCCGCCGGCGTGGTCTGGTGGCAGTCAGCAGCACCGAGCCAGCGGAGGTTTCCAGATGAACAGGTCAGCACGCCGGGCAGCGGTCATCGGCAGCGCGGCACTCGCGGTCGCGTGCGGCACGGCAGGGGCCGCCGCAGCGGCTTCGGGGAGCAGCGCAGCGCCGGACGCCCGCACTCTGACGGTCTTCGCGTTCGACATCAACAACGGCGGCCCGGACCCGGGTTTCATCCCGGTCCCCGGCACCAGCCCGAACCGCTTCGCCCAGGGCGACGAGCTCATCATCAACGACCAGCTGACCCTCCCCAGACTGGTCGGCAAGGGCTTCCCGGTCATCGGCCACGACTCCGGCGTCTGCACACTGACCCGCCTGCCCGAGCGCGACGCCCGGCAGACGTACGCCAGCTGCGTGGTCACCGCCGTAGTCCCCGGCGGCAGCCTTACCGTGCAGGGCGTGCTGGCGTTCCGCGGCCAGCAGCCGCTGCCCAGCACGCTGGCGGTCACCGGCGGCACCGGCCGGTATGCGGGCGCGGCCGGCACCGTCCAGGCCGGCTTCGCCCGGGACCACAAGATCCTGACCTTCCGGCTCCGCTAGCCCACCCGCCTCATCGGCACAGCCGGTCTTTACCTGCCGAAGCCCCTGGTGGCGAAGCGTTCCTGGTTAACCGCCTCGCTCACCAGGGGCTTCTCCGGTCAGCGTCCAGGTCACCCTCTGCTGGGTGATGCCCTCTTGATCACCGCCGGGCACGATAGGCGGCTTGGCACTGCCTAGCGGTGGACGATGCCAGGGCGAGCCCGGGAGGTAGGCCGATGGCCGCGCAGAAGATCACCCACCTGAGCATCGGCGAGCGCAGGGCCAAGGGCAGCGAGGCCCGGGACCGGACGCCGCTATCGGGCCACGCCACGTGGGTGCCCCCGGCAGACCGCCCTGGCCCGGTTATCTTGCCGGAAGAGCAGAACGCCGCCCCGCTATGACGAGCCAGGCTGGCACCAGCACTCCGGGGCTGGCCAAGGCAGACCGCAGGCTGGCGGTCTTGCTGGCGATGGCGATGTTCGTCCTGGTCGTCGATACGTCGGTCATGAACGTTTCCATCTCAGCGGTGGTTCACGATCTGCACACGACGGTCAGCGGGGTTCAGTCCGCGATCGCGCTTGAGGCGCTGGTGTCCGCGGCGTTCATCCTGATCGGCAGCAAGGTGGGCGATCTGATCGGGCGCAGGCGCGCGTATGTGCTGGGCTTGCTCGGGTACGGGATCGGCGCCCTGGCCATGACCCTGGCCCAGGGGCTGATCGCAATCATCGTCTTCTGGGCGATCGTGGGCGGGATCGGCGCGTCGCTGCTGCTGCCGGCGATGCAGTCACTGATCCACGGCAACTTCCAGGGCGGGGCGCAGCGGCAGGCCTATGCGCTGGTCGGGGCCGCGGCCGCGATCGCCGCTGCCGTGGGCCCGCTGCTCGGCGGGTTCATCACGACCTACCTGTCGTGGCGGATCGCGTTCTTGCTCGAGGACGTCATCATCGTGTGCGTGCTCGCTGGCATCAAGCTGGTCCACGACGTGCCATACACCGGGTCCCGGCGCGTGGACGTCGTAGGTGCGATCCTGTCCGTGCTGGGCATGGGCGGCGTCGTGCTGGGCATCCTGGTGTGGCAAGAGGGCGGCGAAGCGGTAGGCGCGCTTCTCGTGCTGGGAGTGGTCTCGCTCGGGCTCCTGGCCTGGTGGCTGGTGCGGCGCAAGCGCGCGGGCCAGGCGACGCTGCTGGACCCGGACCTGTTCAAGGCCAAGCTGTTCAAGTTCGGGGTCTCGGGGCAGCTGCTCCAGCAGATCGCCCTGGGCGGCACGATGATCGCGCTGCCGATCTACCTGCAGATCGTGCTCGAATACAGCGCGATGGGAGCGGGCCTGTCCATTGCCCCGCTCTCGCTGAGCATGTTCGCGGTGGCCCTGGTCGCCGGGAAACGGGCCGGGAAGCGGCGCCCGGCGAGCCTCATCCGGGCAGGCTTTGCGCTGTTCACGATCGGGATCATCGCCGTGGAGCCGATCGTGCCGCGCGCGACCTCAGGCTGGTATCTGGCGGTGCCGCTGCTGATCGCGGGATCGGGACTGGGCCTGCTGGTCTCCCAGCTCAACAACCTCACGCTGGCCCCGATCTCGGAGGAACGCGTCAGCGAGGCGGCCGGGGTGAACTCGGCCGGAGGGTCGTTCGGCCTGTCGTTCGGGCTGGCGTTCGCCGGCGCCATCTTGCTGGCTGCGCTGTCGGTTGGCTTCACCAGCATGGCCCAGTCGAGCACCGTGCTTTCCAAGGCCGAGCAGCAGCAGATCGCTAAGACCCTGGAACACGACGCCCAGGTGGTCAGCAACACCCAGCTGGAAAAGCAGCTCGCCGGCCAGCCGCAGAAGACCCAGGACGAGATCATCAAGATCAACACCCAGGCCAGGCACGCCGCCCTTCAGGTAGCGCTGCTCATTCCCATCCTGGCCGGGCTGGCCGGGCTGCTGATCTCGTTCCGCATGATGCGCCTGCCAGATCCCCGGCAATCGGGCTCCGCCGGGCCATCGGTCCTCGGCTAAGCCCTCGTTCGCAGGCCGGCCATTCCCGTCAGCGGAATTCGAGCCCCTCGAACTCGCCCGAGGTCCGCCACCGCTCGATGAACTCGAAGTAGGCCGACGCGCCCTCCGGGTATCCCTGGCCCAGCCAGTTGCCCTGCGGACCCGGATCCTGGCCCTCGTTGTTGTAGTAACCCGGCGTGCAGTCCGGCGACCCGATGATCGACCCCGGCCCCGACCGCAGCAGCTCCATCCAGGCTTCCTCGGCGTCCGCCCGCGCTTCGACTACCCCGTAACCGCGGTCCAGCGCCCCCCGCACCGTATCCCTAATGGTCCGGGCCGCCTCGGAAAGGTTGTGCGGCACGTTGGAGATCAGGTTCGCGCCCTGGAACGGCTGAACCACGAACATGTTCGGGAAGCCGTGCACGTGCACGCCGTGCAGCGTCCGCATGCCCTCGGCCCAGTGCGCGGACAGCTTGATCCCGCCGCGCCCGACGGTCTCGAAACCGGCCCGGCGGGTCCAGTCGGTGCCAACCTCGAACCCGGACGCGTAGATGATGCAGTCCACCTCGTAGTGCCGCCCGGCCGCGGTCACCCCGGTCGCGGTGATCTCCTGCACGCCCTTGCCGTTGGTGTCCACCAGGTGCGTGCCGGGCCGGTTGAACGACTGCAGGTACTCGTCGTGGAAGCAGGGCCGCTTGCACAGCTGCCGGTACCAGGCCTTCAGCGCCGCGGCGGTGTCCGCATCGGAAACGATGGAGTCGACCCGGGCCCGGATCTCCGACATCTTCTCGTAGTCGGACTCCTCGTAGGCGGCCATCATGCCGTCCACGGTGAACTCCTCCGGCGGCAGCGCCATGATCTTGTCGCGGACCCGGCGGGAGATGTCGGTCCAGCCGTCCTGGACCAGGTCCTCCTGGGCCGAGCCGCGGGTCTGGTTGTCCGCGAAGTTCTCCAGCCAGCGCTGCTGCCAGCCCGGCGTGGCGACCGACGCGAACCACTCCGGGTCGATGGGCCGGTTGCCCCGGGTGTCTACCGAGGACGGCGTCCGCTGGAACACGTACAGCTCGCCGCAGGCCCGGGACAGGTGCGGCACGCACTGCACGGACGTGGCCCCGGTGCCGATGACCGCCACCCGCTTGTCCGCCAGCTTGTCCATCAGCGCGCCGGACGGGTCGCCGCCGGTATACCCGTAGTCCCACCGGCTCGTGTGGAACGAGTGCCCGCCGAACGACTCGATCCCCGGGATCCCCGGCAGCTTGGGCACGTGCAGCGGGCCCAGCCCCAGGCCGACGAACTGCGCGGTGAACTCGTCCCCGCGGTCGGTGCTGACCACCCAGCAGGACCGGCCCTCGTCCCAGGCCAGCCCGGTCACCTCGGTGTGAAACAGGGCCAGCTCGGCCAGCCCGAACTTCTTCCCGATGAACTCGCAGTGCGCCAGGATCTCCGGCCCGTGCGCGTACTTCTCGCTCGGCATGTGCCCGGTTTCCTCGAGCAGCGGCAGGTACACCATCGAGGCGGTGTCGCACTGCGCGCCGGGATACCGGTTCCAGTACCAGGTGCCGCCGAAGCCGCCGCCCTTCTCCACGATCCGGCACGGCACGCCGGCCTCGGTCAGCCGCGCGGCGGTCAGCAGCCCGGCGAACCCGCCGCCGATGAACGCCGCCGTCACATGGTCGGTCTTCGGCGGCCGCTCGGCCCGCGGCGTGTACGGGTCGGTCAGGTAGTGCCCGAGCTGGCCGGCCAGCCGCAGGTACTGGTCGTTGCCGTCGGGCCGGAGCCGCTTGGCGCGTTCCTCGGCGTACTTGCGGCGCAGGGCGTCCAGGTCGATCGCGGGGCCGTCGGTGACGGTCATGCACGCTCCGGTGGGGCGGGGGACAGTGCTAGCCGGGGACAGTGCTGGCTGAGCAACGGGGGGCCGGTGACAGCATGTCATCTCGCGGGGAAAGCGAGCAATATTCGGTTTTGCCGGGAACGTGCTGCGGTTATCCCGCCGCCCTGATCCGCCGTACCGCACCTTCTGCCGCAGGTGGCACTGCGTCAGGATGGATTACGGTGGCGAGGGCCTCGACGCCGTCCACGACGCGCGGCCCCGGCCGGACGACAAGACCGTCGCCGTCGATCGCCCAGATCTCCGGCCCGGGCAGCTCCCGCCCGGCGGTCTCGGCCTGCTGGGCCGCGCCGTCCAGGTGGTAGCCGCACGGGGAGACGACCACGATGTCCGGCTGCGCGGCGGCGATCTCCGCCCAGCCGGCCTGCTGCGCGGGTGCCCCGGGGTGGCAGGCCACCGGCTCGCCGCCCGCCGCGGTCACCAGGTCGGGGATCCAGTGCCCGGCGGTGAACGGCGGGTCGGTCCATTCCAGCACCGCGACCCGCGGCCGGGGCCGCCCGGTCACCGCGACGGCCACCGTGGCCAGCCGCTGCCGCAGCCCGGTCACCAGCGCCAGGGCGCGGCCCGGCACGCCGGCCCGCTCGCCTACGGCCAGGATCGTGCCGAGCACCTCCTCCAGGGAGTACGGGTCCAGGGAGAGCACGTCGGCGTCGCAGCCGAGGTGGCTGAGCGCGCCGGAAACCTGGCCGGACGGCAGCGCGCAGACCCGGCACAGGTCCTGGGTCAGGATCAGGTCGGGGTTCAGCCCGGCCAGGGCGCCCGCGTGCAGCGTGTAGAGGTCCCCGCCGGACGCCAGCTGGTTCCTGACGTACTGGTCGATCTCGCCCGGGGTCATCCCGGTGGTGTCCCGGCCGCCGACGACCACGGTCTTGTCCGTCCGGGCCTGGGGCGGCTCGTCGCACTCGAACGTCACCCCGACCAGGTCATCGCCCAGCCCGAGCGCATAAACGATCTCGGTCGCCGAGGGCAGCAAAGACACAACCCGCATGCCCACCACCTTAGGCAGCCGCCGGTCCCGGCCCCGGAAGCGAACGGCGGGGTTAGCTGGCCCAGAGGGCGGCTACGTGGCGGGCGTCGGTGCCGCAGCAGCCGCCTACTACGGACAGGCCGGGCAGCAGCGGCACCAGCTTCCGGTGCGCCGCGGCCAGCGCGGCCGGGTCACCCTCGTCCAGCTCGTCGGACTCGTCCAGCTCGGCGTGGCTGAGCGCGGACGCGTTGTACCGGACCCCGGCGATCCGCTCCCGCCAGCCGCCGCCGTCCGCCGTGCTGAGCGCGGGCGCGATGTGCCCGGGGTGCGAGCAGTTGATCCCGAAGTAGTCCGGCGCGGCGGCGGCGTCCACCGCGCCGATCGTGCCCGCCAGCGTGCTGCCGTCGGCCAGCGTGCCGTCGGTCTCCACGGTGAACGAGATCGCCACCGGCAGCCCGGCGTCCCTGGCCGCCAGGACGATTCCGGCCGCCTCGCCGGCGCCGGTCAGCGTCAGCGCGCTGACCATGTCCGCGCCGGCCGCCGCGAAGGCCCGGATCTGCGGCCCGTGGTACTCCTGCGCCTGGTCCGCGCTCATCGCCTCGCCCGGCTGGTAGCCGTCGAAGCGCGGCCCGACCATGCCCGCGACCAGCACGGCCCGGCCGCCCAGCGGCCCGGCGTACCGTTCCCGCAGGCCGCGCAGCAATTCCACGGCCGCCTCGTTGACCCGGGCGAGCCCGGCCGCGTCGTAGCCGAGCAGGGCCCCCCAGTCCGGGCTGGCCCGCCAGGTCGGCGCCTCCAGCAGCAGCCCGGCCCCGGCCGCCGCGGCGACCGCCGCGTAGCTGTCGTAGTACCGGGTCAGCTGATCCCGCCCCTGCGGCGTTTCCACCAGCGGGAACGCCGCGAAGTGCGGCAGGTCCACGCCGTGGTGGAAGATCAGGTCGGTCTCCATACCGCCGTCGGTGACCAGCGGGGCGCCGCTGAGCTGCGGCAACGGGGTCGCGTTCATCCGGCCATTGTCCGTGTCCCGGCTGACCGCCAGCTGACCGGGGCCTCCGCATTCGCCCGCGCCCGGCCGTCAGGCACGCGACGATGTGCCATCACCCGGGCCATCGGCCGTGCGATGGCACATCGTCGCGCTGATGCCGGGCTAGGTGCGGTCGAGGATGGCGGCGTCCTTGCCGCCCTCCTCGCCCAGGATCGAGCCGACCATGGCGATCTTGTCCGGCCGGGTGACGCGCAGCCACACCAGCACACCGAGGCCGATGACCAGCCAGACCAGCGCCACGTACGGGGTCCACTTGAGGATGCCGGGCGGCGTCGGGTGGATCGAGCCGTACAGCGCGGCGCCGAACACGATCGCGCCGATGAGCGGGACGACCACGTGCAGCAGCGGGTTCCAGTTCCTGGAGTCCCTGGTCTTCCGGAAGTACACGATGCCGCCGAGGCACAGCATGATGTAGACCACGATGATCAGCAGGGTGCCGGTCGTGGCCCAGAAGTAGTAGTTGCTGAACGGCTCGCCGAACGTGTCGTCGTGCAGCGGGTAGCCCATCAGCAGGCCCATCAGGATCGCCACCACGGTGACCGCGATCGTCGCGGTGACCGGGGTCTGGAACCGCGGGTGGGTCCGGCCGAACGCGGACGGCAGCACGCCCTCGCGGCCCATCGCGAACAGGGTCCGGGCGGCGGCCGTGGCGCAGGCCACGCACACGATGAACGCGGCCAGCATGCCGCCGATCTCCACCAGCGTGCCCAGCCAGCTGCCGACGAACGTGGTCGCCGTGGTCTTCAGCAGGACCGGGTCGGTGGCCATCTTGGCCCCGTTGTTCACCCCGAAGCCGATCGTGATCGAGTACGTGGTCCACAGGTAGAGGATGATCGCGAACAGGGTGGCCACGATCACCGCGATCGGGATGTACCGGCGCGGGTTGGCGGTCTCCTCACCGAAGTCGGCCGCGGTCTCGAAGCCGATGTAGGAGGTGACGCCGAAGATGATGCCGTAGAACACGCCGTCGAAGCCGCCCGCGTTGGTGTGCCCGAAGGTGAACGCGCTCAGCGCCTGGCCGTTGCTCCCGCCCTTGGCCGTGGTGACCAGGTCGACCACCAGGATCACCGCGACCGTCACGATGCCCACGATCAGCTGCACCCGGGTGGTCACCTTGACCCTGATCGTGGACAGCACCACGAACAGCACCATGCCGATGAAGAAGAACAGGATCCACAGGTCCGGGTTGACCCCGAGCAGGTCCGCGGCGAGGTAGCCGACCGCGGACATCGTCATCGGCACGAAGCAGATGAACCCGAGGAAGTACAGCCAGCCGGCGATGAACCCGGCGCTGGTCCCCAGGCTCCGGCTGGCGTAGGTGTACGCGTACCCGGCGGTGGCCATCCGCCGGGTGAACCCGATCACCACGAAGGCCAGCGCCAGGCAGGCTATGCCGCCGAGCAGGAAGGCCAGCGGCGTCGAGCCGCCCGCCACCGCGGCCACCCCGGTGACGTTGAGCAGCATGGCCATCCCGGGGGCAATCACGGACACCGAGATGGCGATGGCGTCCCAGAGCCGCAGCGAGCCGTGTGCGAGCTCGCCGCTGCCGGCCCCGGGAATCAGGTCTGGGCTGGTCTTGGCCATGGCACCGTTCCTTTCATTCGGGCATCAGGACGGTCTGGCCGTCCAGGTGGTAGTCAAAGGCCAGCGGGGTGCAGTTACGTGCGTTGAGCCAGGCGAGGAAGTCCTGGTGCACCGGGTGCGCCCGGTACTCCGCCAGGGCCTCCTCGCTGGGGAACTCGGTGTAGAGCAGGTAGGGGTAGCCGCGGGTGCGGGCCCCGGTGAGATCGGTGCCGAACCGGCACCTGGTCATCAGCCCGATCTCCGTCGGCCAGGACGCCACCATCGCGCGCATGTCCGCGGCTTCCTCCGCCGACAGCTCGCGCGGGAAGCTGAACAGGACGACGTGCTGCAGGGTCATGTGGCGGTGCTCCCGGTGGTCAGAAGAACTCGAAGTACTCGCGCATCTCCCAGTCGGTGACGTCACCGGGATCCGCGGGCGGGTTGTCGGCCAGCGCGGCCTCGTACCGGCTGACCTCGGCGCGCTTCATCGTGAGCAGGTAGTCCACCAGCGTGGCCCCGAACGCCTCCCGGTAGAAGGTGTCCTTGTCCAGCGCCTCGATCGCGGTGGCCAGCGACGTGGGCAGCATCGGGGCCTCGGTGGCGTACGGGTCGGCCTCGACCGGCGGCGGCGGGTCGGCCTTGCGGCGCAGCCCGTCCAGCCCGGCCGCGATGTTCGCGGCCATGCACAGGTACGGGTTGGCGGCGGGCTCGCCCATCCGGTTCTCGATGTGGCTGTTGCTGTCGCCCGGCGCGCCCTGCACCCGGATCAGCGCGCCGCGGTTCTCGACCGCCCAGCAGACCCGGTCCGGGGCGAACGAGTACGGCCGGTAGCGCTTGTACCCGTTGACCGTCGGGGTGGCGAACACGGTCATCGGCATCGCGTGCTCGACCAGGCCGGCCACGAAGTGGCGGCCCTCCTGCGACAGCGCCTCGTGCTGGCTGCTGAACACGTTCCGCCCGTCCGTCCGGGACAGCAGCGACTCGTGCAGGTGCCAGCCGGAGGAGAAGAAGTTCGGCAGGCCGGGCCGGCACATGAAGCTGGCCAGCAGCCCGTGCCGCTGGCACAGCTGCTTGACCGCGGAGCGGAACAGCACGACCGCGTCGGCCGCGGCCAGCCCGCCGATCGGGCTGAAGCTGAACTCCATCTGCCCGGGGCCCCACTCGTCCTCCATGGAGCGGGGGAGCAGCCCGACCCCGGCCAGGCCGTCGCGGATCATCTCCAGCGTGCTGTTCACGCTGTCCAGCCGGACCTCGGACAGGTACTGGTAGCCGCGCTCCCACACGCTGATGGCGGGCGCCACGGGGGTGAACCCGGCGTTCTCCGGGATGATCGTGGCCTGCTCGTTCTTGACGATGTAGTACTCGACCTCGATGCCGGCCAGGTAGTCGAAGCCGGCCTCGCCCAGCGCGGCCAGCTGACGGCGCATGAGCCCGCGGCCGTCGAGCGGCATCGGCGCGCCGCTGGAGAAGTACACGTCGCAGAGCATCCAGCCGGTCCGGTCGGCCCAGGGCAGCACCTGGAACGTGGCCGGGTCGGGAACCAGGACCACGTCGGGGAACCCGGTCAGCTCGTCGATGCCGAACCCCCCGCCGGCCGCGAACGCGGGCACGAACACCTGGTTGCCGGTGTCCAGGCTGTAGATGGCGCCGGAGAAGTCCAGGCCGTTGCGCATCGCGGCGATGGCCACGGCCGGGTCCAGGGCCTTGCCCCGCGGGATGCCGTGCTGGTCGACCACGATGAGCCGCACGGTGCGCAGCCCGAGCTCGCGGATGCGGTCGGCGAGCTCGTCGGCCGCGGCCTGCTGCTCCGGGGTGTAGAGCCCGTACTGGGCCACGAAGCCGCTCTGGCCGACCCCGTCTACTGCGTGCTGGCTGCCATTCGGGGCGCTACTGCCCATCCGGCTGTCCTCCGATCAGAAAGGTGTACGCGACCGGGGGCGGGACCGCCGGGCCCAGGCCGGTCGCGCTTTCAGGTCTTCTTCGACTCTCCCCGCTGCCTGCTCATCTGATCCAGCATGGCGGCGGCGAAGTTTCCCGGCTCCATATCGGCCAGGGACAGGAACGTCTCGGTCCGCTGCACCCCGTTGATCTGGAAGATCTTGCTGAGCAGCAGTTCGCGCAGGTGCGCGTGGTCCCGCACCCGGAGCCGGACCAGCAGGTCCAGGCTGCCGGTGACCACGCTCATCTCCTCGGCCTCGGGCAGCGCCCCGATCGCGGTGATGATCTCGGTCAGCTCCATGCCGGGCCCGGCGGTCACCGCCAGGTAGACCACGACCGGGTAGCCGAGCGCGGCCCAGTCGATGTCGACCCGGTAGCCGCGGATGGCGCCGCTGCGCTCGAGCCGGGCCAGCCGGTCGGCCACCGCGGGCGGGGACATCTCGATCCGCCGGGCGAGCGCCCGCTGCGACTGGCGCGCGTCGTCGGCCAGCGCCCGCAGCAGGGCCAGGTCGAGGTCGTCCAGCTCGGCGGGGGGCACCGCCGGGGCGGTCACCTCGGCCAGCTTGGCGAGCGGAGCTGACACAGATGTCATTTGCCAGGCAACCCGTCGTGGGATCTGATGAACTGAGCTATGCTAACGAGCGGGGTATTACCTATGTAAAGCCTGATTCGCGGAATTTTTACATTTGTAAGATCCGCTGTCAAGGGCACCCACTGTCACTGCCATGAGGCGCTGTTGAGGGATGGAGCGGCTGATGACCGCAGCACTGGAGCACGACTGGAACGCCGGCCTGGCCCGGCGCACGCACGCGCTGGGCGGCGGGGAGATCACCGCGATCCTGGCGCTGGCCGGCGCGACCGACGTGATCACCTTCTCCGGCGGGTTCCCCGACCCGGCCACCTGGCCCCGGGACGTGCTGGCGGGCCTGGCCTCGAAGCTGATCACCGAGGACGCTCCCGTCGCGCTGCAGTACGCGGCCACCGAGGGCCTGGCCAGCGTGCGTGACTTCGTGTCCGGCCGTCTTGACCGCCTCGAGGGCCGGATCCCGGGGGCCGGCGAGCTGATGATCACCAGCGGCGGCATTGACTGCATGGAGCTGCTGGCCAAGAGCTACCTCGACCCCGGCGACGTGGTTGTGGTCGAGGCGCCGACCTACCTCGGCGCGATCATGGCTTTCCGCGGCTACGAGGCGGACCTGCACGGCGTGCCCATGGACGACGACGGGATGCGGGTTGACCAGCTGGCGGACATGCTGGCCGGCGGGCTGCGGCCGAAGATCCTCTACACGATCCCGGACTTCCAGAACCCGACCGGGCTGTCGCTGTCCGCCGAGCGGCGCGAGGCGCTGATCGCGCTGGCCCGCCGGTACGGGTTCCTGATCCTGGAGGACACCGCCTACCGCGAGCTGCCGTTCGGCAGCGAGGTGGCGCCCAGCCTGTGGTCATCCGCCCCGGACGTGGTGCTCCAGGCCGGAACGTTCTCCAAGATCTTCAGCCCCGGGTTCCGGCTCGGCTGGGCGGCCGGGCCGGCGGCCATAATCAGCCGGCTGATCGTGGCCAAGCAGAACTCCGACCAGTGCTCCGGCGCGCTCGGCCAGCGGCTGCTCGAGGAGTACGGCCGCAGCGGCGAGATGGACGCGCAGATCGAGCGGTCCCGGGCGCTGTACGCTCGCCGGGCCGAGCTCGTCGGGGCGGCCCTGGCCGCGCACATGCCCGAGGGCACCACGTGGACCACGCCGCGCGGCGGCTTCTACTACTGGGTGACCGCCCCGGCCGGGACGGACACCGTGGCGCTGGCCGCCCAGGCCCGCGCCCGCAAGGTGGCCTACGTGCCGGGGGCGCCGTTCTACCCCGGCCAGGACGGCCACGCGCAGATCCGGCTGGCCTACAGCCGGGTCGCGGACGATCTCATCGACGAGGGCATCCGCCGGATCGGCGAGGTGCTGCGGACCGGACGGGAGGCACAGTGACCGACACAGCAAGCCTGGGCGACGCGCACAGCCATTTCGGCATCGAGGCGGAGGGCGAGCCCGCGCACCCCGGGCGCTTCGTGAACGTGGACTCGATCGACCCGGTCGAGTTCGTGCCGGGGCTCGGCTTCCGGCCGGTGCTCGGCGACGGCGCGCTGGTGAACTTCGTCAGCTTCGACCCGGGCACCGAGGCGCCCAGGCACGTGCACTCCGAAGAGCAGATCGTGATCGTGCTGGACGGCGAGTTCACCTTCGACCTGGACGGGGACGTGCGGGTGATGCGCCGCGGCGACGTCTGCGTGATCCCGGCCTGGGTGCCGCACGGCGCGTGGACCACCGACACCAGCTGCCTGGAGGTCGACGTGTTCTGCCCGCCGCGGCAGAGCCTGCTCAAGCTGGCCGAGGCACAGCAGGCCGAGGCGGCGGGCAGCGGCATCGTGGCCGGGGACGGCGGCGAGGGCTAAATGGACCTCGGGCTGGCCGGCCGCCGGGCGGTCGTCACCGGCGGCTCCAAGGGCCTGGGCCTGGCCATCGCGGCCGAGCTGCTGGCCGAAGGCGCGGCGGTGGCGATCTGCTCCCGGCACGCCGCGGAGCTGGACGACGCGGCCGCGGCGCTGGCCAAGCAGGCCGGCGACAGCGCCCAGATCGTCGCGCTGGCCTGCGACGTCACCGACCCGGAGCAGGTCACCGCGTTCGTGGACGGGGCCGCCTCGGCGCTGGGCGGGGTCGACATCCTGGTCAACAACGCCGGCGGGGCCCGCCCGGGCCGGTTCGCCGCGCTGACCGACGACGACTGGCAGGCCGACACCGAGGTCAAGCTGTTCTCCCAGATCCGCTGCATCCGCGCGGCCCTGCCCTACCTGCGGGACAGTGCCGCGCCGCGGGTCATCAACATCAACGCGGTGTACGCGCGCTACCCGGACCCGGCGTTCCTGGCCTCCTCGGTCAACCGGGCCTCCTGCCTCAGCCTGTCCAAGGCCCTCTCGATGGAGCTGGGAGCAGAGGGAATCCTGGTAAATAGCGTGAATATCGGGCTGGTTGAGACCCCGCAGTGGGAGAATATTCACCAGCGCAGAGCCCCCGAACTCCCGGCGGGGGAGTTCTTCGGGAAACTGGCCGCGGCCGAGGTGCCGCTGGGCCGGTTCGGCCGGCCTGATGAGGTCGCCGGGCTGGTCACGTTCCTGGCCAGCGACCGGGCCAGCTACATTGCGGGCGCGTCAATCGATATCGCCGGGGGCATGGGGAAATTCCTGTAAAGGGGTTAGTCATATATGTGCCGTCTTCTTGGGTACTGCGCCCGGGAGGAAGTGCCCGTCGCTCACCTCATGGGGGCCGACGGGTTCGCTGAATTCACCGGGCTGGCCGCGCTGCACAGCGACGGCTGGGGCAAGGGCTGGTACGAGGGCAGTGAGCCGCGGCTGCGCAAGGCGCCGGAATCCGCGGAGTACGCCCCCGAGTACGCCAAGCTCGCCTACGAGATGCTGGGCGACCTGGGCCTGGTGCACCTGCGCTGGGCCACGCCCGGGCTGGAGATCAGCGACCGGAACACGCACCCGTTCCGGCACGGCCCGTACCTGATGGCGCACAACGGGGCCATCCACCCGCAGCACCGGCTGCCGGAGATCCTGCCGGACCCCTGGCACGAGCACCGCACCGGGACCACCGACAGCGAGTTCTACTTCCTCGCCATCATGTCCCGGCTCGAGGAGTATGGCGGTGATCTGCCCGCGGCGATCGCCGGCACTACCGCGCACATCGAGGAGCAGTTCGCGCCCGCCAGCCTGAACGCGATCCTGCTCACGCCGGAGCGGCTGTACGCGATCAACTGGCACGACTCCGCCAAGGTCGCCGAGGCCGACCTGCGCAAGCGCGGCTGGGTGGGCGGTCCCGAGGACGTGCTGGCCTACCTCGACCTGCGCTACCGGGTGACCCCGGAGGCCGTGGTGGTGGCCAGCACCGGATGGCCGCAGGACGGCTGGCACCTGCTGCCCAACCGCAGCCTGCTGGTCGTCGACCGCGGCACGCTGAACCGCGAGATCCGGCCGCTTTAGCGGCCAGCTCGCGCAGGGCCGCGGCGCTGTTTTCCTGACGAGCGATGAGGCGCGACGAAGGAGCGCCGAGGGAGCGAGGAGGGAAGGCAGCGCGGCTAAAGGGCGGCCTGGCGCGAGCCAGCCAACACGGCGCTTTAACGCAGCGGGAAGGGCTGCCCCCGCTCGGACTCCGGGCGGGGGCCGAAGATCCGGCGGTCTGCCTCGCCGATCGGGACGTCGTTGATGCTGGCCTCGCGGCGGCGCATCAGACCGTCGTCGTCGAACTCCCACAGCTCGTTGCCGTAGCTGCGGTACCACTGGCCCTTGCCGTCGTGGCACTCGTACTGGAACCGCACCGCGATCCGGTCGTCGCCGAACGCCCAGAGTTCCTTGCGCAAGGCGTAGTCCAGTTCCCGGTCCCATTTACGGCGGAGGAAGCCGATGATCTCCGCGCGGCCGGTGACGAACTCGTGCCGGTTGCGCCACACCGAATCCTCGGTGTACGCGCCCGCCACTCGCTCCGGGTCACGGGTGTTCCAGGCGTCCTCCGCGGCCTGCACCTTCTGCCGGGCGGTGTCCTCGGTGAACGGCGGCAGCGGCGGTCGTTGCGTCATCACTTCTCCTCGGGCCCGGACCCGATGGCGGCGTACGCCTGCGGCCGGGTGGCCTTCATGATCAGGGCCCAGGCTATGCCCGCCGCCGCGGCCACCGTGAAGACGGCCGGGAAGATCCAGGCCAGCGCCGCGCCGGTGCCGCCCTTGGTCAGGATGGCGGGGGACAGGGTGGCCGCGCTGAAGTGGCCGGCGGCCGGCCTGGTCAGCCCGGTTACGGTCAGGATGATGATCACGACACCGCGAGCACCACGGCGACCAGGTAGAACGCGGCGGGCACGCTGGTCAGCCCGGTCACCGCGTAGGCGGTGGTGATGACCCCGGCGACGACCGTCAGCGGGGCCACGCCGGACAGCGCGAAGTAGACAACCTGCGGGACGCGAGCCGGCCGGCGGCCAGGCCAGCGGGCGCGGCGGTGGAGCGGGTAGCGGCGGTCATTTCCTGACCATAAGCGCCAGATTATGAACGGGCAAGGACTATTTTCCTGGCCGTCTTTTCGGTGCGGCCGCTAATGGACGTTATCGGCCTGGTAATGGCGCAGGAACTGCTCGTGGGCGGCGCGGACGCCGTCGTGATCGCCGGTGGCCAGGAGGTCGAGGAGGAGGCCGCGGACCACGGCCAGGCCGAGCCGGGCCTCCGCCCGGGCGGTGGCCGGGTCGGCGCCCGCTTCCTCGAGGGCTTCGGCGACCGGGCCGGCCCATGAGGT
>DASVBE010000322.1:0-16473 GCA_036375995.1 Streptosporangiaceae bacterium | reverse complement strand
CGTGCAGTGGGCGTTCTCGACGCTGTGGCTGCGCCGGTTCCGCCAGGGCCCGCTGGAGTGGCTGTGGCGCTGGGCCACCTGGGCCCGGCGCCCACCCCTGCGTCGCCGCCCCTGACGGGGACGGGTCAGGCGGTCATGTCGAGGTTGGCGACGACCTTCGTGGGCCGCAGGCGCACCAGCAGCTCGCCGGGCACCCCGTTGCGCGCGCCGTACTCGTCTGCCCGGTCGGCGCCCATGTACCGGCCGCCGATGACACCGGCCCAGTGCCGCAGATCCGCCAGGTCCTCCGAGATCACCGCCTCACCTCGGATGATCACGAAGCTGTAGGGCGGCTCCTGATCATCGACGCACAGGCTGACGCGCGGATCGCGGCGCAGCGCCCGGCCCTTAGCGCTGGTCTCGTGCGTGTTCAGCACGACGTCGTCGCCGTCGAGCACGAACCACACGGGCGTGACGTGCGGCGACCCGTCGGCCCTGGTGACGGCCAGCTTGCCGGTCCTGGTCCCGGTCATCACGAACTCACGCCACTGCGCCGGTGTCATCTTCGCCACGAGGGACTCCTTTCCTGTGCGCGACGGCAGGCGCCGCTAGCTGATCAAGCCGGCGAGGAGCTGGCCGCCATCACCGGAGGGAGGATTCTGCGGCGATACCGAGGACGGTCATGTCGGCGGCCAGCCGTAACCTGTGCTTCCGGCTCCGCTGTCTCGACCGCACGACCGGTCTATGCCGTGGCCTGGTATGCCGGGGGGCAGATGGGATCGCCGCCCCCCGGCACTGCTGTTGGCCCTGTCTTCCCAGGCTTGCGGGTTGCTTCCACGTCAGCAGGACGTAGTGAAGGTGGGTGTGCCCGTGACCACCGTGGTCGGGGAGCTGGCCGGGGCATTGACCGCCGTGTGGCCGCCGACACTGACATGCACTGGGCTGCCGACAGCCCTACCGCACTGGCTGGAGCCAGCATGTCCCAGCGATCAGCTGAGTGCCTTGTCGAGGGCGGAGATGATGTCGGCCACTTCTGCGGGCTTGGCGTGGTTGGGAGCGACATCGATCCAGCGGATGACGCCCGCGGCGTCCACCACAGCGACAGTAACCATCGGAAGCGTGTAGGTGCCGTCACTGTTCAGAGCAGGCAGGTCGACGCCGGTAGCGTGCAGAGCCCCGCGCACGTCCTCGGTGGGTGCGGTGAGAATTCCCAGGGCACTCGCGATCTGGTTACCCGGGTCCGAGAGCACGGTGAAGGTGAGATCGTTCTTCTCGGCCATCGACAGCGATCCGTCCGCCTTCTGCGGGCTGACAGCGATCAGCGCGATTCCGCGGGAATCGAGTTCCGGGACGAGATTCGCCTGGTAGTTCCGGAGCGCGACGTTGCAGTACGGGCACCACGCGCCGCGGTAGAACACCACAACCGCTGGCTTGCCGGCACGGGCGGCGGTCAGCGTGGTTGGCTGCCCGTGAGCGTCCAGCAGGTCACCGTCAGGCATCGCGGAACCGGCCTTGGCGGCCGCTTCCGGCACACCGGCCGCGTCGAGGATCTTCTGCTCGGCAAAGAACGTGGATAGCAGCTCGTCGGGTACCTGCCCGGCGAATCCCTGGTGCAGCACCTCAACTTCTTGAGCGATTGTCTTCGGACTGGTCATCTGAACCTCTCGGGTTGATGAGCCTGCAGGAGCGTAACTGGACTGACAGCTACAGTATCTAAGCTTGATTTTGGATTGTCAACTCCAATTTTCTGTTGTATAGCCACCCTCGTTCTCAGGCTTCAGGCTCAGCAGTGGCCACGTTAAGCAGGTCAAGGGCAGTCGACCAGCACAGCGCTCCTGTTGCTACCATGTCTGTACTTTTGGAGCTAACAGTCCATTAGTAGTGACGGACCGACTAGTCTGCAGGCCTTGACGAATCCTTTCGGGCTCGGCCAGCGTCAACCGGTGGCGCCACCGCACTCATGTCCTATCCGCTCTGCCGGCTGGGGCCCATCGGCCAGTAGGCGAAGCAGTGGCAGCAGGGCCAGGGAGTCGTGGCGCTGCCCGGCGCCAGCCGGGCCGATACCAGCCGGCGGCTGGCACCGGGCTCCAGCCGCGCGCGGGTAGGGATCTGGCTGAGTATGGGGGCAGGTAACGGGCGACCGGGAAGGCCCGAACCGGTGCTACCGCCACGCGACGATGTTCGGCCAGCAGTGCTCCGGATGACGACCCGGTTGCGCGGATTCTGATGACAGTCCTACTGAGGGCCAGATTCGCCCACCGTCGGCCGGCTCGTGCGGCCCGATCTCGCGGACGAACCGCGAACAAACGACCAAAAGGCCTGACCGCCGTCTCCGGCGATCAAGCCCCTGACCTGCATTTACTTGGTAGCGGGGGCGGGATTTGAACCCGCGACCTCTGGGTTATGAGCCCAGCGAGCTACCGAACTGCTCCACCCCGCGTCGTGTGCCCCTACTTTAGGGGCACCTTCGCCGCGAGGCAAATCCGCACGCCAGCGCGCGTCGCGCCCGCGGCCGCGCCCGTGACCCACGGCCGGGCTCAGGCCCCGACCGCCGGCGGTTTCGGCAGCGTGGCCAGCCAGACCCGCAGGTTCAGCGGGCCCGGCCCCATCGGCGGCTGGGTCAGCTCGTGCGGGTCCTGCGTCGTCCGCAGGCTGACTACCAGCGAGCCGGTAGCCGCGTACTGGCCAAGCGCGGCCCGGCTGGCCGCCAGCAGCACCGGCCGGTGCCCGGACCGCTCGATGCCGCTGATCACGGCGGGCAGCTGCGCGGCCGCTGCCTGGCCCGCCGCGACCCACGCCACCGGCCGGCCGCAGATGGTGCGCACCGGCGCGGCGAGCTGGTCCGCCAGCCGCTCACCGATGATCACCACCGCCGTGCCATGGCCGATCGCGCCGCACAGACGGCCGGTCACCCTCGGCTCCCCGGCGTTGGTCTTGCGGGCCGCCAGGCCGTTCACGACCGGGCGCAGCGACCCGGTCGGCCCGCGGTGGGTCAGCCCGAACCCGGTCGTGGTCACCAGCGTCGGCACCAGCAGCGCCACCACGCAGCAGGCCGACACGAACGACCAGGCGGCCATGCCCGCGCCGCGGGAGCGGGCCCGCCCGGTCAGCCACGCGGCGGCCCAGATGGCCGCCAGCACCAGCCCCGGCAGCACCAGCGGCACCAGGCGGCGGCTGGCCCACGGCTGATCGGCGACCGTCTCCGGCCGCCACAGCACGATCGCCGCGCCCCAGCCGATGATCAGCAACGGCAGCGCCCAGTTCCGCGCCGCCCCGCTGGGGTCCCGCCAGCGCAGGAGCGCGCGCACCGACCGCCGGGTCAGCAGGGCCAGGCCCACCCCGGCCAGCAGCAGCGCGGGCAGCCCGATGTACCAGATCACCCAGTACAGGCTGTCCTCGGCGTACAGCCTGGCCGGATCGACCCGCAGCCCCTGCGCCTGCTGCAACGCGGCTATGAAGGCCCGCTCCCCGGCACCGGGGTGACCGCGCACGGTCTGCACGTACGGCCGGACCGCCAGCCCGATCAGCGCCGCTACCACGGCCACCGCGGCCGCCTCCGGCAGCCAGGACCGCCACCGCAGCCCGGTCAGCCAGCCCAGCCAGCGCAGCTGCGGCCGGCGGCCGGCCCGCCGCAGCGCGCCGCGCACCCGGCCAGACCGCACAATCGCTGCGGCGCAGGCCGTGACCACGGCCAGCCCCGCGGCGACCAGGCCGGCCGCCTGCAGCGGCCCGGCGATCGTGTCCATATAGGGGCCGGCCAGCACGTATCCAGCCACCAGCCCGTAGGCGATACCTATCAGAAGCCCCAAGGAATACGGCATTGCCTGCGACCGCCGGGCCGCCCAGAGACCGCCCGTCACAGGGATCACCGGGAGCAGGTAGACCAGCCCGTCCGGGCGCACGAGGGTGATCAGCCCGAGGCTGAGACCGGCCAGGCCGGCCAGCACCCAGGCCGGCGTCAGCCAGCTGGGCTTGCTGCGGATGGCCCAGCCCGCCCGGCGGGCACCCGCCAGCGGGTTATCCATCACCACCGTGTCGTCGCTGACCGCAGCCGGCTCCGTCCCGGCCCGCCGCCAGAGCGCCGCCCGGGACCGTGACGCCAGGACCGCGGCCGCTTCCGACAGGGTGGCCGGGGGCCGCCGCGCGGGGGCTGGTTCCGCCGCTGTAGCTGGATCGCCGGATGTGCCCGGAGACGTCGATGTGGCTTCAGTTGCTGCTGTGGCCGGCGGTGCGGGCGGTGCCGGCACGCTGGGCACCGGGAGCGGGCCTGGCGGGGGCAGCGGCGAGGCCGCGGCAGGCTGGGCACGCAGCGTCAGCGAGTCGATCAGCAAGCACAACCCGCCGAACAGCAGTATCTGCATCACCGGCTCCGCGAAGGCCGACCGGCTGGTGTACACCTCGGGCAGGGTGATGGCGAGCACCAGCGCGGCGGCCGGGGCCCATTGCGGGCCGGCAAGCCGGCCGGCCAGGCCGCCGAAGGCGAGCACGGCCAGCGCCCCGAGGACCGGGCTGACCAGCGCCGCGCCGCTGATCCCGTGCAGCCAGAACCCTCCGCTGAGCAGCATCGGCAGCCCCGGCAGCGACCGCGGGTACAGCGCGTCGCCGTGGGCCAGCAGCCCGGATGTGGTGAACGACAGCCCGGGGTGGGGACCGCCGAACGCCTCCATCCGCGCCGGGATCGGCAGCGAGCCGTGCTGGGAGATCCAGTACCCGGCCGCGAACGTGGCGCCCGGGGCCCTGCTGGCCACGATCGTGACTGAGTTGACCGCCAGCTGCCACGCCCCGAACCCGACGGCGATCAGGGCCGTGCCAACGAGCCCGAACCAGGCGGGCCAGCGGCTCCCCCGGCGGGGGCCCGGCAGCGCAGTAGGCCACTGACCAGGCACCCACTGCAGCCCGGAGGCGACAATGATGATCGCCAGCGGCACCGAGATAAGCAGCATCACAGCCGGGCTGAACACCCCGGCCAGCAGCAGCGGCAGCCCAGGGACCAGCCAGGCGATGACGAGCACCGCAGGCAGCACGGTCAGCCGGGCGAACGCCCCGCCCGCCGGCGGAAGCTGCCGCTTCCGCGTCCGGGCACCCCGCCGCGGCCCAGACCCCGGCCGGCCTGTCCCCGGCTGGCCTGTCGGATCGCCGTAGTGACCGGATCGGACTGGGGCCTCAGAATCAGCCGCCGCGCCTGACGCCTCCGCGCCATCGCCATCAGCCCGGCCAGCAACGCCGGCCCGGTCTCCATCGCTAGCCACCCCGTCGGGTGCTGTGACCCCGTCCGGCGTGCCGCCACTAGCCAGTCCGCCCGCATCGCCAGCCACGTCGGCACCTTCCAGATCCGCCGACCCAGCGGCACCATCAGCCACGCCTGTCCTATTCGGGCCAGCCGCATCTTCCGTCACAGGGTCCGCCGACCCAGCGATCACGCCCGCGCCTGACGCCCTGGCCGGACCGGCAACTGGAGTGCCGCTGGCCGTCTCGTCCCGCCCATCCGGATCCGCCGGGGTGGGCGCTCCGCCGGGGGCGGCCTGGTCCGGGCGCCTGGCTGCGCTCCTGGGCCTGGACCGGCGGGGCTTGGTGTCCCGGGGCGAGGCATCCATGGAGGTGATCTCCCCCGGCCCGGCGGGCCCAATCCCGGCGCCGCGAATCGGGTTTTCACGGTCGGCAGCGCCCACCAGTCCTACTGTAAGCGGACTTGACCGCAATGCCGCTGGCCAGCGTGTTCTTCAGGCCCAGGCTTGGTCATGTCCTGACCAAGCAGGCGTTTTCTCCCGGTTCGATCGCATAATCTTTGATCAGCTATTCCCGGGAAGAGAAGCCGGCCAGCTAGCTAGGATGACTCACCGGAGGGGTGATGAGCCGCCACGACGTTGCCGGACGCCGCGGCGGGCCCACGGTGAGCAAGGGCCGCCGGGGCCCGCGAACCGGCCCCAAGCCCAGTCTCAAGATGCGGATCCTTGGCTGGGGCTCTATTGCGTTCACCTGCCTGCTGGTGGTGACGTCCCTATATTTCTACTCGGTATATAGGAATGACGTCAACAGCATCCACCAGATCAAGATCACCGGGCTCGGCAAGCGACCGCCAAAGTACACCAACGCGCTGAATATCCTGCTCATCGGCTCTGACACCCGCAAGGGCGCGAACAAGCAGTTCGGCCGGTCGCTGGTGGACGGCGGCCAGCGCTCGGACACGATCATCCTGCTGCACATCTCCCCCGGCCGTAAGGGCGCGGTGGTGATCAGCTTCCCCCGGGACACCGTGGTGCCCACGCTGGCCTGCCCCGCACACGGGACCGGCACCCCTGGCCAGGTCGCGGACCCGGCCGCGCTGGAGCGGATCAACGCCACGTTCGCCAACGGCGGCCCGTCCTGCCTGTACAAGACCGTCGAGCAGATCACCGGCGTGCGCATCGACCACTTCGTCCAGCTGGACTTCGTCGGCTTCGAGCACGTGGTCAACGACATCGGCGGCGTCGACATCTGCCTGCCGTTCGCGGTCAGCAACCCGCAGTCCGGCCTGCACCTCTCGGCCGGCAAGCACCACGTCAAGGGCAAGATGGCGCTGGCCTTCTGGCGCATCAGGGAGAACATCGGCGAGGGCTCCGACCTGCAGCGGATCCAGCGCGATCAGTACCTGATGGCCTCGCTGGTGCAGGGCGTGGAGAAGAGCGACATCCTGGGCAGCGTCACCCGGGTGTTCTCGGTGGTCAAGGACGTGGCGAGCGCGATGACCACGGACATGGACCTGAACTCGATGACCTCGATCCTGGGCAGCGTCCGCAACCTGAACACCAAGGACATCCAGTTCGTCCAGGTGCCCACGGTGGCCTACCCGGGTGACCCGCAGGCCGAGGTGGAGTTCGCCCAGCCCGGCGCCCAGGACCTGTTCAGCGCGATCGCGCACGACAAGACCCTGCCGCCGACCAAGAAGACCACCACCCCGGTGCTGGCCGCGGCCAATCCGTCCGACGTCAACGTGCAGGTGCTGAATGGCTCCGGATCCAACGGCATCGCCGCGACCACCGGCGCGGCGCTGGCCAGCCGCGGGTTCCACGTGCTGGGCACGGGCGACGCCAGCGCGTTCAACTACACCTCGTCGGTCATCGAGTACGCCAGCGCGGCCGAGAAGCCCCAGGTGCAGACCCTTCGCAAGCAGCTCGACAACGTGATCGTGAAGAAGGACCCGAACCTGGAAGCCGGCACAGTGGAGCTGATCCTCGGGTCGGACTACTCCGGCACGCTGGCCACCCCCGGCGGCACCAGCCCGGGCAGTGGCAAGAAGTCGGTCAACGGGCTGAGCAAGACCTTCGGCGGCATCAGGGGCAACGCCGCCTGTAAGAGCGACACCGGTGCGTTCGCCGGGCCGAACAGCCCGACGATCCCGTAGCGGGCCCCGAGCCGGACAGAGATCCAGAGCCTGCCCGATGGAGCTGTTCACCAGCTGGCACAGCTGGGCGGACGCGGAACCTGAACTGCGCCGCCGCCTCCCGGAGCCGGCCGTCGCGCTCCTGCACCAGGCCGTGGGCAGCGCGGTCCGGTGGCATGGCGATCAGCGCCGGCCGACCGGCGCGCCGTACACCGACCATCTGCTCGAGGCGCTGGAGATCCTGGTCCGCGGGGCCGGCGTGACCGATCCCGACGTGCTGGCCGCCGCCGTGCTGCACGACACGGTCGAGGACACCGACTGCACGCCAGAAGACCTGGCCGCCGTGTTCGGCCCGCGGGTGGCCGAGCTGGTGGGCTGGGTAACGATCCCGGAGCCGGGCCCCGGCCAGGACAAGGCCGCGATCAAGGAGGCCAGCCTGCGCGGGCTGGCCGCGGCGCCGCCCGCCGCGATCCTGGTCAAGCTGGCCGACCGGGCCAGCAACGTGCAGACCCTGCGCAACCTGCCGCTGCCCAGGCAGCGCGCCTACTACGCGCAGACGACCGAGCTGATCATGCCGCTGGCCGCCGGCCAGCCCTGGTTCAGGGCCTGGTACGCGCAGTGGCAGGCCAGCCACGCCGACCTGGCCTGACCCGTCAGGCGGGCTGGCTGGCGGTTTCCGCGGTCGCCGCGGTGACCTCGGCGACCGCCTCGGCCGTTGCGCGCCGCTGCGCCGCCAGGGCGACCTGGAGCCAGGCCAGCAGGGCCGCCGGGTAGATGAAGTAGCCGAACCTGGTCGCCGGGGCGAGCACGAACATCAGCGTAAGCCCGATGATCAGATACCAGGCCGCGCTGGCCACGTCCCGTGGCGGCCGGTAGACCAGCAGCGCGGCGATGATCATCCCGGCCAGGATGAGCAAGCCCACCGCGATCAGGTGCCCGGTATGCCCGGTCGTAGCGAGCAGGTGGCCGGGCAGCGGGCTGGCGGCCGGCGAGGTGATGTTGGCCAGGCCGAGCGGGAACATGATCGTATTGGCCACCAGCGCGCCCGGCCACAGTACCGCCACCGGCCCGATCAGCGCGCCGCACGCGGCCACGGCGGCCACCAGGAACCGCATCAGCGGGACCTTGCCGTCGCGGACCAGCACGAGCGCGCCGATCACCACGATGGCCGGCCAGGCCGTGGCCTTGGCCGCCGCGGCTACGCCGATGGCCAGGCCGGCCAGCACGTGCCGGGGCCTGCGCCACAGCAGGGCCAGGCCCAGGCACATCAGGGCCAGGATCGGGATGTCGGTGCCGCCCACCGCAAGCTCGAACGCGATCACCGGGGTGGCCGCCACGAACAGGGTCCACCGGACCACGTGCCGGGCCCCGGCGGCAAGCAGCGCCAGCGCGAAGAGCAGAAGGAAGGCCGCCCCGAACCAGACCCGCGGGTCGGCCAGCGTGGCCGACCCGAACACCGCCCGCGGGACGCCGAACAGCGACATCACCGGCAGGTACGGGTTATAGGCGTTGGGGTTGTGCACCGTGGCCAGCGCCGCCGCGGTCTGGTACGGCGAGTGATGGGTCACGAGCTCATGCGCGGACCGCTGGATGACCGACACCTCGGGCTGGCGGCGGTGCGTGGCCGCGTTCCAGAACAGCGGCGTGATCAGCGCCCCGCCGACGCTGATCAGCAGGGCCAGGTCCACCCCGCGGCGGCGCCAGGCCAGCACCACGGCCGCGGCCGCGGCGTACGCGCAGGCGGCCACCAGGCCCCACCGGCGGTGCAGGTCGTTGTCGCTGATCAGGGACACCCCGGTGGCGAACAGAGCGCACACCGCGAACGCGGCGGCACTCCAGTAACGGGGCACCTTGACCGGAGCCAGCCCCCTGGCCAGCCGGGCGAGCAGGGCCGCCAACCCCGGGCCCGCCGTCAACCCCCGTACGGCCATAAAGGGTCCTCCACCCCGCCGAGTGTAGTCCGCGGCGCTCCGGGCGCCTGAGAATTAACACATAGCCAGCCTTGCGGCATTCCGCATCATTGCCCGGAAATCACCGGAATGTGCGCGGCGGCATCCGGCCGGCTCCCGGCCGCCCGGGCCCCGGCCGCCCGCGGCGGCCCGCGCCGGGCCCGCAGGGCCCGTGCGACCAGCACCGCGACGTACCCGGTCAGGAGCACATACGCGAACGTAGCCAGGCCGAGAGCCGCGCCCAGCCCGGCCACCAGCATCCGGCCGTCCCAGCCCAGCGCGAGGCCGGCTGGGACACCCGCGGTCAGTGCCCGGTAGTGCAGTGAGATCAGCGCGCACAGCAGGAAGACCAGCGCCAGCGGCACCCCGGACGCGAACCCGGCGGCGGCCAGGTACACGTACTGCCCCGCCAGCAGCAGCGCCGGGGCCAGCCAGTCCAGCCGCCCGTCGTGCGGATGGCTGGCCCCCACCGAGGCCAGCAGCATCGCGATCACCGGCGTGACCAGCAGGAACCCGGGCAGGTCGCGCAGGCCGAGGACGGCCAGCACGCACACGCCGGCCAGCCCCGTCAGGGCCGGCGGCAGCGGGATCAGCTGCCCCTGGACCAGCCGGCCCAGCCAGGTGGCGACCGGGCCGTCGTCCCGCCAGGCCGGCACCGGCCGCACCTCGGCCGGGACCGCACCGCGGGTCACGATCATCGAGGCCAGCGCGACCGCCGACCACCAGGCCAGCCCGGTCAGCGCGGCCTGGCTGCCCCACACCGGGGTGACCACCGCGACCAGCAGCATCTGCCCGCCCGGCGGGAAGGCGAGCACCCGCCAGACGAACCCCTCCAGCGAGGCCTCCCGCGGCCCGTCCGGTTCCGGGTCGCTGCACGCACTGGCCACCTGCCGGATCGTCAGCAGGATCAGCACGATGATGGCCAGCCGCCACAGACCCGGCTGGCCCGCCGCGGTGCCGCCCGCGGCCAGCCCGGCGACGATCGCCGCCTCCACCGCCACCCCGGACAGCTGGCCAGCCGCGCGCTCCGCGGCGGTCCGCGGCCACGCCCCGAACTGCGGGCCGGCCAGCCCCCGTGCGGTGCGCCCGGCCAGGTAACTGGCACAGCCGGCCACCGCACCGATCGCGCTGCCGGACGGCTGGCCCGCGGTGAACCAGACCGCCGCGACCACGCCGAGCGCGGCGGAGATGCCCGCCGCCGAGGCCGCGGGGAGCCAGCGGAACGCCGAAAGACCGGACAGCCGCTGCGGCAGGCCATCGACGGCCTGCGCGACGGTTGCCGCGGTCATTGCACGGTCCCTTCCCATCCACCCCAGCGGCCCGGCAGGCATCAGCGGCCGGCCGTGCCGCTGACTACCCAGCTGCGCGGCGCTTAGACATCACGTCCAGCGGCGCGCGGGCATGCAGCACCTGGGGCTGAACGTTACGCGCCCACCGGGCGGACCGGGCTCACCCGCGCCGGGTGACGCCCCGCCGGGTACAGTCCGCTCATGCGGACGGTCGCGGTGGTGCTGGCGGCGGGTTCGGGCCAGCGGTTCGGCGGCGAGCTGCCCAAGCAGCTCCAGCGGCTGGCCGGGCGGACCCTGATCGAGCATTCGGTGGGCGCGTTCCAGGACGCCCCGGGCGTGGACGCGATCCTGCTGGTGGTGTCTCCCGACCTGGCCGGCCCGGTCGGCGAGCTGCTCGGCGGCCGTTACGGCAAGGTCACCGGAATCGTCGAGGGCGGCGCGACCCGCACCGACTCGACCCGCCGGGCCCTGGCCGCGCTCGGCGACGAGGAGTGCGACGTGCTGTTCCACGACGCCGCCCGGCCGCTGATCGACCAGGCCACGATCGCCGGCTGCGTGGCCGCGCTGGCCACCGACCGGGCCGTCGGGGTGGCGATCCCGTCCTCGGACAGCATCTTCGAGACCAGGGACGGCGTCGTGACCGCGATGCCCCGGCGGGACGCGCTGCTGCGCTGCCAGACCCCGCAGGGCTTCCGGCTGTCGGTGATCCGCCGCGCCTACCAGCTGGCCGACGCCGACCCCGGGTTCGCCAGCTCTGCCCCGACCGACGACTGCGGGGTCGTGCTGCGCTACCTGCCGGACGTGCCGGTGCGGGCCGTGCCCGGCAGCGAGCGCAACCTGAAGATCACCTACCCCACCGACCTGGCCATCGCCGAGCTGCTGCTCAGTCGCTAGCCAGCCGGGCACTGACCAGGCCGGCGCGGGCCAGGCAAATCCGGCTACAGCGCGGTGTCCTCCAGCATCTCGGTGACCAGCGCAGCGATCGGCGACCGCTCCGACCTGGTCAGGGTGACGTGCGCGAACAGCGGGTGGCCCTTCAGCTTCTCGATCACCGCGACCACCCCGTCGTGGCGCCCCACCCGCAGGTTGTCCCGCTGCGCCACGTCGTGGGTGAGCACCACCCGTGACCCGGCGCCGATCCTGGACAGCACGGTGAGCAGCACACCGCGCTCCAGGGACTGGGCCTCGTCCACGATCACGAACGAGTCGTGCAGCGACCGGCCGCGGATGTGGGTCAGCGGCAGGACCTCCAGCATGTTGCGCATCAGGACGTGCTCGATGACCTCCTTCGAGCACACCGCGGACAGGGTGTCGTGCACCGCCTGCGCCCAGGGGCCCATCTTCTCGGCCTCCGAGCCGGGCAGGTAGCCGAGGTCCTGGCCGCCGACCGCGTACAGCGGGCGGAACACCACCAGCTTGCTGTGCTGCCGGCGCTCCATCACCGCCTCGAGACCGGCGCACAGGGCCAGCGCCGACTTCCCGGTGCCGGCCCGGCCGCCCAGCGACACGATCCCGATCTTCGGGTCGAGCAGCAGGTCGAGCGCGATCCGCTGCTCGGCGCTGCGGCCGCGCAGGCCGAACGCCTCCCGGTCGCCACGGACCAGCAGCACGGACTTGTCCGGCTGCACCCGGCCCAGCGCGCTGCCGGTGCTGGACCCGGCCGACGCGAGCACCAGCCCGGTGTGGCAGGGCAGATCCCTGGCTCCTTCATGGTCGAGCTGCCCTTTCTCGTACAGCTCGTCCATGTCCGCGGCGGTGATGTCGAGCTCCGCCATCCCGGTCCAGCCGGACTGGGCCGGCAGCTCCGCGCGGTACTCCTGCGCGGTCAGCCCCACCGACGCGGCCCTCACCCGCAGCGGCAGGTCCTTGCTGACCAGCACGACCTGTGCGCCCTCCGCGGCCAGGCTGCAGGCGACGGACAGGATCCTGGTGTCGTTGTCGCCCTGCCGGAAGCCGGCCGGCAGGATCGCCGGGTCGGAGTGGTTCAGCTCCACCCGCACCGTGCCGCCCTGGTCACCGATCGGCAGTTCCTCGTCCAGCCGGCCGTACTCCACCCGCAGGTCGTCCAGGGCCCGCAGCGCCTGGCGGGCGAAGTAGCCGAGCTCCGGATGGTCCCGTTTGCCCTCCAGCTCGGTGATCACCACGATCGGCAGCACCACCTCATGCTCGGCGAACCGGCCGATGGCAGCCGGGTCGGCCAGCAGGACGCTGGTGTCCAGAACGTAGGTGATCCGGCGGGAAGCCGCGGGATCGGGGCCGGCCGGGGCGGGCACGGCCTCAGCGGCGGGGCCAGCCGCGGCGGGGCGGCGGACCCGGCGGCGTGGAGCCGCTGCGGCGGCGGGCGCTAGGCCCGGCGCCGCAGCGCCGGGCAAGCCAGGCGGCTCCGCGTGATCGCGGGCGGGGCGGCTGGTACTTGCCGAGGAGCTGTCGGATCGGTTGCTGACGGACCGTGGCTGCGCGCCACGGCTGGATGCAGATGTGGCCACTCGCTCTCCCCTGGGCGTCCCGAGGGACGCCGCGTTCGGACACAGGCGTGTCGGCGGGACCGGGGCCGGCCAGCGAGGGGCCGGGCGCCGGCCCTTCGCTCATCTCGCCTGCGCGCCAGGACGCGAAGCTCGAAGATCTCGAGGGCCTTTCCCGTCGGGCGGCTACGCACCGCCCGTCCACCCATGACGGTACCTGCTGATACCGGGTGCCCGGAAGTACCGAAATGCGCGACCTGCTGGCGGGGATGTGCAGGGCCTGTCCCGGGACTCGGGACAGGCCCTAAGCACCGAAGCGGCGGTTCCGCGCGGCGTACGAGCGCAGCGCGCGGAGGAAGTCAACCCGGCGGAACGCGGGCCAGTAGGCGTCGCAGAAGTAGAACTCGGACGTGGCGCTCTGCCACAGCAGGAAGCCGCCCAGGCGCTGCTCCCCCGAGGTCCTGATCACCAGGTCCGGGTCGGGCTGGCCGGCCGTGTACAGGTGCTCGGCGATGTGCTCGACGTCGAGGATGCCGGCCAGCTCCTCGATCGTGGTCCCCCGGGTCGCGTGGTCCTGGAGCAGGGACCGGACCGCGTCCGCGATCTCCCGCCGCCCGCCGTAGCCCACCGCCACGTTGACCAGCAGGCCATCCCGGCCGGCCGTCACCTCGCCGGCGTCCTTCAGCGCCCGGGCGGTCTCCGCGGGCAGCAGGTCCAGGGCGCCGACCGGGTTGATCCGCCAGCCGCCGCCGACCAGCTCGCGCACGGCTTCCTCGATGATCCGCAGCAGCGGCTCGAGCTCGCTGGCCGGGCGGCTCAGGTTGTCGGTCGACAGCAGCCACAGGGTGACCACCTCGACGCCGTACTGCTGGCACCACTCGAGCAGCTCGAAGATCTTGTCGGCGCCCTTCTGGTGCCCCCCGCTGACGTCAGTCATGCCCTCTGACCTGGCCCACCGCCGGTTGCCGTCGCACATCACGCCGACGTGCCGGGGAATCGCCGACGGGGACAGTCGGCGCTCGAGCCGCCGCTCATAGAGGCGGTAGACGAGCTTGCGCAATCCCATCCGGTATCCCCTCTCCCGCCGGCGGCCGCCCGCGGCGGCCAAGATCGGCAGGACCTACCCTAGAAACACAAGGTAATGCAATTACCGCAAAGAGTTAGTAAAGGTGCGGGCGGGGGCGCCCCGTCGGCGCAGACGGCCCCCCTGCACCATACGGCGCAGGGGGGCCTGCTCAGCACCGAGCCGCGTTCTCTAGCGGATGGACTTGAGGATCGAGTCGTCCAGGCCGGGGAACGAGGCGAGGTACTCCCGCCGCTCGCTCTTCAGCCGGGCCACCATCGCGCGGTACTCCTCCAGGCGGCCCTGCCGCTCGTACAGCCGGCGCGGCTGGAGGATCTCGAGGTCGTCGACGCCGGGCAGGGACGCGGCCACCTCGTAGCCGAAGTCCGGGTCGGTGACCCACTCGATCGTGCCGGACACGATCGCCTCGACGATCGCCGAGGAGTACGGGATCGTCACCTTCTTGGACTGGCCCTCGTCCTTGCCGCCGACCCGGCCGGTGTTCAGCACGAAGACGTTCAGTTCGTGGTTGTCCAGCAGCTCGAGCATGCGGTTGCCCATGTCGGCCATGTCCCGGGGGAAGAACGGGTTGGTGCCCGGCACCCGCAGGAACTTGCCTTCCTCGTCCTTGCCGCCGGCCGAGGTGCCGGTGGTCTCGCCGAGCATGAAGTAGGCCGCCGCCTGGGCCCGGTCCAGCCGCGCCACGCCCGGGACGATGTTCTCGTTCTTGTTCAGGATCAGCAGGAACTCCGCGGGCGGCACGTCGTTGCCCGGCCACGGGTCCACGTAGGCGAACGGCCAGGTGGTCCGGCCGTTCTTGGTGTAGGACGTGTCGAAGAAGTCGACCTTGCCGGCCGCGTCCACGGACACGTTCTCCAGGTAGGCGTCCGGCTGCGTGGTCGCGTGGTGGATCAGCGGCTCGTACCGGGGGTCGAGCCCGAAGGTCTTGGCGAAGCAGCCGTTCTCGGTGGTGTACACCTTCCCGCCGGGCATCAGCGCGATGAAGTCGTCCTGCGCGGGCTTGCTGTTCAGCTGGGTGGTGAACGTCGTGGTGGTCTTGCCGGTGCCGGACAGGCCCACGATCAGCACCGCCGTCGGCCGGTCCTGAACCGGGATGACCTTGCAGCCGGCGTGCAGCGCCAGGCCACCGCGGTTGTAGACGATGTTGTTCCACATCCGCAGGCCGCCCTTCTTGGACTCACCGAAGTAGTCCGAGTTGAGCACCCTGGTGATGTTGTCGTTCAGGTCGACCGCGATGACCCGGTCGTCCGGGTAGCCGGGGGCAGGCAGGTTGGGCGTGTAGATCACGGTCGTGTCCGGGACCCAGGTGGCCGGGTCGTAGGCCTCGCCGGCCGGGTAGTACAGCTGCTTCTGCATGCCGGCCACGTTGGCGTTGGCCGACTCCATGATCAGCCGGGCGCGGGTCCGGAACCCCGGGTGCGACCCGATGTACCCGTCCACCACCACCACGTCCACCGTGCGCAGGTAGGCGTCCTGGTCGGCGGCGATGCGCCGGTACTCGTCCCGGGGGATCGTCTGCTTGGTGGCGTTGGTCGAGTCGGCGACCACGAAGGTCGACCGGGCGCTGCGTGCGTCCACGCGAGCCTTGACTACCAGGTTGCCGAATTCAGTGATCTGGCTGTTCGGCATTTTCTCCGCGAGCTCGCGGAGACGCTCCGTCGATGGATTCCACTCCACCGATGCCGCGTGTACCTCGTAGACCACGACTGCTCCTCCTCAGGGCGCTGTCCGATTGCTCCGCTCCTGGCCTGCGCGCCGCGATGCAAGGAAAATGAGCCCTGTATTCGCGGGATTTGGGGAGTGTACCTCGGCAGGGGCGGATCAAATACCCCGCCAACCCCGGTCTACGCCCCGCCCGGCGGGCCCCGCCGGCCCCCGCGGCGGCCGGGCCAGGGCCGGCCGCCCGGCGGCCGGCCGGTCCCTGGTAACGCCAGGCTCCGCCGGGCGAACAGGTCATGACCAGCGAGTGACCCGGTGCCGGGCACTGCGGAGGGCCGGGGCGGCGGTCTCCGGCCGGCCCGCGGCCCGGCCACCCGCGCACCGTGGCGGCCCGCGCCGGGGCGCCGTTCGCGCCGCATCAGGCTGCGCCGCGGATTTACCCGGGCTGCCATACATTCCCGGCCGGGTTCGGCAGAAAAACAACGGATGTGTTTTGGCCGTGGTGGCCGCGGACCCGCGCCGGATAGGCGTATCAAATAATTAAAGAGACCGTAGAGCGGCCGGGCGTGAAATTACGCCTGCCACCCGCCTGGCCGCCGCGGCTTCGGATTGCCGGGCGGCCGCCCGCTCGGCGCCGTGGGCAGAAACGCAGCACACGGCGCGTGCCGTCGCCCCGCGGCCGGGCCCGGCC
>DASVBE010000298.1:0-5282 GCA_036375995.1 Streptosporangiaceae bacterium | reverse complement strand
GACAGCAGGGCGGCCAGGACGGGGGTGAGCTGAGGGGCTGCTTCGGCGGTGGGGGTTCCGGCGGGCGGCTTCCAGCCGATGACGCCGTCGGGGCGGATCAGGGCGGCGCCGGCGATGGCGCCGGGGCTGAGCTGGTGCTGATGGACCAGCCTTGTGACGCAGACCGGCCCCCAGAAGCGCGGGGCGGGCCACACGCTGGCGGCCCGCCCGCGCCGGATCGGCGGAGGGGGAACCGGCTAGCCGGCCGGCTCGCTGACCCGCCCCGGGGCGGCGGCGGGCCCGGGCAGCGTCGCCGGCGCAGCCGCCGGGCGGCGCCAGGTGCCGACGAAGGCCAGGATGATCAGCGCGGCGACCAGGTCGAAGATCGCCGCCGCGCCGAAGGCGGCGCCCATGCCGTGCACGATCGCGTCCCTGGCGGCCGGCGAGGCGGCGCCGATGCCGTGGGCGGCGGCGCCGTGGCTGGCCGAGGTGAACACGTTCACCAGGATGGCCAGCCCCAGTGAGCCGCCGACCTGCTGCATGACGTTCACCATGCTCGCCGCGGCCCCCGCGTCGCGGGGCTCGACCCCGGCCAGCGACGCCATGGTCAGCGGCACGAACACCACGCCCATGCCGGCGCCGAGCAGCAGCATCGGGCCGAGCACGCCCGGCAGGTAATGCGTCCCCGGCGCGATCTGCGACAGCCACGCCATGCCGGAGATCACCGGCACCAGGCCAATGGCCATCAGCGCCTTGGGCGTGAACCTGGCCAGCAGCCGGGACGCGCTGGTCGACACCGCGAACAGCGTCGCCGTCATCGGCACAAAGGCCAGCCCCGCCTGCACCGGTGAGAAGCGCAGCTCATCCTGCACGAACAGGGTCAGCAGGAAGAACATCCCGAACATGCCCGCGACGAGCAGCAGCCGGGCCAGGTAGGAGCCCGCCCGCCCCGGGTCGGTGAACAGCCGCAGCGGCGTGATCGGCTGCGCCGCCCGCGCCTCGTTCAGCAGGAACAGGCCGAGCAGCACCAGCGCGGCAGCGAAGGCAGCGATCGTGAGCCGGTCCTGCCAGCCCGCTGCGGCGGCCCGGATGAACGCGTACACCAGCGCGGACATGCCCGCGGTCGAGGACAGTGCGCCGGCCAGGTCGAAGTGGCCCGGCTGACGCGGGGTCTCGGACAGGAACCGCGGCGCCAGCGCCAGCACCAGCGCGCCGATCGGCACGTTGATGAACAGCACCCAGCGCCAGGTGACCCACTGGACGATCACGCCGCCGAGGACCAGGCCGAGCGACGCGCCGCCCATGGCCACGGCGGTGAACAGGCCGAGCGCGCGGGTGCGCTCCCGGCCCTCGGGGAAGCTCGCGGTGATCAGCGCCAGCACGGCGGGGATGGCCACGGCGCCGCCCGCGCCCTGCGCCACCCGGGCGGCCAGCAGCAGCCCGGCCGAGGTGGCCAGTCCGCCGGCCAGCGAGGCCACGGTAAACAGCGCCAGACCGGCCATGAACACCCGGCGCCGGCCGAGGATGTCCCCGGCCCGGCCGCCGAGCAGCAGCAGGCCGCCAAACGGCAGTGTGTAGGCGTTGAGCACCCAGGACAGCCCGGTCGGCGAAAAGTGCAGGTCACGCGCGATGCTCGGCAGCGCGACGTTCACGACGGTCATGTCGAGAATGATCATCAGCTGGGCGCCGAGCACGAGGGCGAGGGCCACCGCGCGGTCGCGCCCGCCGGGGCGCGGGGCCGCAAGCGGGGCACCCCTGGTCGTTGCGATCGACGAAGTCGACATGTAATGCCTTCCTGAAAGCGTTGTACTGCACGCGCGGCTCTGGGTGGCTCGCGATACCGCCCGGCTCGCGCTACGATGAAACGGAGGCTTCCTCCGGTAACTATACGGAGGCTGCCTCCGGTTTGCAACCTGGATTAGGTGACGACGACATGAGCACGAACGGCCAGCCGGCCCGCGCGGACCGCGAACAGCCGTCCCGGGCGGACCTCAAGCCGCTGCGCGCGGACGCCAAGCGGAACCAGCAGCGCCTGCTGAGCGCCGCGGCCGGGACCTTCGCCGACCGCGGGGCGGACAGTGCCTCGCTGGAGGAGATCGCGCGCCGCGCCGGGGTCGGGATCGGCACCCTGTACCGGCACTTCCCGACCCGTCAGGCCCTGCTCGAAGCGGTCTACCAGGACCAGATCGAGGCCCTCCGGGCGCGTGCCGACGAGCTCATCGCCACCACCGACCCGGTGTCCGCGCTGTCCGGCTGGCTGCTCGCGGTCACCGCGTGGAGCAAGACCAAGCACACGCTGGTGTCCGCGCTGATGGCCACCTCGGACGGCGAGTCGCAGGTCCGCTCGTACTGCGCCAAGCTGATCAGGGACACCGCCGAGGACCTGGTGACCCGGGCGCAGAAGGCGGGCCAGATCCGCGCCGACGCCAGCGCCGACGACATGCTCAAGCTGACGCACGGGATCGCCTTCGCGGCCGGCCGGTCGCCGGGCGACGACGGCCAGGCCGCGCGGCTGATCGCGATGGTGATCGACGGGCTGCGGGCCGGCGCCTCGTGACGGCCGGCCGCGCCACCCCAGGCGACAGCGCCGGCACCGCCGCCCTGGGCGACGGGACCGCCGCGCCCGGCGAGGGGCCCGGCGCGCTGCCCGATCCGTGGCTGGAGGCCTACCCCCTGGTGCCCGCCTCGGCGGGCGCCATGATCTTCGACCGGGCGGGCCGGCTGCTCATCCTCAAGCCGACCTACAAGTCCGGCTGGACCATCCCGGGCGGCGTGATGGAGGCCGGCGGCGAGTCGCCCTGGCAGGCCTGCCGCCGCGAGGTCCGCGAGGAAACCGGCCTGGACATCACCTCCGGCCGCCTGGCGTGCGTCGACTTCCGGCGGCCCAAGCCCGGCAACCCGGGTGGCATCCGGTTCCTGTTCGACTGCGGCCGGCTCAGCGACGCGGCGCTGAGAGCGGTCACCCTGCAGGCCGAAGAGATCTCCGAGCACCGGCTGGTGCCGATGAAGGAGGCGCTGGCCCTGCTGCGGAAGCCGATCCGGCGCCGGGTCCGGGCCGCCCGCACCGCCGGCGCGCCGCGCTACCTGGAAAACGGCCGCCCGGCCGGCGGCGTGACCGGCTGAGGCTGCCGCCAGCTAGCGACGCAGCAGCAGTCCCCGCAGGTACGCGGCCTGGCCGGCGTGCTGCAGGTCGTCGGAGATCACGCTGATCAGCCGCACGCCCAGGGTCACCGGCGGGTCCCAGCGGGTGTCCACGATCCGGTCCAGGTCCGGGCCGGACAGTCCCCGGACGTACTCCGAAGCCCGCTGGATAACCGCATCGCAGTAGCCGGCCAGCAGCTCGGCCGAGGCCACCGTCACCAGCGCGACCTGCCCGGGCCCGTGCCCGTACCCCGTGTCGGCCGGGTCCAGCGCCAGCCCGAACCGGTCCGCCCAGCCGTCGTCCGTCCACACCTGCCCGGTCCCGGCGGCGTCGGCCAGATGATCGTCGGCGACCCGGAGCAGATGCCAGATCAGCCAGCCCACCGAGTTCGATTCCGGGTCCGGCCGGTACGCCAGGTCCTCCGCGCCCAGCCCGTCGACCACGGCGTGCACCTCTTCGCGGATCCGGCCGAACGCATCGGCCAGCAGGTCAGCGACCGTCACAGTGAGCCTCCTCAGGATGGGTTACGGAACTTGCCCAGCCAATCAGTAAGCTAGGTCGATCCGGAGGCCCGGGCTGTTCGAAGCGCCGGCGGAGGGGAGCGGCCGCCGTGCCGAGGAGTCAGCTTGCGCCGTTGCGCGTCGTCCTGCTGGGGTGCGGGACGGTCGGCTCGGAGGTCTACCGGCTGCTCGGTGAGCAGGCCTCGGACCTGGCCGCCCGGGCCGGGGCGCAGCTCGAGGTGGCGGGCATCGCGGTCCGCCAGCCGGCCAGGTACAAGGACCTGCCGGGGGCTGGCCCGCTGCTGACCACCGCCGCGAACGACCTGGTGACCAGGCCGGACACCGACATCGTGATCGAGCTCATGGGCGGCCTCGAGCCGGCCGGGACGCTGCTGCTGGCCGCGCTGCGAGCAGGCAAGTCCGTGGTCACCGCCAACAAGGAACTGCTCGCCGCCCGCGGCGCGGAACTGCACCGGGTGGCCCGCGACCACGGCGCCGACCTGTACTACGAGGGCTCGGTGGCCGGCGCGATCCCGCTGCTGCGGCCGCTGCGCGAGTCGATGGCCGGGGACACCGTCCGCCGGGTGCTCGGCATCGTGAACGGCACCACGAACTACATCCTGGACCGGATGGACACCTCCGGCGCGGGCTTCGGCGAGGCGCTGGCCGAGGCCCAGGCGCTGGGCTACGCCGAGGCCGACCCGACCGCCGACGTGGCGGGCTACGACGCCGCGGCCAAGGCCGCGATCCTCGCCAGCCTGGCCTTCCACACCACGGTGACCAGCGCGGACGTGTACCGCGAGGGGATCACCTCGGTGACCGCAGCGGACATCGCCACGGCCAGGAACCTGGGCTGCGTGGTCAAGCTGCTGGCCATCTGCGAGCGGTGCGACGGCGGCATCTCGGCCCGGGTGCACCCGGCGATGATCCCCCGGCTGCACCCGCTGGCCGCGGTCCGCGAGGCGTACAACGCGGTGTTCGTCGAGGCCGAGTCGGCCGGGCGGCTGATGTTCTACGGCGCGGGCGCGGGCGGCCGCCCGACGGCCAGCGCGGTTCTCGGCGACATCGTCGCGGTGGCCCGCAACCGGGTGGCCGGCATCCGCGGCCCCGAGGCGCTGCCCTACGCCGAGCTCCCGGTGCTGCCCATCGGCGACGCGCGGACCCGGTACTACGTGGCCCTGGACGTGGACGACCGGCCCGGTGTGCTCGCCCCGGTGGCCGAGGCGTTCGCCAAGCACAACGTGTCGATCAAGGACGTCCGCCAGGACGGCCAGGGGGACGACGCCATCCTGGTCATCGTCACGCACACCGCGCGGGAGGCGGAACTCGCCGCCACCGTGTCCGACCTGGGTGCGATGGCCGCGGTCCGCGCGGTGGACAGCGTGCTGCGGGTCGAGGGCGAGGAGGAGCAATGAGCCCGGCAACCGCCCGCCCGCCGGTCAGCGCGGCGGCCGGCCGGTGGCGGGGCCTGATCGCGGAGTACGCCGACCGGCTGCCGGTGCCCGCGGACTGCCCGCCGGTGACGCTGGGCGAGGGCGGCACACCGCTGCTGCACGCGCCCGCGCTGTCCCGGCAGACCGGCTGCGAGGTGTTCCTCAAGGTCGAGGGGGCCAACCCGACCGGGTCGTTCAAGGACCGCGGGATGACCGTGGCGGTCACGC
>DASVBE010000278.1:0-9119 GCA_036375995.1 Streptosporangiaceae bacterium | reverse complement strand
GGTTACAGGTCGGGCCGGATCTCGTGGTCGATCTGCATGAGCTCCACCGGCGCGCCGTTGACCTCGACGAACGCGACGAGCACGCCGCGGCTCGGGCTGTTCGGCTCGATGATGACCTTCTGCCCGGCCAGCGCGGCGGCCAGGTCGTCGACCTCGAAGGCCACGTGCGGCACGGTCTTGACCAGCTCGGGATAGGGCGCGTCGTCCCAGTAGCGCTGCCACTGGATGCCGTACGGATTGTCCTGGTGGTCGCTGACCGTGATCTTCAGGTGCGGCAGCGGGATCTCGCCGCTGAACGACCCGGTGGTCGGGATCCCGATGTGATTGAAGATCATCAGCCCAGCCTCTGCTGTCCTGGCCCCAGCGCGGCAACGGCTGTCAGTGTCGCCGCCGCCCGGCGGGCCGGGCAACCCAGTTTCCCGGCCCGCGCCAGGCGGGCCCCCGCCCAGCGTTGCGGGGCCCTTGTTCCCGGGGCCAGCCGCGGCGTTCCCGTACTCCTTAATGATGATTCGCGTGGCGAGACGGGTGGCGAGCCTGCCCGGTCAGGCTGCGGGCTGGCTTGCCAGGACGGCGCGTTCCGCGGCGACCGGGACGAGCACGGCGGCCACCAGCGGGAACGCGGCCACGATTGCGAACGAGGCGGCGAACCCGAGTGAGCCGATGGTCAGCGCCAGGACCGGCGGGGTCGCGGCGGCAAGCGCGTTCTGGCCGGTGTTCTGCACGCCGAGGGCCCGGCCGGCCCAGGCGGAGCCGGCCAGCTCGGCGACCGCGGTGAAGGCCAGGCCGTTGGTGCTGAGCCCGACCACGCCGCAGGCGAGCAGCACCGGGACGGCGGCCACCGAGCCGGTCGCGGCGGTCACGGCCAGCGCCACCATGCCGATCGCCGTGCTGATCGCCAGGATGCGCATCGGCCGCATCCGGCTGCCCACCCGGTCCGACCACCAGCCCGCGCCCAGCCGGGCCGCCACGCCGCAGAACTGGGCGCTGGCCAGCAGCCGGCCGGCCGTCGCGGCGGGCCAGTGCCGGGCGTCGGTCAGGTACACCAGGGCGAACGTGCCCACGGTGAACTGCGAGACAACGAGCAGCGCGCTGGCCGCGTGGATGTGCCACAGCACCGGCTGACGGTACGGGGAGGCGGGCCGGGGCTGGCCCGGGGCGGGCTGCGGGCGGGCTGGGTCGCGTACCAGCACGACCACGGCCACCGCGGCGAGCAGGCAGAACACAGCCAGGAAGAGCAGCGGTGCGGACAGGCCGGGCACGCCCAGCGAGGGCAGCACGGCCGCGGCGATGGCGACGCCGAGCGGCTGGGCACCCTGCCGGATGCCCATGGCCAGGCCCCGCTCGCTGCGGGCGAACCAGCCCATGATCAGCCGGCCGCTGGCCGCGAACACCGACCCGCCGGCCGCGCCGGCCAGGCCGAGCAGCAGGCCGAGCCCGGCGGTGCCGGGCACCTGGCGGGCCGCGAGCAGGATCAGCCCGGCCAGCCCCAGCCCGGCCGACAGGACCAGCCGCTCGCCCCACCGGTCCGCCGCGGCGCCCCACGCGATCAGCGCCAGCAGCAGGCCCGCGGTCGGGCAGGCGACCAGGATGCCCGCGGTTTCCAGGGTGAAGCCCTCGTTCCTGAGCGCCGGGATCAGGTACGCCAGGCCGTACTGGAACGTGCACCCGGCGGTCAGCGCGGCCAGGCCGACGAACAGGATCAGCCAGCGCCGCCGTGGCGGCGGTTCCGGCTGGGCCGGGCCGGCCGGGGCTGGCTTAGGCTGTGCTGGCTGAAGCTGTGCTGGGGCCGGGCCCGGCCCGGGTCCTCCCGGCGGGGGCGGCAATCCGGGAGTCCTGGTCATATAGTGATACTAGATGTCCGAATAGTGAGACAATGAGCTGCCCGGAAGGACCGCTGCCGTGCCCGCGCCGGAGATAACCCTGCGGCTGCTTGGCGGTGCGGAGGCCGCCGGGTCCGGCGAGGACATCGCCGCCCTGCGGGCCGAGGCGTGCGGCCCGCCGCCGCACCGGCCCGGCGCCGGGCGGGACGGGGCGGGCCGCGACCGCCCGGGCCGGGACGCGGCGGACGGCGGGTTCGGCCGGCGGTTCGGCCGTCAGCGGCGGCAGCCTGGGTTCGTGCTGGCCGAGGCGCGGCACGGCGGCTACCTGGTCGGGTACGCGTTCGGCGGGCCGCTGCGCCCGGCCACGTCCTGGTGGCGGGACCTGACCGCGCCGCTGCCCGAGGCGCTTACCGCCGAGCATCCGGGCCGGACGTTCGCGCTCGCCGAGCTGGCCGTCCGGGCCGCCTGGCGGCGCCAGGGCATCGGCCGCGACCTGCACGACCTGATCCTGGACGGCCGGGCCGAGGACCGCGCCACCGCGGCCATCCCGGTCGCCGCCGCCCCGGCCCAGGGCGCCTACCAGCGCTGGGGCTGGCGCAAAGCGGCCAGAAAGCACGCCGAGCCGCCCGCCACCGCCCTGCTCGACGTCCTCCTGCTCGACCTGGCCGGCCGAGGCTAGAATCCGGCCGGCGGGCGAACGGGGCAGTTTCGCGGGGCGGGCGGAAAACCGTTACGGCGCGGGATCCGTATGGATAGGTATGCGCGGGCAGCGGGCTGGTCTCAGGGATGGCCGGAGCCCCAGGTTGAATCGCTGGCCGCAGCGGGTCACAATGCCCGCGAGAGGCCGGGGGTAGGCAATGGAGCTGCTGGAGCGCATGCCGTTCTTGCAGACACTGGCCGAATACGCCGGTGAAGCCAGGCAGGGCAACGGGCGGCTGGTGCTGCTGTCCGGTGAGTCCGGCATGGGCAAGACCGTGCTGCTCGAGGCGTTCCAGCAGCAGCTGGCCGGCGCGAGATGGCTGTGGGGCTCGTGCGACGGGCTGCTGACGCCCCGGCCGCTGGGGCCGCTGTTCGACATCGGGTCGCAGCTGGACGGCGAGCTGGCGGAACTGTGCCGCCGGGGCGCGCCGCGGGATCAGCTGTTCGCCGCGTTCCTGGCCGAGCTGGCCGCGCCAAAGACGTTCACGGCCGTGGTGATCGAGGACGTGCACTGGGCCGACGAGGCCACCGTCGACCTGCTCAGCCTGCTTGGCCGGCGGCTCGGCCGGATACCGGCGCTGCTGCTGGTCTCCTACCGTGACGACGAGCTGGCCGTGGACCACCCGCTCCGGGTCGTGCTCGGCGACCTGGCCACCCAGCGGTCGACGCGGCGGATGCGGCTGCCGCCGCTGTCGGTGGCCTCGGTCGCCGCGCTGGCCGGGCCGCGTGAAGTGGACGCCGCCGAGCTGCACCGGGTGACCGGCGGCAACCCGTTCTACGTCAGCGAGATCCTGGAGGCCGGCTGGCCCTCGATCCCGCCCACCGTCCGGGACGCGGTCGGCGCGCGGATGGCCAGGGCCACGCCGGGCTGCCGCCGGGCCCTCGAGGCCGCCGCCGTCATCGGCGGCCGGATCAGCCTCGGCCTGCTCACCGCGGCGCTGGACGGCTCGGGCACCGGGGCCGGGGCCGGGGCGCACGTGGACGAGGGCCTGGAGTCCGGGGTCCTGGTGGCCGACGGCCCGGCCGTGCGGTTCCGCCACGAGCTGGTGCGGATGGCCGTCGAGGCCGGGATCGCCCCGCACCGGCGCACCGAACTGCACGGCCGCCTGCTGGCCGCGCTCGAGCCGGACGGCGCCGACCCGACGCTGCTCGCGAACCATGCCGAGGGCGCCGGCGACGCGGCGGCCGTGCGCCGGCACGCCCCGGAGGCGGCCCGCCGGTCCAGCGCGCTGGGCGCGCACCGCGAGGCCGCCGCCCACTACGAGCGGGCGCTGCGGTTCAGCGACGACGGCGACCGGTCCGCGGTAGCGGCGCTGCACGAGGGCCTGTCCGGGGAGTACGCGCTGCTCGACCGGTGGGAAGAGGCCGAGCAGGAGCTGCGCACCGCGCTGGCGCTGCGCCGTGCGGCGGGTGACAGCCTGGCCGTCGGCGAGGACCTGCGGCGGCTGTCCAGCACGCTGTGGCGGCTGTGCCGCGGGCCGGAGTCGGACCAGGCCGGCGACGAGGCGGTGGCCGTCCTCGAAGCCCTGCCGCCCGGACCGGAGCTGGCCTGGGCCTACGCGAACGCGGGCGCGAGCCAGCTGACCAACGGCCTGATCGACGAGGGGATCGCGACCCTCGGCCGGTCCCGCGACCTGGCCGAGCAGCTCGGCGAGACCGAGGTGGTCAGCTTCGCGCTGAACACCATCGGCTGCGCCCTGGTGATCAGCGGCCGGAGCGACGGCCGCGGCCAGATCAAGCAGGCCCTGGACCTGGCCCTGGAAGCCGACCTGCCGCAGGCGGCCGGGCGGGCCTACCTGCACCTGCACGAGTTCAGCGTGGCGCTGAACGAGTTCGCCGTCTCGGAGCGCTACTACACCGAGGGACTGGCCTACAGCGAGGGACGCGAGCTGGGCGTGTTCAGCGCCTGCCTGCTCGGCTGGCGGTCCTGCTCGCTGCTGCTGCAGGGCCGCTGGGACGAGGCCGCGGAGATGGCCGGCCAGATGCTGGACTGGCCGCACATCTCGCCGGTGAACCGGCTGAACCCGCTGCGGGTGCTGGGCCTCATCCGCGGCCGCCGGGGCGACGACCCGGGCGGCTGGAAGCTGCTCGACGAGTCGCTGGAGCCGGCCACCCGGCTGGGCGAGCCCGCCTGGCTGGTGCCGTTGCGGACCGCGCGGGCGGAGCTGCACTGGCTGGCGGGCCATAGGGACGAGGCGGTGGCCGAGGCGGCGGCCGCGTTCGCGGCGGCGCCCGGCAGGGTCGACCCGTGGACCACCGGTTCCGCCGCGATCTGGCTGCCGCGGCTGGGCGGGGACATCGATCTTCCTGACGCCCTGCCCGGGCCGTTCGCCCTGGAGGCCGCCGGGGACTGGCGGGCCGCGGCCCGCGCCTGGGACGGGCTCGGCCGGCCCTACGACGCGGCGCTGGCCCGGCTGTTCAGCGGGGACGAGACCGGCCTCCGCGAGGCGCTGGCCGCGTTCGACGAGCTGGGCGCCCTGGCCCCGGCGGCGGTGGCCCGGCGGCAGATGCGGGAGCTTGGCCTGCGGGCCATCCCGCGCGGCCCGCGCCGCGCGACCCGGTCCGCGCCGGCCGGGCTGACCGCCCGCGAGCAGGAGGTGCTCGTGCTGGTCTCTGAAGGCCTGGCAGACCGGGAGATCTCCGAGCGGCTGTTCATCTCCGAGCGGACCGTCAACCACCACGTCTCGTCCGTGCTGGCCAAGATCGGCGTCTCGTCCCGGACGGCGGCGGCCAGGGAAGCCGCCCGCATGGGCCTGGAGCCCGTCGATTAACTGGATGGGCCGGAGCCCGCGGACCACAGGGAAGGCCAGGCAGGCGATGAGGCTGCTGGAACGAACACCGTTCCTGGACACGCTGGCGGGATACGCGCGGGACGCGCGGCAGGGCAGCGGGCGGCTGGTGCTGGTCAGCGGTGAGTCCGGGATGGGCAAGACCGCGCTCGTCGAGGCGTTCCAGCAGCAGCTGGCGGACGCGCGCTGGCTGTGGGGGGCCTGTGACGGGCTGCTGACCCCGCGGCCGCTGGGCCCGCTGTTCGACATCGGCCCGCAGGCCGGCGGGGAGCTGGCGCAGCGGTGCCGCCAGGGCGCCACCAGGGACGAGCTGTTCACCGCGTTCCTGGCCGGGATCAGCGGGCCTGACAGGCTGACCGTGGTGGTGATCGAGGACCTGCACTGGGCCGACGAGGCCACCGCGGACCTGCTGAGCTACCTGGGCCGACGGCTGGGCACGGTGCGCGCCCTGATCCTGGCCACCTACCGGGACGAGGAGCTGGCCGGTGACCACCCGATGCGGATTGTGCTGGGAAACCTGGCCACCCAGCGGTCGACCCGGCGGATGCGCATTCCGCCGCTGTCGGTGGCCGCGGTCGCCGAACTGGCCGCCGCGCACGGGGCCGACGCTGCCGAACTGCACCGGGTGACCGGCGGTAACCCGTTCTACGTCACCGAGATCCTGGCCGCTGGCTGGCCATCCATCCCGCCCACCGTCCGGGACGCGGTCAGCGCCCGGCTGGCCCGGGCCACGCCCGGAGCCCGCCGGGCCGTCGAAGCCGCGGCGATCATCGGCGGCCGGGTGAACCTGACCCTGCTGGCCGCCGCGCGCAGCGGCTCTGGCCCAGCGGCCGATCTGGACGACTGCCTGGCCACCGGGATCCTGGTCGCGGACGGAGACGGGCTGCGGTTCCGGCACGAGCTGGTCCGGATGGCCATCGAAGCCGCGATCCCGCCGCACCGCATGGCCGAACTGCACGCACGGCTGCTCACCACGCTCGAGTGGCAGGACGGTGCCGACCCCACTCTGCTCGCCCTGCACGCTGAGGGCGCCGGGGACGCGGACGCCGTGCGCCGGTACGCCCCCGAGGCCGCTCGCCGCTGCGCCGCCCTCGGCGCTCACCGCGAAGCCGCCGCACACTACGAACGGGCACTGCGGTTCAGCGACCACCGCGACCAGGCGGCCCTCGCCGCCCTGCACGAAGGCGCCGCCGGCGAATACGGCTGCCTTGACCGGTGGGAAGACAACGAACGGGCCCTGCGCACCGCGCTGGCCCTGCGCCGCGAACTGGGCGACATTCTGATGGCCGGGAAGATCCTGAGCTCGCTGGCCACCACGCTGTGGCGGCTCTGCCGGGGAGCGGAATCGGACCAGGCCGGGGCCGAGTCAGTGGCAGTGCTGGAAACCCTGCCCCCCGGCCCGGAGCTGGCCTGGGCCTATGCGTACCGGGGTGCGGAACACGTCATCGCCGGCCGGCTGGCGGAGGCGACCGAGGCCATCGGCCGGGCCCGCAGCCTGACCAGCCGACTCGGGGATACGGCCGCCACCTGCTACATCCTGAACGTCACGGCGCACATCCTGATGGCCCAGGGCCAGGATGGCCGGCCTCCCCTCCAGCAGGCCCTGGACCTGGCCCTGGCCCAGGACCTGCCGGACTCGGCGGGCCGGGCTCTGGCCGGCCTGCACGAGTGCAGCGTGCGCCTCAGCGATTTCGGCGCGGCGGAGCGCTACTACATCAAGGGACTGGCCTACAGCGAAGGGCTGCAGCTTGGCGTGTTCGAGGCGTGCCTGCTCGGCTGGCACTGCTGGGTTCTGCTGGCCCAGGGCCAGTGGGACGAGGCCGCGCAGATAGCCACCCGGCAGGCCCTGGGCGGACGAAGTGTCTCGCCGGTGAACCGGCTGAACCCGATATGCGTGCTGGGCCTCATCCACGGCCGCCGCGGCGACGACGAGGGCGCCTGGAAGCTGCTGGACGAGGCCCTGACCCTGGCCACCCGGCTCAGCGAGGCGGACATGGCCGTGCCGGTGCACACCGCGCGGGCGGAGCTGCACTGGCTGGCCGGCCGGCCCGGGCCGGCCGCTGACGAAGCCACCACCGCGCAGGATCATCCTGGCGGTCCCGCCGACCCATGGACCACCGCCGCCGCCGCGATCTGGCTGCGCCGGCTCGGCCGGGACGCTGGCCTGCCGGGCGGGCTGCCCGAGCCGTTCGCGCTGGAGGCCGCCGGGGACTGGCAGGCCGCGGCCCGCGCGTGGGAGACTCTCGGCCGGCCCTACGACGCGGCCCTGGCCCGGCTGTTCAGCGGGAACGAGACCGCGATGCGCGATGCGCACACCACGTTCGAGAAGCTCGGCGCACGGGCGACCGCCGCGGTGGCCCGGCGGCGGATGCGCGAACTCGGGCTGCGGGCCGTCCCGCGCGGGCCGCGCCGCGCGACCCGGTCGGCGCCGGCCGGGCTGACCGCCCGCGAGCAGGAGGTTCTCGCCCTGGTCTCCGAAGGCCTGGCAGACCGGGAGATCTCCGAGCGGCTGTTCATCTCCGAGCGGACCGTCAACCACCACGTCTCGGCCGTGCTGGCCAAGATCGGCGTCTCGTCCCGCACCGCCGCGGCCCGGGAAGCCGCCCGCATGGGCCTGGAGCCCGCGGACTAGCCGGGCCCGGCGTGCTGCGGCTCAGCGGGCAGCAGGGGGCCGTGGTCGAGGTGCGGCAGAACATGCCGGGCGAACAGGTCACCCTCGGCGGCGTGCGGGTAGCCGGACAGGATGAAGGCCTCCATGCCGAGGCTGGCGTAGCCGCGGAGCTTGGCCAGAACCTGGTCAGGGTCGCCCACGATGGCCGCCCCGGCACCCGAGCGGGCGCGGCCGATTCCGGTCCACAGGTTCGGCTCGGCGAAGCCTTCCTCATCGGCTCCGGCGCGCAGCTCGTTCTGCCGCGCCACACCGGCCGAGGTCGTGTCCAGGGACCGGCGGCGGATCTGCTCCCCAGTGCCGTCATCAAGCCGGGACACCAGACGGCGCGCCGCGGCCTGCGCTTCCTGCTCCGAAGCCCGGACGATGACGTGCGCCCGGTAGCCGAACCGCAGCTCACGGCCGTAGCGGGCGGCGCGTGCCCGCATGTCGGCGACGACCGCCTCGACCGCGGGCATCGTGTCCGGCCACATCAGGTAGACGTCGGCAGCCCGGGCGGCGACGTCCCGCGCCGCCTCGGACAGCCCGCCGAAATACAGCAGCGGGCACTGCCTCCGCACCGGGCGCAGCCGCGGCGGGTCAAGGGACAGGCTGACAAACTCACCGTGGAAATCCACGCTCTTGCCGTCCAGCAGGTCCCGCAGGACCCGCATGATCTCCAGAGTCCGGCGGTATCGTGCCGCGGAGTCCAGCGTCTCGCCCGGCAGGCCGGAGGAGATGATGTTGACCGCCATCCTGCCGCCGGCCATCTGATCGATCGTCGTGAGCTGCCGGGCGAGCTGCGGCGGCCACATCTCGCCCATCCGCACCGCCACCAGCAGCCGCATCCGGCGCAGCATCGGGGCAATCCCGGCCGCGAACGCCACCGAATCGATGCCCATCGCATAGCCAGAGGGCAGCAGCAGGCTGTCGTAGCCCGCTTCCTCCGCACCCAGCGCTATGCCGCGGCAATGCTCCCAGCTGGACAGCAGCGCCTCGTCCGGAACACCGAGAAACTCGTAGTCGTCGTCGCACAGCGCAGCGAACCAGGACACCTCGCAGGCCATCTCCGCAGTATCCCCCGCAGCGGCTGCCGACGGCCCAGGACCGGAGCGGACAGCCGGGGCGACGGGGCTAGCCGCGGGCCGGCCGCGCCTCGATGAA
>DASVBE010000275.1:0-17615 GCA_036375995.1 Streptosporangiaceae bacterium | reverse complement strand
CGTTGATATGGCCTGGCGTGGGCGGGTCTAGCGGCGCCGCCTGCGGCGACGGCGTTCGGCCGGCCGCGTCGGGCGGGGGCTGGCCGGGCTGCTGCCCGCAGGGCTTCCGCCGGCCGGCCGCCCTTCGGCGACGCTATCGGGAGCCCGGCCGGCCGGGGGAGCGCTGCCTGCTGAGCTGGCGGTCCCGCTGCTGGCGCCGGTGTGGCTGGCGCTTGTGGGGCTGGCGCCGGTGCTGCTCGCGCCCGTGCGGCCAGCGCCCGTGTGGCCAGCGCCGGTGCTGCTCGCGCTGGCGCTGCTGGGGGCCGGTGACGGGCCGCGCTGCTGGCCGGCGGCGAACGGGCTGCGGTCGCGGCCGTTGCCGCGCGGCCCGCCGGCCGGGACCCGGGGCGCCCGGGCCGATGTGGCGTCGGCTTCCTCGGCCTGGGTCAGGTCACCGGGCTGCGGCCGCGAGACATCCCTGGCCCGCATGGCGGCGGACAGGGTGATCTTCATGGCCATGGCTGCCTCCCCGGCCAGTGTCGCACGCCTGACTGCGGCCGCCGTCCGATGGTGACGTCGGCCGCCGCGCTGTATGCGCTGACCAGGACGATCGCCCAGCCGAGCGGCTGCCAGCCGGCCGGGGCCTGATTCAGCACCACGGCCGCGATGACGAGAGCGCCAACCGGGGTCCGCCTCCGGTCCCACGGCACCGGCGAGGGGATTCACGAGCTTGTGTGGTCACGATCCCGGCTCTGCCTGGGCAGCGCGTGCGATGCAGGCAGGCAGTGACAGCGCGGCGAGGCGGTCAGAAGATCATGGGGCACCAGGGGGCGGGGTCCCAGGAGAAGGCGGCGGACACCGCGGCGAGGCGGCCGGGCCGCAGCTCTGCCACCTGGCCGGCCCGGGCCAGCACGGCCAGGGAAGTACCGCCCAGGTAGGCCGCGCCGAGCGCGGCGACCGGCAGGGCCAGGTCGGCCGGCTTGGTGGTGCGCTCGCAGCGGGCGCTGCCGCCGCCGTCCTGGCCGCCAGCGCCGGCCTGGAGATGCCAGCGGCCGGAGTTGGCGGGCAGCAGGCTGTCGGTGACCTCGAGAACCACGTCCACCGGGCCGGAGTACTGCCGCCGGGACAGGGCCTCGCCGGCCCTGACCAGCCGGACCCACAGCCCGTCAGACTGCTGGGGCCGGAGCCGGCGCAGGTCGGAGGCCAGGTACAGGAGCGGGTCATCGGCCGGGCGGAGCCGGGCGGTGACCTCGCCGACCAGATCGCGGCTGAGCAGGTCGGACCAGAGCGCGGCGGCGGCCCGGGCGTCGGTGGCCATCAGCTCCCTGATCCCCAGGGAGGAGTCGGGCAGCGCGTCGCTGTCCCACGACGGCTGCACCGAGTAGGTGGCGAAGCCGCACGGCCCGCCGTCGTCCTCGGCCAGCATGCAGCGCAGGGGGGTGCGGCCGCCGCGCCAGTGCGCGGAGTCGTACAGAACGGCATGCCACCACCGGTCGTCGCGGGCGAACAGGCCCGGCCGGGTCGGCAGGATCTGGTCGTAGACCTTGGCCAGGTCGGCCGGGGGCGGGTCCAGGCTGACCTCGCGCAGCCGGACCGGGCCGCCCGGCGGCACCGTCCCCGGCGGCACGCCGGAGCCGATCGTGATGTCCCCGCGGCGGACCCGGAACCGGTTGCTCAGCGAGGCCAGGCCGTAGCCGAACCGGCCATAGATGCCGGGCTCGGAGGCGAACAGCGCGGCCACCGGCTCCCCGCCCTCGGCCAGGCCGGTCAGCTGGTGCGCCATCATCGCGGACAGGATGCCGCGCCGCCGGTGGGTGGGCAGCACGCTGACAAACGACACCCCGGCCACCGGCAGCGGCCCGCCGGGGACCGTCATCCGGAAGCTGTAGGCGCAGGCCGTGCCGACGATGTACGGGCCGTCATAGGCGGCCAGGCTGCGGTCGAACTCGAACACCACCCGTTCCCGGTCCAGTTCCTCGTCCGGCGGGGCAGAGTTGTTGAAGGCCTGCGCGGACACCGCGTTGTACGCGGCCCAGTCGGCTTCGGTGATCGGGCGGATCGGATAGGCACCGGTCATGCAGGCATTCGTACCCCAGTCACCCGCCCGCGGGCGACCGGTTAATGGGGCTGCTGGTGACCGCGGCGCCAGGGTGACGCCGGTGGCGCCCTAGCGGGCACGGTTCGCGGTGCCTACGTGCCGTACCTGCGCGATGACGATACAGTCGGCGAACATGGTGTCCCCGGTACCGCACTCGTGGCTGCGCACCGTGCGTGCCGCGGCCGAGCGGCTGCGCGGTCTGGTCCGGCGCCAGTTCATCACCAGGAACCGCCGCCTCGGCGCGGCGCTGGCCATGCTGACCGTGGGCGTCGGGGTGGCGGCCGTGCACGTGTCGCAGAGCTGGTTCGCGCCCGGCGCGATGATCCTGCCCATCCTGGCCGGGGCGCTGCTGCTGTGGCCCCGGGCGCTGCTGATCCTGTTCGGCGTGGTCGCCGCCACGCTGGCCTACGACGCGTTCCACGGCAAGGTCGGGCCCGGCATCATCACCACCATCGTGGTCACCGCCGCGTTCGCGTTCGTGCTGGCCCGGACCCGGGCCAAGCTCGGCATCCAGGGGCTGCGCGGCGACCAGATGCTGATCGAGCTGCGGGACCGGATCCGGGACCAGGGGCGGCTGCCGAAGCTGCCGGACGGCTGGCAGGCCGCCTCGGTGCTGCAGCCGGCCGGCGGGTCCTCGTTCGGCGGCGACTTCGTGGTGTCCGCCTTCGACGGCAAGACCCTCCAGGTCGGGCTGGTGGACGTGTCCGGCAAGGGGATCGACGCGGGCACCAGGGCGCTGCTGCTCTCCGGCGCGTTCGGCGGGCTGCTGGGCTCGGTGCCGGACGGCGACTTCCTCAGCGCCTGCAACGCCTACCTGCGCCGCCGCCGGGCACCCGGCGGCCTGCGGGCCGAGGTCCGGGCCGAGGGTTTCGTCACCGCCGTGCACTTGTCGGTCGACCTGGTGACGGGTGAGTACACGGTGGGCTCGGCCGGCCACCCGCCCGCCGCGCAGTTCGACGCGGGGGCCGGAACCTGGCGGATCACCGAGGCCCGCGGCATCGTCCTGGGCGTGGTGCCCGACCTGCGGCTGGTGCCCGCGCAGGGGGTGCTGCGGCCCGGTGACGCCCTGATGCTCTACACCGACGGCCTGATCGAGGCGCCGGGCCTGGACATCGACGCGGGCATCGACCGGCTGCTGGGCGAGGCCGACCGGCTGGTCACCGGCGGTTTCGGGGCTGGCGCGCAGGCGCTGGTGCAGAGCCTGCAGCCGGGCGGGGCGGGCTCGGACGACTGCGCGCTGGTGCTGATCTGGCGCAGCTAGGTCCGGTCCGCACCGCCGCTGGGCGCCCGGCCCGGGCGCCCGCCCCTTGTCAATATGACAATGACGTCAGTATTTAATCGTGCAGCTCCCCGGGGATTTTCCGTGATTACGGCCCGGAACCTCGCAGAGTGGGGCGCCCGGCGTATTAGGATCCGGTGAACCGGCGCGGGGGCAGTCGCCGTTCAGTATGTGCAACGCCGAGGTCAAGCGTAAGTGCGACGCCGGTGTCAGATGACGCAGATGTCATTTTTGCAATTCGTTCAGAACTATGCAGAAATAGGGACCGTGACGCGCGATGGCACGCGAATGACGAGCGAGCCTGAACCAGATACGGCGGCCACGGTCGATACCGTCGCACAGACGGTGTCGGCCGGGGGTGGCCGTAACAGCACGCCGACTGCCGGCCCGGCCGGGCCCGCCGCGGGCGCCAGCATCGCCGCCGCCATGCAGGAGCGCTCCACCGGGGAAAACTTCCCGGTCGCGGTGCGCGCGCTGCCGGCTCGCTACCGGCAGCACCTGATGGCGGTATACGGCTTCGCGCGCACCGTCGATGACATCGGCGACCGGGCGCCGGTCCCGGACCGGCCGCGGCTGCTGGACGAGCTGGAAACCGACCTGCGCCGCCTGTACGGCGCGCCCGGCGAGCCCCGGTCCCAGGTCATCACCGCGCTCGCGGCGACCGTGGCCCAGTGCGGCATCCCGGCACAGCCCTTTCTCGACCTGATCGAGGCGAACCGTCAGGACCAGCTCGTTAGCCGCTATCCGAGCTACGCCGATCTCCTCGGGTATTGCGAGCTGTCGGCCAATCCGGTGGGCCGCATTGTGCTGTACGTGTTCGGGCAATTCAGCCCGGCCCGCGCGGTGGCCTCGGACCGGGTGTGCACCGCGCTGCAGCTGGCCGAGCACTGGCAGGACGTGGCCGAGGACTACCGGGCGGGCCGGATCTACCTGCCCGGCGAGGACCTGGCCCGGTGGGACGTGGCCGAGGTCGACCTGGCCGCGCCGCGGGCCACCCCGGCGCTGCGCTCGCTGATGGCGTTCGAGTGCCAGCGGGCCCGGTCCCTGCTCGACGCGGGCGCGCCGCTGGTCGGGTCGCTGCGCGGGTGGGCCCGGGTGGCGGTCGCCGGGTACGTAGCGGGCGGCCGGGCCGCGCTGGCCGCGATCGAGGCGGCCGGGCACGACGTGCTGCGCGCCACCCACACACCAGGCAAGGCGGCCACCGCGCGAGCGGCCCTCCGGGCCTATGTGACGGGGCGGTGAGCCCGGTGACCAGCCGGCCCGGCCCGGACGCGGTGCGGGCCGCCTACGAGCAGTGCGAGCAGATCACCGGCTCGCAGGCCAAGAACTTCTCGTACGGCATCAAGCTGCTGCCCGCCGCCAAGAGGCAGGCCCTGTCCGCGGTCTACGCCTTCGCGCGCCGGGTCGACGACATCTGCGACGGCGACCTGCCCGCGGCGCAGAAGGTCACCGAGCTGGCTGAGGCCCGGGCCGCGGTGCTCGCCCTGGCCGGGCCGGGGGCCGACCCGGGCGACGACCCGGTGCTGATCGCGCTGCACGACGCGGCGGGCCGGTTCCCGATCCCGCTGGCCGCCTTCGGCGAGCTGGTCGACGGCTGCGAGGCCGACGTCCGCGGGACCAGCTACACCACGTTCAGCGACCTGGAGTGGTACTGCCGGTGCGTGGCCGGGTCGATCGGCCGGCTGTCGCTCGGCGTGTTCGGCTGCGCCGACCCGCGGGTGGCCGAGCCGCTGGCCGACGCCCTGGGCATCGCGCTGCAGCTGACCAACATCCTGCGGGACATCAAGGAGGACTACAGCACCGGCCGGGTCTACCTGCCCGCCGAGGACCTGAAACAGTTCGGAACCACCCTGGTCGCCGGCGGCACCGAGCTGCCGTCCGACGACCGCCTGCACGAGGTGATCCGGTTCGAGGCAGACCGGGCCCGGGGCTGGTACGCCACCGGGCTCCAGCTCCTGCCGCTGCTCGACCCTCGTAGCGCCGCATCGGCCGGGGCCATGGCCGGGATTTACCGGCGGCTGCTGGAGCGCATATCCGCCCAGCCCGCGGCAGTCCTGCAAACCAGGCTGTCGCTGACCACCAGAGAGAAGGCCATGGTTGCAGTACGGTCCCTGGCCGGGATGACCCGCCCGGCCACCCGGATCCGGCAGGTGGTGCCGCAATGAGCGAGCGCCGCGTCATCGTCATCGGCGGCGGCCTGGCCGGGATCAGCGCGGCGATCGCGCTGCGCGAGACCGGCGCCGCGGTCACGCTGCTGGAGGCCAGGCCCCGGCTCGGCGGGGCGACCACCTCGTTCCGCCGCGGCGAGCTGGCCATCGACAACGGCCAGCACGTGTACCTGGCCTGCTGCACCGCCTACCGGGCGCTGCTCGACCGGCTCGGGGTCAGCGCGTCCGCGCCGCTGCAGGACCGGTTCGACGTCACGGTGCTGGCCCCGGGGCGGACCGCCCGGCTGCGCCGGACCCAGCTGCCCGGGCCGCTGCAGCTGGGCAAGGCGATGGCCACGTACCGGCACCTGTCGCTGGCCGAGCGGGCCGGGGCGGCCCGGGCCACGCTGGGCATGCGGTTCCTGAACCCGGATGACCCGGCCACCGACGAGAAGCGCCTTGGCGACTGGCTGGCCGCGCACGGGCAGGGCGAGCACGCGCGCCGCGCGCTGTGGGACCTGTTCACCGTGTCCACCATGAACATCGCCGGGGACGACGCGAGCCTGGCGCTGGCGGCCAAGGTCGTGCAGACCGCGCTGATCGGCAAGCGGGACGCGGCCGACATCGGCTGGGCCGGGATCCCGCTGGGCGAACTGCACGGCACCGCGTCGGCCCGGCTGCTGGCCCGGCTCGGCGCCGAGGTCCGGCTGACCACCAGCGCGGTCGCGGTGACGCCCGCGGCCGGCGGCGGGCTGACCGTGCGGGCCGCGTCCGGCGCCGACCGGGAGGAAACCGACCTGACCGCGGACGGCGTCGTGGTGGCGCTGCCGCCGGCCGCCGCGGACCGGCTGCTGCCGCCCGAGGCCGGGGAGCGGCCGTGGGCCGCGCTGGGCACCTCGCCGATCATCAACGTGCACGTCATCTACGACCGGCAGGTCACCGACCTGCCGCTGGCCGCCACGGTGGACTCCCCGCTGCAGTGGGTGTTCGACAAGACCGCGGTGGCCGGCGTCCCCCACGGCCAGTACCTGGCGGTGTCGCTGTCCGCCGCGGACAGCTACATCGACGTGCCGGCCGCGCAGCTGCGCGAGCAGTTCCTGCCCGCGCTGACCGAGATCTTCCCGGCGGCGGGCCGGGCCCAGGTCACGGACTTCTTCGTGACCAGGGAACGGCACGCGACGTTCCGCCAGGAGCCCGGCGCCGGCCGGCTCCGCCCGGCCGCCCCGACCAGGCTGCCCGGCCTGGTGCTGGCGGGCGCGTGGACCGCAACAGGGTGGCCGGACACGATGGAAGGAGCCGTGCGGAGCGGGCTGACCGCGGCACGGGAACTCAGACGAGGCCTCGCCTGGCCGCCTGCGATGGGCCAGGGGGCCCAGGCTGGTGCGCTCGAGCAGGCCTGGGCAGGAGCGCCGACATGACCGCAACCATCCCTGCAGGCGTGGAAACCGCCCGTGACCTGGTCGGGCCGGCCATCGCGGCGGCCGTGGCCACGCTGAGCCCGGACGTCCGGGCGGTCGCCGCCTACCATCTGGGCCTGGCCGACGCCGACGGCACGCCGAGCGCGGCGGTGCCGTCCGGCAAGGCGCTGCGCCCGGCGCTGGCCCTGCTGTCCACCCGGGCCGCGGGCGCGTCCCCCGAGCAGGGCGTGCCCGCCGCCGCCGCGGTCGAGCTCGTGCACAACTTCTCGCTGGTGCACGACGACATCATGGACGGCGACACCGAGCGGCGGCACAAGCCCACCGCGTGGACGGTGTTCGGGGTCGGCGCGGCGATCCTGGCCGGCGACGCGATGCTGGTGCTGGCCCAGGACATCCTGCTGGAGGGCCCCGCGCCGAACAGCCTGTGGGCGTCCCGCTGCCTGTCCGCCTCGGTGCAGCGGCTGATCGCCGGGCAGGGCGCCGACCTGGCCTTCGAGCGCCGCGACGACATCACGCTCGACGAGTGCCGGCAGATGGCCGGGGACAAGACCGCCGCGCTGATGGCCTGCGCGTGCAGCATCGGCGCGATCTACGTGGGCGCGCCCGCCGATCTGGCCATGGGCCTGGCCGGGTTCGGCGCGCACGCCGGGCTGGCCTTCCAGCTGACCGACGACCTCCTGGGCATCTGGGGCGCCCCGGAGGTCACTGGCAAGCCGGTCCGCGCGGACCTGCGGGCCAGGAAGAAGTCGCTGCCCGTGGTGGCCGCGCTGACCAGCGGCACCGCGGCGGCGGGCCAGCTCGCCGCGCTGCTGGCCAGCCCGGAGCCGCTCAGCGAGGACGACCTGCTGCGCGCCGCCGCGCTGGTCGAGGAGGCCGGCGGCCGGGCCTGGGCGGAGACCGAGGCGGACAGCCAATTGGCCGCCGCGGGCCAGTGCCTGTCCGACACCGAGATGCCGGCCGACGTGCGCGCGGAGTTCGCCGGGATCGCCGAGTTCATCACCGCGCGGCAGAGCTGACGCCATGACAACCACGGAAGCCAGTCCGGCCGGCCAGCAGGATCAGGCCGTGCCGGAAGTGGCGAGGGAAACACTGGACCGGGCGGTCGAGCATCTTCTCGGCCGGCAGCATGAGGACGGCTGGTGGCAGGGCGAGCTGCAGACCAACGTCACCATGGACGCCGAGGACCTGCTGCTGCGGGAGTTCCTGCGGATCAGGACGCCGGAGGAGACCGACGCGGCGGCCCGCTGGATCAGGTCGCAGCGGCGCGCCGACGGCACCTGGTCGAACTTCGCGGGCGGCGAGGCCGACCTGTCCACCACCGTCGAGGCGTACGTGGCGCTGCGGCTGGCCGGGGACCCCCCGGAGGCCGGGCCCATGGCGGGAACCGCGGCCTGGATCAGGGACCGGGGCGGCATCCCGGCCACCCGGGTGTTCACCCGGATCTGGCTGGCCCTGGTCGGCCAGTGGTCCTGGGACGACCTGCCGGTGATGCCGCCGGAGCTGATCTACCTGCCCGCCTGGGCGCCGTTCAACGTCTACGACTGGGCCTGCTGGGCCCGGCAGACGATCGTGCCGCTGACCGTCGTCGGGTCGCTGCGGCCGTCCCGGCCGCTGCCGTTCGAACTGCCCGAGCTGTACCCGGCGGGCACCCGCCCCGGCCCCATGCCGACGCGGACCGCGGACGGCTGGTCCGCTGTATTCGAGCGGCTCGACAAGGTGCTGCACCGGTACGAGGGCGGCCCGGCGAAGATCCGGCCGATGCGGGCGGTGCGCACCGCGGCGATGCGCCGCGCGGCGGAGTGGATCATCGCCCGGCAGGAGCGGGACGGGTCGTGGGGCGGGATCCAGCCGCCCTGGGTGTACTCACTGATGGCGCTGCACCTGCTCGGCTACAGCCTGGACCACCCGGTCGTAGCCCGCGGCCTGGCCGGGCTCGACCGGTTCACGATCTGGGAGGACACCCCGGACGGCCCGGTCCGCCGGCTCGAGGCCTGTCAGTCCCCGGTGTGGGACACCGTGCTGGCGATCATCGGCCTGGCCGACGGGGGCCTGCCCGCTGACCACCCGGCGCTGATGAAGGCGGCCGGCTGGGTGCTGGACGAGGAGATCAGGGGCCCGGGGGACTGGCAGGTCCGGCGGCCCGCGCTGGCTCCTGGCGGCTGGGCATTCGAGTTCGACAACGACGGCTACCCGGACGTGGACGACACCGCCGAGGTGCTGCTCGCGCTGCGCCGGGTGGCCACCGCGGCGAGCCCGCGGTCGGCCGCGGCCGTGCAGCGCGGCGTGACCTGGCTGACCGGGATGCAGTCCAAGGACGGCGGCTGGGGCGCCTTCGACGCGGACAACGTCAAGCGGCTGGTCACCAAGCTGCCGTTCTGCGACTTCGGCGAGGTCATCGACCCGCCGTCGGCGGACGTCACGGCGCACACGATCGAGGCCCTCGCCGCCGAGGGGCTGGCCGGCAGCAAGGCGGTGCGCCGCGGTGTGGCCTGGCTGCTGCGGGCGCAGGAGAGCGACGGGTCGTGGTTCGGCCGGTGGGGCGCGAACTACATCTACGGCACCGGCGCGGTGGTGCCCGGCCTGATCGCGGCCGGCGTGCGGCCGGGCAAGCCGTGCATCCGGCGGGCGGTGGCGTGGCTGGAGGCGCACCAGAACCCGGACGGCGGCTGGGGCGAGGACCTCCGCTCCTACGACGACCCCAGCTGGGCCGGGCGGGGCGAGTCGACCGCGTCGCAGACCGCCTGGGCGCTGCTCGCGCTGCTGGCGGCCGGGGACGGGGACGGCGCCGCGGCCGAGCGGGGCATCCGCTGGCTGGCGCAGACCCAGCGCCCGGACGGCGGCTGGGACGAGCCGCAGTTCACCGGCACCGGGTTCCCCGGTGACTTCTACATCAACTACCACCTGTACCGGGTGGTCTTCCCGGTCAGCGCGCTGGGCCGCTACCTGGCAGGCCGCCGGTGATGTGGCCGCAACCCGGCGCTCCCGCCGGGATATCAGGAGGACGCCGATGAACCGGCTGCTTGTGTGCGCGCCGCTGCGGATCGAGGCCCGCGCGGTGCGGCGCGGACTGGGCCCGGCGGGGGATGTCCGGCGCACTGGATACGGCCCGTCGAGAGCCGAGTCCGCCGCCGCAGAATTGCGTACCGCTTCCTTCGGGATGCTCGCGGTAGCAGGGACCAGCGGGGGACTGTCGGCCAGCCTGCAGCCCGGGGACCTCGTGATCGCATCGCGGGTCACCGGCGGGGCGGCGGAGATCAGCTGCCCGTCGGCCCCGCTGCTGGCCGGGGAGCTGCGGCGGGCCGGGCTGCGCGCGGTGGCCGGGCCGGTGGTGAGCACGCCGCGGCTGGTCCGCGGGGCGGGCCGGGAACGGCTGGCGGCCGGCGGCGCGCTGGCCGCCGACCTGGAGTCGGCCGGGCTGCTCACGGCGGCCGCGGACCGGCCCGCGATCGTGGTCCGTGCGGTGTCCGACACCGCGGCCCGGCCGCTCGGGCCGGCCACGCTGGCCGGCGGGGCGGCGGCGCTGCGCTCGCTGCGGCAGGCCGGGCCCGCGCTGGCCCGGTGGGCCGCGGCGGCCGGGCGGCGGAAGGTGATCCTGGCCGGGCCGCGGTCGTTCTGCGCCGGGGTAGAACGGGCCATCGAGATCGTCGAGCGGGCGCTCGAACGGCACGGCCGGCCGGTCTACGTGCGCAAGCAGATCGTGCACAACTCCCGGGTGGTCGCCGACCTGGAGCAGCGCGGCGCGATCTTCGTGGACGAGCTGACCGAAGTGCCGGACGGTGCGCCGGTGGTGTTCTCCGCGCACGGGGTAGCGCCCGCGGTGCGGGACGAAGCCGAGCGGCGCGGCCTGGGCGCCATCGACGCGACCTGCCCGCTGGTCTCCAAGGTGCACGCCGAGGCGCGGCGGTTCGCCGCCGACGGCTACCTGGTGGCGCTGATCGGGCACGCCGGGCACGAGGAGGTCGAGGGCACGCTGGGCGAGGCGCCGGGCTCGACCGTGCTCGTGGAGAGCGGCGCCGACGTGGCCAGGCTGAAGCCGGACGACCCGGCCAAGGTGGCGTACCTCATGCAGACCACGCTGTCGGCCGAGGAAGCCGGCGGCGTCCTGGGCGAGCTGCTCGAGCGCTTCCCGGCCGCGCGCGGCCCGGGCAGCGACGACATCTGCTACGCCACCACCACCCGGCAGCTCGCCGTGCGGGCTATCGCGAGCGAATGCGACCTGGTCCTGGTGGCCGGGTCGGCGAACTCGTCGAACTCGCGCCGCCTGGTGGAGGTGGCGGAGCGGGATGGCACGCCCGCATACCTGATCGACGGCCCAGAGGACATCGAGCTGGGCTGGCTGGCCGGGGCCGGCACGATCGGGCTCACCGCCGGGGCCTCCGCGCCGCCGGCGGTGGTCGAGGAGATCGTCTCCGCCCTCCGCGGGCTCGGCCCGGTGGAGGTAACCGAGCGCGTCGTCGCCACTGAGAACATCCGTTTCGGCCTGCCCAAGGAGGTAAGGCAAGCATGAGTATGCCGTTGCGCCAGAGCATCCGGGTGGGCACCTACCTGTTCCGCCAGAAGCTCGCGCGCCGTTCCAAATTCCCGCTGCTGGTCGAGCTGGAGCCGCTGTTCGCGTGCAACCTGAAGTGCGCGGGGTGCGGCAAGATCCAGCAGCCGGCCAGCCTGCTGAAGCAGCGCATGCCGGTCGAGCAGGCGCTGGCCGCGATCGACGAGTGCGGCGCGCCGATGGTGTCCATCGCCGGCGGCGAGCCGCTGATGCACCCGCAGATCGACGTTCTCGTCGCCGAGCTGATCAAGCGCAAGAAGTACGTGTTCCTGTGCACCAACGCCTTGCTGCTGCCGAAGAAGCTGGACAAGTTCACGCCGTCCCGCTATCTCGCGTTCGCGGTGCACATCGACGGCCTGGCCGAGCGGCACGACGAATCGGTGTGCAAGGAAGGCGTGTTCGACGAGGCGGTCGAGGCGATCAGGGAATGCCAGCGGCGCGGCTTCCGGGTCACCACGAACACCACGTTCTTCAACACCGACACCCCGCAGACCGTCATCGACGTGCTGAACTACCTGAACGACGAGCTGAAGGTCGACGAGATGATGATCTCGCCCGCCTACGCTTACGAGAAGGCGCCTGACCAGGAGCACTTCCTGGGCGTGACGGAGACCACGGAGCTGTTCCGCAAGGCCTTCGCGGACGGCAACCGGAAGCGGTGGCGGCTGAACCACTCGCCGCTGTTCCTCGACTTCCTCGAGGGCAAGGCCGATTTTGGCTGCACAGCCTGGGGAATTCCTTCGTATTCGCTTTTGGGATGGCAAAAACCCTGCTATCTCATGTCGGACGGCTATGTAAAGACATACCGTGAGCTCATAGAGACAACGGACTGGGACGCCTACGGGCGCGGCAAGGACCCCCGGTGCGCGAACTGCATGGCTCACTGCGGTTACGAGCCGTCGGCAGTGCTGGCCACCATGGGATCCCTGCGCGAGTCGATCCGGGCTGTCCGGGGGTCCTGATCGCGGCGGTGAATTCGGTCTAATCCCCGGCTGGCGTCCTGCGGCCCGTGCTTGGCTAGTTCCGCGCTAGGGCCAGCAACGTGCCAGGAGGATGCCAGGGATGACCTTGCCGGGCGGGAACGCCTCAGCCGGCGGGTCGCCGGAGCCAGGAACGGCAGGGCCAGCGGCGGCCGAGCCGCCCGCGGCGGCCGTGCCCCCTGTTCCCGCGGCGCCGCCGGACGGCGGGCAGGCAGGAGGGTCCGGGCAGTGGGGCAGCGGGTCACATCCCGGGCCGCGCGCGTCCGGCCCGGCCTTAGCCGGCCACCTCGGGGGCCGGCCGCAGGAGGCCGGGACCCCGTGGGCGGAGGGCCCGGCCTGGCCCGGTGACCCGGCCCGGCCCGCCAGCGCGGCCGGTCCCGGCGACCTCATGGCCCGGCCCGGCGCGGGGTGGGCCGGCCCGGCCTGGGACGCCCGGCCGGCCGCGCCGCCCCAGCCGGGTTCGGCCGGCCCGGCGCCCCCAGAACCGGCGGCCGGCGTGCCGGTGGCTGAGGCGCCGGTGCTCGAGGCGCCCGTGCTTGAGGCGCCCGTGCTCGATCTGCCGGCGGCCGGGGGGCCGGTGCTCGATCTGCCGGCGGCCGGAGTGCCGGTGCTCGACGTGCCGGCGGCCGGGGTGCCGCCCGCGTTCCCGCCGGTGGCCGCGGCGGCACCGGCGCCTGCGCGTGCGCGGCCGGCCCCGCCCGCCGGGGGGCGCAGGCTGCGCCGCTGGCCGTTCTGGGAGCTTGCGCTGCCACCGCTGCTCACGCTGGCCGTGGTGACCTGGCAGATCCAGGGCCCGTCGTACTGGCGGGACGAGGGCGCGACGCTGTCCGCGGTGACCCGCCCGGCCGGTGACCTGCTCCGGATGCTGGGTCACGCGGACGCCGTGCACGGCGTGTACTACCTGATGGTCTGGGCGGTCGTGCGGATCCTCGGCACGGCCGAACTGGTCACCCGGCTGCCGTCGGCGGTGGCCATGGCGGTGGCCGCGGTCGCGGTGGCCGGGATCGGGCGGCGGCTGATCTCGCGCCGTGCGGGGCTGCTTGCCGGGCTGGTGTTCGCGGCGCTGCCCGAGGTCAGCCGGTACGGCCAGGAGGCCAGGTCGTACGCGACCGTGAGCGCGCTGGCCGCGGTGGCCAGCTACCTGCTGGTCCGGGTGCTGGACGAGGCCGTGCCCGGGACCGGGGAAAGCCCGGTCCCGGCCGGTCCGGCTGGGCCGGGGCGGCCTCCCCTGGGGCGGCGCCGGTGGCTGATCGGGTACGGGGCGGCGGTGGCCGCGCTCGGCGTGGTCAACATCTTCGGCCTGGTGATCATCCCGGCGCACGGGCTGACCGTCCTGCTGGCCAGCCGGCGGGCACGGGCGGCCGGAACCGGGTCCGGGGGCGTCCCCGGCGGCGGGGCCGGCGGGCGCGGGCTGCGGCGCGGCTGGCTGGCCGCGACCGCCGCGGCGGTCGCGGTGGCCAGCCCGGTTCTGGTCTACGCCTGGCAGCAGCAGGGCGCGCAGGAATGGCTCAAGCCCCCCAGCCTGAGCATGCTCGCGAAACTGCCCAACCTGATCGGCTCGCCGTTCCTGGGCGGGGCGCTGCTGCTGGTCATCATCGGCGGAGTGGCCACCAGCCGGGCGGCCGGCCGGACCGCGGCGGACTGGCCCTGGCGGCTGCCCGCGCTGTGCCTGCCGTGGCTGCTGATGCCGCCCGTGATCCTGATCCTGCTGTCGTTCATCCATCCCGTGTACACGCTGCGCTACGTGCTGTACTGCCTGCCGGCGGTGGCCGTGCTGGCCGGGGCCGGGCTGGCCGCGCTCGGCTGGCGGACCGGGCTGGTGGCGCTGGCCGTGGTCGTCGGCGTCGCCGTCCCCGGCCAGCTGAACGCCCGGCGGCCGGCCGCGCACGGGGACAACATCCGGCAGGCCGACCGGATCATCGCGGAGAACCGCCGGCCCGGCGACGCGGTGCTGTACACCGGGCGGGACGCCAGGTACATGGCCGCCGCCTACCCATTCGGCCTGCCCGAGCTGCGCAACGTCGCGCTGAAGCGGACCAGGATCGCGTCGGCCACGCTGGCCGGGACCTACCTGCACGGGCCGCACCTGCGGCACCGGCTGATGACCAGCGTGCAGCGGCTGTGGGTGGTCTCGGTCGGGGCCAGCCGGCAGCACCTGCGCATCTTGGCCGGGCTCGGCTACCGGCTGGTCCGCGTGTACCAGACCAGCGACCTGTGGCTGTCGCTGTACGGGCACCGGATCCCGCCCGGCACTGTTCCGCCCGGCACTGTTCCGCCCGGCACAGTTCCGCCCGGCACAGTTCCGCCCGGCACGGGTCCGTCCAGCACGGGTCCGTCACGCACGGGACGCGGGTCCGCGCGATGACCACCCGGCCCGGCCCGGCCGGTCTCGGCAGACGCCAGATCAGCGGGTCGGGCCCAGCCGGGCCCGCGGGCACCGGTGCGGGCACGGTCGCCGCCCGCCGGCCGCCGTCGGCCCGGCGCTGGCTGGCCGCGGGGCCGCCGCTGCTCACGCTATTGCTAGGGCTGTGGGGAATCACCGGGTCGTCCTACTGGCGGGACGAGGCCGCCACCCTGGCCGCGACCGGCCGCCCGTTCGGGCGCATGATCGCGATGCTGGGGCACGTCGACGCCGTGCACGGCGCGTACTACGTGCTGATGTGGCCGGTAGTGCGGCTCGGCGGCACCGGCGAGCTGACCACCCGGCTGCCGTCCGCGCTGGCCATGGCCGCGGCCACGGCCGGGGTGGTGGCGATCGGCCAGCGGCTGGCCGGGTGGGCGGCCGGGCTGGTCGCCGGCCTGGTGTTCGCGGTGCTGCCGGAGGTCAGCTGGTTCGCCCAGGACGCACGGTCCTACGCGATCGTCACCGCGCTCGCGGTGGCGGCCAGCTACCTGCTGCTCCGGGTTCTGGACAGCGGCGGCCAGCGGCGCTGGCTGCTGGCCTACGCGGCCGGGCTGGTGGTACTGGGCCTGTTCAACATCTTCAGCCTGCTGCTGGTGCCGGCGCACGCGGTCACCGTGGCGCTGACGGCGCGGCGGCGCCGCAGTGAGCCCCGCTGGGCGGCCAGGCCCGGCGGGCGCAGCACGCTGCTGGCCCGCTGGGCGGCTGCCGCCGGGACCGCGACCGTGCTGGTCAGCCCGCTCTTCGTGGCGGGCTGGACGCAGCGGCAGCAGATCAGCTGGATCCGGCCGGCCGGGCTGAGCGGCGCGCTGACCGTACGGCTGCTGATCGGGCCCGAGCCGCTGACCATCACCACGCTGCTGATCACCGCCTGCGCGGTCGCCGGTGCAGCGGCCGGTCCTGGGCGGCTGCGGGCCTGCTGGCCGCCCCGGCTGCTGTGCCTGGCGCTGCCCTGGGCGCTGCTGCCGGCCCCGGTGCTGGTGGCCGTGTCGCTGGTGCATCCGGTGTGGCTATTCCGGTACGTGGTGTTCTGCATCCCGGCCGTGGCGCTGCTGATCGGGGCTACGGTGGCCTCGCTCGGCCGCCCGGCCGGCGCCGCCGCGCTGGCCGTCATCGTGCTGCTCGGGCTGCCGATGCAGGTTCGTTCCCGGCAGGAGCTCGGCCACGGGGATGGCATCCGCGGGGTGGACCGGGTCCTCGCGGCGCACGAGCAGCCGGGTGACGGGGTGTACTGGGCGCAGGACGGGCTGCGGACACTGGCGGCGGCCTACCCGTACGGGCTGGCCCGCCTTCGTGACGTGGCGCTGGGCCAGACCGCGGCGGCCAGGGAGCGGCTGTACGGCACCAACGTGACCGGTGTGCTCTTGCGACGGCGGCTCCGTGTGGCGCGGCGGCTGTGGGTGGTGCAGATCCACAAGGACGGGCCGGTTCCGCTGCTCGGCCAGCTGGGTTTCCGGCTCAGGGAGACCTGGCGTGACGGTGATCTGCGGCTGGGCCTGTACGCCCGCCAGCGCGGCGGCACGGCCTGACCTGCGCTTTTAAGGTGTGACCCAGGTCACTGGCTGTTTCGCGGCTTGCCGTCAGGACCCCTCAGCAGGCGCCGCCAGGATCGTGGCGCCGCAGGCGATGGCGGTCACCTGGGTGCGGGAGGCGAGCTTCACCGGCACCGGGGTCGGGTGCTTGGGCAGGTGTGTGCCGTCGCCGCTTTGGCCGTCGGTGTTATCGCCCCAGGCGTAAACCTGCCCGCCGGTGCTGAGCGCCAGGCTGAATCTGGCCCCGGCGCAGACCGCGCCTCGATGGGGAACGGCACCGGGAGGGTGGCGTCTCCTAGCCTGGTCCAGGGGCCGAGGATCGTGCTGGCCTCCCTGCCCCAGATGAGCAGGGAGGCGGGCGGGGACGAGGCTGCGGCGGGGCCGGCCGGAACGGCCAGGGCAGCGGCGGGGACGGTGACGGCGGCCGCCAGGGCGGCGGCCAGCACGCGGGAACGGAGCCGTCGGCTCATGGCAAGAGCTCCCTACAGTCGGGTGCGGGGTACGGCACTTGCCGGCCGGCGGCGCGGTCCCGCCTTCTGAACGCAGCCGTATCAGGCCGGTTCAGCTACGGCACCGGCAGCGGGTGGGCCAGCGCGGACAGGGCCAGCAGCACGATCGCGTCGGTCCAGGCCAGCGGGGCCACCGAGACCGGCTGGCCGCGGCCGCCGACCTGCTCGGGGATCTCGCCCGCGGTGGTCCGGTGGCCAGCCAGCCAGGCCAGCCAGCGGACCGCCGCGGCCCGCCGCCCGGACGCCGCGGCGGACAGCGCGAAGAACCCGGTGGACGGCGTCCACGCGGTGGACCGGCTGCCGTGCCAGGTGGTGCCGGGCAGGATCCCGCCGTTGGGCAGGGTCAGCGCCCGGGCCGCCCGGGCGATCGCCGCGCTGACCGCCGGGTCCGGCGCGGCGAACGGCGGGCCGAGGAACGTCACCGCCGAATCGGGGCCGTTGAGCACGGACAGCGCGGCCGTCCCGGCCTGGCCCTGGCCCGGGCCGGTGCCGAACAGCGCCACGTAGTCCGCGGGCCCGCCGAAGGCGGCCGGGTAACGCGGGAACGCGGGCCCGAACTCCGCGGTGATGCCGCGCTGCAGCCGGGCCGCCGCGGCCGCGAACCGGCCGCCCGCGCCACCCGCCGCGCCCGCACCCGGCCCGGCGGGCCTGACCAGCCCGGCCAGCCGGGCCGTTGCACGCAGGCCGGCCAGCAGCGGCGCCGCGGTGCCGATCGTCGGCTGGCTG
>DASVBE010000267.1:0-2452 GCA_036375995.1 Streptosporangiaceae bacterium | reverse complement strand
GCCGACGAGTCGCACGGCCTGCTCGGCAAGTTCGTCCCGCAGATCCCGTGATCTAGACGACGGCCCGGCCGGTGCGCACCGCACCGGCCGAGCCGTCGCCCTGTTCCGGGAGGCACTGCCCCCGAAAATCCGTCCCGGCCTGGGCTTGACCTTGACCTAGGGGCAAGGTCAGAGCATGGGCGCATGAGCATCACCGCCCAGACCACCCGGCCCGCCGCGGTGGCTGCGTACTCCATGAAAAAGAGCTACCGGGACAAGACCGTCCTGGCTGGCGTCGACCTGACCATCGCCGAGGGTGAGGTGCTGGCGCTGCTCGGGCCCAACGGGGCCGGCAAGACCACCACCGTGCAGATCCTGTCCACGCTGATCCCGGCAGACGGCGGGACGGCCACCGTGCTGGGTCATGACCTGCGCCGCGAGGCCGCCGCGATCCGCGCCGGGATCGGCGTGACCGGCCAGTTCTCCGCTGTCGACGACCTGCTCACCGGCCGGGAGAACCTGCTGCTGATGGGCCGCCTGCTGCACCTGCCCACGGCCGGGCGCAGGGCCAGGGCCACCGCGCTGCTCGATCAGTTCGGCCTCACCGAGGCGGCCGGCCAGCTGCCGGCCCGGTACTCCGGCGGCATGCGCCGCCGGCTGGACATCGCGATGACGCTGATGGGCCGGCCCCGGCTGATCTTCCTGGACGAGCCGACCACCGGCCTGGACCCGCGCAGCCGCCACCTGATGTGGCAGCTCATCCGCGGCCTGGTGGCCGGCGGCGTGACGGTCCTGCTGACCACCCAGTACCTGGCGGAAGCCGACCAGCTGGCGGACCGCATCGCGGTGCTCGACCACGGCCGCATCGTGGCCGAGGGCACCCCGGACGAGCTCAAGCGGCGCATCCCCGGCGCGCATCTGCTGCTGCGGTTCGCCAGCAGCGCGGCGCTGGACGCGGCGGCCGCCGCGCTGCCCGGGTCCACCGCCGACCCCGCCGAGCTGACCCTGCGGGTGCCGGGTGAGGGCGGCGTGGACACGCTGCGCACGGTGCTGGCCCGGCTCGGCGACGGCGCCGGCCTGGCGGACCTGTCCATCCACACGCCCGATCTCGACGATGTGTTCTTCGCGCTGACCGGTAGCCCGGCGCAGCCCGCAGGCCCGGCGCAGAAGGAGGCCGCCCGGTGACCGCCATGACCATGACCGCCCAGGACACCGCCACGATGCTCGGCCGCGAGCTCAGGCACACGCTGCGCTACCCGCTGATGCTGATCGCGTCGATCATCTCGCCGGTCGTGATGCTGCTGCTGTTCGACTACATCCTCGGCGGCCCGATCGGCCACGGGCTGAGCGCCCAGGGACCGGGCAGCGCGGCCCGCGGCGCCCCGTACATCGACTACCTGGTGCCCGGCATCCTGGTGATGACCGTCGCGTCCGGCACCTCGACCACCGCGATCAACGTGTGCACCGACATGACCGGCGGCATCATCGACCGGTTCCGCACCATGGCGGTCAGCCGCGGCGCGCTGCTGGCCGGGCACGTCGCCGCGAACGTGCTGCGCACGATGGTGAACACGGCGTTCATGACCGCGGTGGCGCTGGCCGCCGGTTTCCGCCCGCACGCCACGGTCCCGGGCTGGCTGGCCGTGGGCGGCCTGTTCGCGGCGTTCTCGTTCGCGCTGGCCTGGCTGTCGGTCGCACTCGGGCTGGCCACCACGAGCACGGCCGGCGCGAACAGCTCGACCCTGCCGATCGCGTTCCTGCTGCCGTTCCTGTCCAGCGCGTTCGTGCCGCCCGAGGCGATGCCCGCCGGGCTGCGCTGGTTCGCCGAGCACCAGCCGTTCACCGCGGTGGTGGACTCCGTGCGCGCGCTGCTGTCCGGGGCGCCGGCCGGGCATACCGGGTACGTGGCCCTGGCCTGGTGCGCGGGGATCGCGCTGGCCGGTTACCGGTGGGCGCGGTCGCTGTTCCGCCGCGGCCGCCGGTGACAGGATGCCGGTGCCAAGATGACTGACCGGGACGGCCGGCACCGGCAGCGGGCCGGGAGGAGGCCGCCGCGGATGATCACGATCGGCCAGCTCGCGGGCTACGCCGGGGTGACGGTCAAGACGGTGCGCGTCTACCACGCGCGCGGCCTGCTGCCCGAGCCGCCGCGGGACGCGTCGGGCTACCGGCGCTACACCGCGCAGGACGCGATCAGCCTCGTCAAGATAAGGACGCTGGCCGAGGCCGGGGTGCCGCTGGCCCGGATCAGGGACCTGCTTACCGCGGACCCGGGCGCGTTCGCCGCGGCGATCGCCGAGATCGACCGCGGCCTGGCCCGCAAGGCCGCCGCGCTGCGCCGCAGCCGGGAGCGGATCGCGCAGCTCAGCGGCGGTGACCGGCTGTTCGTGTCGGACGAGATGGCGGCCTTCCTCGGCCGCCTGCGGGAGATCGGGGTGAGCGCGCGCGGCGTGCAGCTGGAGCGCGACCTGTG
>DASVBE010000186.1:0-39826 GCA_036375995.1 Streptosporangiaceae bacterium | reverse complement strand
CTAGCCCGCCAGAGCCCGCCAGCGGCAGGCGGGGCCGGCCGGGCACCAGCCCGGCCGGCCCCGCCGTCTGCCCCGGCGGCACGCCTCAGCAGTCGACCGCGTCGGATTGCTCGTGCGGGTCGGAGTAGGAGCAGCGGTCCCCGGGCCGCCACCGAGTGCTGCCGTGTGGTGACAAAACTGTGACGCGGCACGCGATGGGGCGATGGATCACCCGCCCCGCTGCGATCGCGCGCTGCTGCTCGGGGAGAAGCTCAACGAGATCCTCGCCCTGGACGAGGTGCGGCGTTACGGCCAGGACAGCTTCGGGGACCCGGCTCTGTGCCGGTCTACGGGCGCCGCCCCCGGCTCAGCGCGTCGGGCAGTTTCCCAGCCGCGCGCTGTCGGCCACCGCGGCGGCCAGCGCCCGTTCGACCGCGCTAGCATCGGCGCCGTGGCCTGGTCCGGCTGCGCTGCCGTCGGTCGCGGTTGCCGGGCCGGCTGTCGTGTCAGAGTCCTCGCCGTCATGGCCGCCGCGTCAGCGCGGCAGCCCCGATTTTCGCTGAAGCTGGCCTGGCCCGGCCCGGGGACCGGCGGACCCCTCGACGGATAGTAATGACTCGGAGGCTGGAAGTAGTGGGAAACGGCATACCCGCAGGTGGGCGCTGGGTTGAGGTCCCGCCGGAGCGCCTGCCCGGGTGGGTGGACGGCTTCACCGCCCGGCACGGCGGCGTGGCGGTCGCCCCCGGCCCCGGCGCCATGGAAGGCGCGGACGGCACGGATGGCCCGGACACCCCGGGGGCGGAGCCCTCCGCCGGCCGCCCGGGCAAGCCCGGCCCGGGCGACGGCGGGACCAGCGCGGATGGGAGCGAGGTCGTGTTCCTCGGCGCCGACGGCGCGGTGGCGCTCTGCCAGGTCCCGTTCCCGCCGCTGGCCGCCGCTCTCGAAGCGGGCACCGGGGAGGCCCTGGCCCGCCGGGCCGGCGAGCTGATCGCGGAGCATGCGCTGGCCGACCGGACCGTGGCCGTGCTGCTGGTCCGGCTCGGCGGCTACGCGGCCGGGGTGTTCACCGGGCCCGGCCCGCGGCTGGCCGCCTCCAAGGTCGGCGCCCGCCTCGTGCACGGCCGCAGCGCGGCGGGCGGCACCTCCCAGCACCGCTTCGCCCGCCGCCGGGAGAAGCAGGCCGCCGAGGCCCTGGGCGCGGCCGCAGACACGGCGGCTGCGGTGTTCGGGCCCTTCGCGGGGCGGATCGACGCGGTGGTCCTGGGCGGTGACCGGCGCGCCGTCGCGGGCCTGCGCGACGATCCCCGGCTCCGCCCCTACTTCGCGCTGGCCGTGGACCGCTTCCTGACCGTCCCCGACCCCCGCCTCACGGTGCTGCGCGCCTCGCCCCGCCAGTTCCGCGCTGCCCGGATTCACCTCACTGACCCCACCTGAACCACCCGCCCCATGTCGGCCGCCCGCGAAACTCATCGAAGTGCCGTTGCACGGGATAGCTACCGGGCACCGGCACTTCGACGGAATTGGGCCTGGGGTGGGGACGAACGGCGTGGTCAGGGGCGGCGGGCGCGGCGCTTTGCGGCGGCCATGCGGAGGAGGAAGGCCGGGGTGGGCGGGACCCAGCCGAGCTGGCGGGCCATGCCGAGGTCGTCGCGGTTGGCCCAGTGCTCGATGATCCGGCCGTCGGCCATCCGGAACCAATGCGACTGGGTCATGGCGAAGGTCCTGTTCGTCGGAGGGAAGACCGTGTCCACCTGGCCGGCCTCGTTGTACACGGCCCAGGGCGCGGTGTGCCGCCCGTTCATCGTGGAGTTCACCACGACCAGGTCCCCGTCGGCGACCGCGTGGTGGATGTCGTAGTGCAGGCCCTCGAACGCGGCGCGCAGCCACTGCGCGGTCGACCAGAAGCAGTCCGGGCCCTGGACCCGCGACGACGGCGGCTGGAACCGGTTCTCGCGGTCGGTGGCACGCGGGTGGTACAGGGGGCCGAACCTGGCCCGGTCGCCGTTGGCCATGGCGTGGATGCTGGCCACCGCAACCGAGACCGGACCGGCCGAGACGGCAGAGGACGAGACGGCAGAGGACGAGACGGCAGAGGAGCTGTTGGTCATGACGACTCCAATCAGATACAGTTTGGCTGTAATTAAATGTTGGAGTCACCGGTGACAGAAGTCAAGAGGTCCTACGACGCGTCCCGGCGCCGTGAGCAGGCCCGGGCCCGGCGCCTCGCGGTGGTGCTGGCGGCCCGGGAGCTGTTCGCGCGCGACGGGTTCCGGCTCACCACGATCGCCGCGATCGCGAAGCACGCCGGGGTCTCGGCGGAGAGCGTGTACAAGAGCTTCGGCACCAAGGCCGCGCTGGCCAAGGCGGTGTTCGACCTGGAGCTCGCGGGCGACGACGAGCCAGTGCCGGTCGCCGCGCGCCCGGCCATGCAGGCGGTGCGCGACGAGCCGGATGTGCGGCGCAAGATCGCGATGTTCGCCGCCGGCCTGGCTCAGCGCCAGGCGGCCTCGGCCCGGGTCCAGATCCTGGTCAGGGACGGCCGGCATGTCGACGACTCGCTCACCCCGGTCTGGGACAAGATGACCGGCGAGGGACTGGCCGGCATGACCGCGCTGGGCCGCCACCTGCTGGAGACCGGCCAGCTGCGCGACGGGATCAGCCTGGACGAGGTCCGCGACGTGCTGTGGAACTACCTCGCGATCGACGCCTATGAGCGGCTGGTGCTCACCCAGGGCTGGCCGCTCGAGCGCTACTCGGCCTGGCTGGCGCACGCCATCACCAGCGCTCTCTGCCCCTGACCAGCCCCAGGTCAGCAAGGCGAAAAGCGGTTGCCGCCCGATCCGGCGGACCGGTTACACTGAATTCGTGCATCCACTCACCTCTTAACGCTGTGCCCCGAGCCGGGGAGACATCGGCACACCAATGTCCGATATGTCGCGTTATGAGAGAGTTAGGAACTCCCGATGATTTCCGCGGAAGCGGTCGAGCTGCGCGCGGGCGCGCGCCTCCTGCTGGAATCCGCCACCTTCCAGGTCACCACCGGAGACAAGATCGGCCTGGTGGGGCGCAACGGGGCGGGCAAGACAACGCTGGCCAGGGTACTGTCCGGCGACGGCCAGCCGGCCGGCGGAACGATCAGGGCCGCCGGGTCGATCGGCTACCTGCCGCAGGACACCCGGGTCGGTGACCTGGACGGGCTGGCCATGGACCGGGTGCTGTCCGCCCGCGGCCTCGACGAGATCATGCGGAAGCTGCGCGAGGCCGAACTGCAGATGGCCGACGCCAACCCGGCCCGCCGGGACGCGGCCGTGCGCCGGTACGGCAACCTGGAAGAGCGGCTGTCGGTGCTCGGCGGGTACGCCGCCGAGGCCGAGGCGTCCTCGCTGGCGGCCAGCCTCGGGCTGCCCGCGCAGGCGCTGCGGCAGCCGCTGCGCACGCTGTCCGGCGGGCAGCGGCGCCGGGTCGAGCTGGCCCGGATCCTGTTCGGCGGCTCCGGGACCCTGCTGCTTGACGAGCCGACCAACCACCTGGACGCCGACTCGGTGAGCTGGCTGCGGGACCACCTCCGGTCGTTCCGCGGCGGCCTGGTGGTGATCAGCCACGACACCGGCCTGCTCGAGGCGGTGGTCAACAAGGTCTACCACCTGGACGCCGACCGCTGCGTGCTGGACATCTACAACCTGGGCTGGAAGGCCTACCTGGAGCAGCGGGAGACCGACGCGCGGCGCCGCCGCCGGGAGCGGGCCAACGCCGAGCGGCAGGCCGCCGCGCTGTCCGCGCAGGCCGACAAGATGCGGGCCAAGGCCACCAAGGCCCGGGCCGCGCAGGGCATGCAGCGGCGGGCGGAGCGGCTGCTGGCCGGGGTCAGCACAGAGCGGCGGGCCGAGCGGGTGGCCAGGCTCCGGTTCCCCGAGCCCGCCCACTGCGGCCGGACCCCGCTGAGCGCCCAGGGGCTGAGCAAGTCCTACGGCTCGCTCGAGGTGTTCACCGACGTGGACGTGGCCGTGGACCGGGGCGCCCGGGTGGTCATCCTGGGGCTGAACGGCGCGGGCAAGACCACTCTGCTGCGGCTGCTGGCCGGGGTGGAGCAGCCGGACACCGGCGAGGTGCAGCCCGGGCACGGGCTGCGGCTCGGCTACTACGCCCAGGAGCACGAGACCCTGGACATCACCCGGACCGTGCTGGAGAACCTCCGCGCGGCCGCGCCGGACCTGTCCGAGGCCGAGCACCGCAGCATCCTGGGCTCGTTCCTGTTCTCCGGCGACGACGTGGCCAAGCCGGCCGGGGTGCTGTCCGGGGGCGAGAAGACCCGGCTGGCCCTGGCCCTGCTGGTGGTGTCCGGGGCCAACGTGCTGCTGCTCGACGAGCCGACGAACAACCTCGACCCGGGCAGCCGGGCTGAGATCCTCTCCGCGCTGCGCCGCTTCGAGGGCGCGATCGTGCTGGTCACGCACGACGAGGGAGCGGTTGAGGCGCTGTCTCCCGAGCGGGTCGTCCTGCTGCCCGACGGGGTGGAGGACGCCTGGAGCGAGGAACTCGCCGATCTGGTGGCGCTGGCCTGACCGTCGTAAGCGTCCATCCGGGGCCTGGCCAGGCCCCGGATGGACGCTGGATCCTCGCCGCAAAGATAGGGATCTTTTGCGGACGTGTGGGTAGCCGATCACGGTTTAATGCGTGATCATGGCGGGATACGGTAACGCAGCGGTCACTTCAGCTCACCGGGAGGTACGCGTGGCCGAGACCCTGAAAAAGGGCACCAGGGTGACTGGCGCCGATCGGTCCAAGCTGGCATCGGATCTCAAGAAACGGTACGACGGCGGGGAGAGCATCCGGTCCCTGGCCGCCTCGACCGGCCGGTCGTATGGTTTCGTGCACCGGATCCTCACCGAATCCGGGGTTTCGCTGCGCGGCCGCGGCGGGGCCACCCGCGGCAAGCCGAAGCGCTGATCCAGCCCCGGCCGCCGGTCCGGGCAGGAACTGGCGCCCACCGTGGCGCCATTCCGGTGGCGGCCGGGCGGGTTTACCCGCCGTCTGGCAAAGCCCGGTGCGAAGGCCCAGCTCACCGAGCGATATGCGAAGTTACTGCTGTTTCTGCCGTTAGTCTGTGCTTGCTGGCTCGCGCCAGGCCGCCCTTTGGCCGCGCTGCCTTCCCTCCTCGCTCCCCCCGGCGCTCCTTCGTCGCGCCTCATCGCTCGTCGGGAAAACAGCGCCGCGGCCCTGCGCTCGCTGGGCCGGCTCCGCCGGCGGCTAGCTGGCTCGCTGAGCACGATTCGCCCAGAGCGGATCCGGGAAGAACCCGCGGCGGCCGCGGGTTGGCGGGGGCATGAATCCGTCCAGCTGGCAGGCCATGCGGTCGTTCACCCGCGACCCCTCGGTCACCCGGCAGCGGCTCAAGCCGGGCACTGTCCGGCGGGTGGCCGGCTACGCACGGCCGTACCGCCGTGAGCTGATCATCTTCCTGCTGGCCACCGCCCTGGACGCGGTGGTCACGGTGGCGGTGCCGCTGCTGCTCGGCCGGATCGTCAACGCCATCGAGCTCAAGCAGACCGAGGTGGTGCTCGGCATCGCCGCCGGGGTGGCCGGGCTGGCGCTGCTCGACGCGGCGCTCGGCCTGGGCCAGCGCTGGTACTCGGCCCGGGTCGGCGAGGGACTGATCTACGACCTGCGCACCGCCGTGTTCCAGCACGTGCAGCGGCAGCCGATCGCGTTCTTCACCCGGGCGCAGACCGGCTCGCTGGTCAGCCGGCTGAACAGCGACGTGATCGGCGCGCAGCAGGCGATCACCTCGACCCTGTCCGGGGTGGTGTCCAACGCGCTGTCGCTGATCCTGGTGCTGGCCGCGATGCTCTACCTGTCCTGGGTGGTCACCGTGGCCGCGCTGGTCCTGCTGCCGGTGTTCATCCTGCCCGCCCGCGCGCTCGGCCGCCGGATGCAGCGGCTGACCAGGGAGTCCATGCAGCTGGATGCGGCCATGGGGTCGACCATGACCGAGCGGTTCAACGTGGCCGGCGCGATGCTGGTCAAGCTGTTCGGCCGGCCCGCCGAGGAGGCCGGCACGTTCTCCACCCGGGCCGCGCGGGTCCGCGATATCGGCGTGGTCACCGCGATGTACGGGCGGGTCTTCTTCACCGCCCTGGTCCTGCTGGCCTCGGTCGCCACCGCGCTCGTCTACGGCCTGGGCGGGTCGCTGGTCATCGACGGCACGATCAGCCTGGGCGCGCTCGTCGCGCTGGCCAGCCTGCTGTCAAGGATGTACGGGCCGATCACCGCGCTGTCCAACGTGCAGGTCGACGTGATGACCGCGCTGGTCAGCTTCGACCGGGTCTTCGAGATCCTGGACCTGAAGCCGCTGATCGAGGACAAGCCCGGGGCGGTGCCGCTGCCAGGGCGTGGCCACGACGTGATCAGCGACAGCCAGGATAGCGCGGCGGCCGGCCCGGCCCCGGATATCGAGTTCGACCACGTGTCGTTCCGTTACCCGCAGGCGTCCGAGGTCTCGCTGGCCTCGCTGGAGTCGATCGCGCTGCCGGTCCCCGAGCACGCCGGGCCGAACTCCGAGGTTCTCCGCGACGTCTCGTTCCGTGCCCCGTCCGGCCAGCTCACCGCGCTTGTCGGGCCGTCAGGCGCGGGCAAGACGACGATCACCCACCTGGTCTCCCGGCTGTATGACCCGCTGGCCGGCGCGGTCCGGATCGGCGGCTACGACCTGCGCGACGTGACCCAGGACTCGCTGCACCATGTGGTCGGCGTGGTCACCCAGGACGCGCACCTGTTCCACGAAACGATCCGGGCCAACCTGCGGTACGCCCGGCCCGGCGCGACCGACGCGGAGCTGGAGCGGGCCTGCCGGGCGGCGCAGATCTGGGACCTGGTCGAGTCGCTGCCGGACGGCCTGGACACGGTCGTCGGTGATCGCGGCTACCGGCTGTCCGGCGGCGAGAAACAGCGGATCGCGCTGGCCCGGCTCCTGCTCAAGGCCCCGGCCGTGGTGGTGCTCGACGAGGCTACCGCGCACCTGGACTCCGAATCGGAGGCGGCGGTGCAGCGGGCCCTGGCGACCGCGCTGGCCGGCCGGACCTCACTGGTCATCGCGCACCGGCTGTCCACCATCCGGGAGGCGGACCAGATCCTGGTCATCAGCGACGGGCAGGTGGCCGAGCGCGGCCAGCACGAGGAGCTGCTGGCGGCCGGCGGCCTGTACGCCGAGCTGTACCGGACCCAGTTCGCCCGGCAGGAGCGCCATCCCGCGCCGGCCGGCGGCTAGATGGCCCGCTGGGCGCCGCCGTCGACGGTGATCATCTGCCCGGTCAGGTAGCTGGCCGCCGGGGACAGCACGAACGCGGCGACCTTGCCGAACTCCTCCGGCTCGCCGTAGCGCTGCAGCGGGATCGCGGTCGACAGCCGGGCCCGCACCTCGTCCGGGTCGCCGCTGCGCCCGTCCAGCCACCGGACCCGGCCGGTGGCAATCCGCCCGGGCAGCAGGCCGTTCACCCGGATCCCGCGCGGGCCCAGCTCGTCGGCCATGGTCTTGGCCACCCCGGCCAGGCCCGGCCGCAGGCCGTTGGAGATGGCCAGCGCGGGGATCGGCGACCGGACCGACGAGGACAGCACGAATGCGATCGAGCCGCCTTCGCCCAGTTCGGCGCCGGCCAGCCGGCCCAGCCGCACCGCGCCCAGGAACACGCTCTCGAACGCGGCCCGCCAGGCGTCGTCCCCGACCGCCTCGGTGCCGCCGCCGGGCGGCCCGCCCACGCTGATCAGCACCCCGTCCAGGCGGCCGAAGGCCTCCCGGGACGCGGCCAGCAGCCGGGCGGCCGCCTCCGGGTCCGCGTTGTCCGCGGTGATCCCCACCGCGTGGCCGGGACCGCCAAGACCGGCGGCCGCATCCGCCACGGCCGCAGCGTCGCGGGCGCTGAGCACCACCTTCGCCCCGTCCGCGGCCAGGGCCTGGGCGGTAGCCAGCCCCAGGCCCCGGCTCCCGCCAGTGATCAGGTACACCCGGTCGCGCAGGCCAAGATCCATAGCGGCCATCTTGCCGCACCTGCCTTCGGCCGGCGGAGCCGGCCGTAGCTCGCGTAGGGCCGCGGCGCTGTTTTCCTGACGAGCGATGAGGCGCGACGAAGGAGCGCCGAGGGAGCGAGGAGGGAAGGCAGCGCCTCCCAGCGGCCCGCAGCGAGCGGCTAGCACAGTCAGGCGCCGTAGCCGACCCGGCGCAGGTCGGTGCCGGCCACCTGCTCGATCTCCTTGACCTGGGCCGGGCTGAGCAGCCGCCGCCAGCTGCCGGACTCTACCGCCCGGCGCGGACCGGTCCGCGGCAGGGCCCCGATCGCGACCCGGGCGCCGATGAACTCCGACACCACGCGGCCGGCCGTGGCGGGGGAGCGGACCACCTCCTCATAACGCAGCGTGGTCAGCTGCTCGGCGCTCATCCCGGTGCGCAGCCTGGCCATCTGGCGGACCGCGCCGCGCCAGTGCAGCGCGCACCGGGCAGCCAGCGAGAGCCGCGGCCAGGAGGTCAGGTCGGCCGGGGTCTCCAGGCCGAAGAACGGGTTGGGCAGGTCGCCCTCGACATTGGCCAGGCTGGGCCGGAACACCGAGATCAGCGCGGTATCGCCGAGCATGCTGGCGACCACGTCCCGGCCGTCCCTGATGATCTGCACGATCCGGGCGTCGCCGAACGCCTCGACCAGGCTCTCCGCGCAGTACATCAGGTCCGGGCTGGCGTCGCCGTAGCGCAGGATGTCCCGCTCGGCGATGCAGGTACCCGCGCCGGTGACCCCGCCCGCGCTGCGGCAGGCCGCCGAGCAGCCCAGGCAGCTGTCCGGGGTGACCTGCCAGGCCTGGGCGAACGCGTCCCGCAGCACGGTGGTCGCGGCCTCGCCCTTGCCGCGCTGGATGGACGGGCTGCGCGCGAACGCGTGCACCACGCTGGTCACCGCGGGCTGGCCGATCGTCATGTGGAACCCGGCGGACCGCTTCAGCGCACGGGCCAGCGCGTCCGTCCCCGAGTACGGGGCGCCGATCACAAAGACCGGCTGACGGACCTTACGGCCGTTGACCACGAGGATGTGCGGGCGCGCTGCCATGGCTACCGGACAGTCTGGCAGCTGTCAGGGGTGGACATGCTTATTCCGCCCGCCCGGCCGCCGGCAGTGATCGCCGGCGTGCGCGCTGAGGTTCAGCGCGGACAGGATCAGCGGCATATGGCTGAACGCCTGCGGGGTGTTGCCGACCTGGCGGTCGTACCGCGGGTCGTACTCCTCGCTGAGCAGCCCCAGGTCGTTGCGCACGGCCAGCAGCCGGGTGAACAGCCCGACCGCCTCGTCGTACTCGCCGATCATGTGCAGCGCGTTGACCAGCCAGAAGCTGCAGGCCAGGAAGGCGCCCTCGGCCCCGGTCAGGCCGTCGACCAAGCCCGCCGGGTCGGCCGGGGTCTCCGGCAGGCTGTACCGCAGCACCAGCCCGTCCTTGACCAGCTCGCGCTGGATCGCCCGGACGGTGGAGACCACCCGCGGGTCGGATGCGGGCAGGAAGCCCACCTCCGGGATGAGCAGCACTGAGGCGTCCAGCTCGGCGCTCCCGTAGTACTGGGTGAACGTGCCGCGGACCGGGTCGTAGCCCTTCTCGCAGACCTCGCGGTGGATCCGGTCCCGTGCCTCGCGCCAGCGCTCGGTCGGGCCCGGCTGGCCGAGCTCGGTCAGCCGCACCGCGCGGTCGAACGCCACCCAGGCCATCACCTTGGAGTGCACGAAGTGCTGGCGCGGCCCGCGTACCTCCCAGATGCCCTCGTCCGGCTCGTGCCAGTGCTTCTCCAGGAACAGCAGCAGCCGCCGGAGCAGCCCCCAGGTGTGCCGGTCGAACCGCATGCCCGCCTGGCCACCGAGTGCCAGCGCGTCGATGACCTCGCCGTACACGTCCAGCTGGCGCTGGGACACGGCGGCGTTGCCGATCCGGACCGGCACCGAGCCCTCGTAGCCGGCCAGCCAGTCCGCCTCCCACTCGGGCAGCCGCCGCTCGCCCGCCACCCCGTACATGATCTGCACGTCGCTGGGGTCCCCGGCGATGGCCCGGCCCAGCCATTCCCGCCAGTCGATGGCCTCCTGGGTGTAGCCGGTGCGCAGCAGCGCCTCCAGCGTGATCGTGGCGTCCCTGAGCCAGCAGTACCGGTAGTCCCAGTTCCGCACGCCGCCGATGTCCTCGGGCAGCGAGGTGGTCGGGGCGGCGACGATGCCGCCGGTGGGCGCGTAGGTCAGCGCCTTGAGGGTGATCAGCGACCGGACCACCGCGTCCCGGTACTCGCCCTGGTAGCTGCACCGGCTCACCCAGCTGTCCCAGAACGCGGTGGTCGAGGCCAGCGCCTCGGCCGCGTCGACCGCTTCGGGCGCGGGCAGGTGGGACGGCCGCCAGGCCAGGACGAACGGCACCTCGTCACCGGCCGACACCACGAACGTCGCCTCGTGGGCCATGTCCTTCCCGGTCACCCGGACCGGGGTGCGCAGCCACACCGCGTCCGGCCCGGCCACCGCGGTCACCGCCCCGGTGGCCTTGTCCCTGCGGACCCAGGGAACGATCTGCCCGTAGCCGAACCGCAGCCGGAGCACGGTCTCCATCTCCACGGTGCCCCTGACCCCGCGGACGATCCGGATCAGCACCGGCTGCTCGCCGCCGCGCGGCGGCATGAAGTCGATCACCTTGACCACGCCGCTGGCCGTGGTCCACTCGGTCTCCAGGATCAGCGTGTCGCCCTGGTAGCGCCGGGACACCGCGTTGCCGCGGGCCGCGGGCACCTGCGAGGCGACGGGCGCGATCAGCCAGTGGCCGTTGTGGTCGTCGCCGAGGAGCGCGGCGAAGCAGGCGGGGGAGTCGAACCGTGGCAGGCACAGCCACTCGACGGAGCCGCTGCGCCCCACCAGGGCGGCCGTCTGCATATCACCGATCAGCGCGTAATCCTCGATGAGCCCAGCCACCCGTACCTCCTCACGCCTCCTGCCGGTACGGTACCCGGCCGCTGGCCAGGGGGTGCATCAGGATTTAGGGATACGGGATCTGCGGCCCGGGCCGGGCTGTCCCGCCCGAGCGAGCCCGTACAGCTAGCCGCCGGCGGAGCCGGCCAGCTCGCCAGCAAGCACAGCTGGCGCCCGCTCGGCAGGGCATGGTATAAACCCATATACCTATTAAACAGATCGGATATATCAAACAGATCGGGAAGGTGGACGATGCGGCGAGCGCTCGTTGCAGCGGGAGCTGCCGGTATCACCCTGCTGGCGGCCGCGTGCGGGTCGTCGGGCGGCGGCGGTACTGCGTCGGGGGGGTCGAGCTCATCCGGCCCGGTGACGCTGCGGCTTGGTTACCTGGAGAACATCACGCACGCCACCGCACTGGTGGGGATCAAGCAGGGCTTCTTCACCAAGAACCTGGGCCAGGACGTGACGCTGAAGCTGACCCCGTTCAGCACCGGCACCGAGGAGGCCACCGCGCTGCTGGCCGGCCAGCTGGACGCGGCCTACGTTGGGCCCAACCCGGCGATCAAGGCCTTCCAGACCTCCGGCGGCAAGCTGATCAAGGTGATCTCCGGGGCCGCCTCGGGCGGCGCCGCCCTGGTCGTGAAGAAGGACATCACCAGCGCCAGCCAGCTCAAGGGCCAGAAGCTGGCCACCCCGTCGCTGGGCAACACCCAGGACGTGGCGCTGCGCTACTGGCTCAAGCAGCACAACCTGACCACCACCCAGGCCGGCGGCGGTGACGTGCCGATCACCCCGGTGACCCCGAACTCAGCGGCCGTGGACGAGTTCGCCTCCGGCCAGATCGCCGGCGGCTGGGAGCCCGAGCCGTACGCCAGCGAGATGGTCGCGGCCGGCGGGCACGTGATGGTCAACGAGGCCAGCCTGTGGCCGGGCGGCAAGTTCGTGACCACCCAGCTGATCGTGCTGTCGTCCTACCTCAAGGACCACCCGGACGTGATCAACGGGCTGCTCAAGGGCCAGATCGCGGCCACCGGCTTCCTCAGCAGCGACAAGTCCGCGGCCGAGCAGGCGGCCAACGCCCAGCTGGCCACGCTGACCGGCAAGAGCCTCAAGCCGGACATCCTGGCCGAGACGTTCAAGAACATCACGTTCACCGACGACCCCATCGCGTCCTCGCTGCTCACCGACGCGCAGCACGCGACCGCCGTCGGTCTGCTGGACCCGATCAGCAACCTGAGCACGATCTTCGACCTCGACCCGCTCAACAAGCTGCTGTCCGCAGCCGGTGAGCAGACGGTGAGCAGCTCATGAGCCTGGCCGGAAACGGCCGCCGCGGGACCCCGGAGCGCGCTCCGGGGTTCTCCGGCGTTCCGAACCTGACCGTGGTGGCCGACCGGGAGCCGGCCGCCACCTCCGCCGGGCTCGCGGTCCGGCTGACCGACGTGACCAAGGTCTACGGGCAGGGCGCCCGTGCGGTGCCGGCCCTGGACAAGGTGTCGCTGTCGGTCGCACCCGGTGAGTTCACCTGCATCATCGGCGCGTCCGGCTGCGGCAAGAGCACGCTGCTGAACCTGGTGGCCGGCCTTGACCAGGTCTCCTCGGGTGACCTGGCCACTACCGGCCAGGTCACGCTGATGTTCCAGGAGCCTGCGCTGTTCCCGTGGCTGTCGGCCAGCAAGAACGTGGAGCTCGCGCTGCGGGCCCGCGGCGTGCCCAAGGCCGAGCGCCGGCCGCGAGCCCAGGAGCTGCTCGAGGCCGTGCACCTGGGCGGGTTCGCGGGCAAACGGCCACACGAGCTGTCCGGCGGCATGCGGCAGCGCGTGGCCATGGCCCGGGCGCTGGCCCAGGACGTCGACGTGCTGCTGATGGACGAGCCGTTCGGCGCGCTGGACGCGATGACCAGGGACCTGCTGCACGACGAGCTGGAGCGGATCTGCGCCGAGCGGACGCTGACCGTGCTGTTCGTCACGCACAACGTGCGCGAGGCGGCCCGCCTCGGCGACCGGGTGATCGTGCTGAGCAGCCGTCCGGGCAAGGTCATCGAGGAGTACCAGGTGCCCAGGACGGGCTCCCGCCGGATGGATTCACCCGAGGTCAGCGAGCTGGCCGCGGCCCTGACCGACCGGCTGCGAGTGGAGATGAGCCGCCATGTCCGCTGACCTGACCGACCGCCGGGCGCTAGCCGGCCTGGACAACCTGGAGCTGCAGGAGGCGCTGGCCGCCGGGCCCGGCCGCAAGGGCCGGCTGACGGCCAAGGCCTGGGGGGTGACCTGGCCCAAGCTGCTGGCCATCGCGATCGTGCTGATCCTGTGGCAGCTGGTTTACCTGATGGACTGGCGCGGCTCGTCGAGCAACGGGCTCATGAAGGGGCCGGTCCAGACCCTGCCGGTGCTGTGGAACGATCTGCAGCACGCCCAGCTGTGGGGGGCCATCGGCACCACCCTGCGCAGCGCGCTGATCGGCTACACCGCCGCGCTGGTGATCGGCTCGCTGGTCGGCGCGCTGGTGTCGCGGATCAAGCCCCTGCGGGCCGCGGTCGGCTCGATCATCACCGGTCTGCAGACCATGCCGTCGATCGCCTGGTTCCCGTTCGCGATCATCTTCTTCGGCATCTCGAACGCCGCGATCCTGTTCGTGGTCATCCTCGGCGCGGCCCCGTCGATCGCGAACGGGCTGATCGCCGGGGTGGACTACACGCCGCCGCTGCTGCTGCGGGCCGGGAAGGTGCTCGGGCTGAAGCGGGTCGCGCTGTACCGGCACCTGATCCTGCCCGCCTCGCTGCCGTCGTTCATCGCCGGCATGAAGCAGGGCTGGGCCTTCGCCTGGCGCTCGCTGATGGCCGGTGAACTGCTCGTCCTGCTCGGCTCGTTCTCGCTGGGCCGGCTGCTGTCCACCTATCAGGATCAGCTGGACATGGCCGGGGCGATCTCGATCATGATCGTGATCCTGACCATCGGGATCGTGGTGGACATGGGGTTCAACCAGGTCAACGGGCTGGTCCGGCGCCGGTGGGGGCTGGTCGACGCGGCTAACGGGACGTAGTCCCGGGGCCGGGTGAGCCGCGGCTCCCCCGGGGACCGCGGCCGCCCGGTGCTCCCCGGTGCAGGCGTTCACCGAGCTGCCGCGCAGGAAGCCGACCAGGGGTCAGCCCGATGCCGGCGGCCAGTTCGGCGGCTGCCGAGGACGGCGCGGGCACCGCGGCGAGCACCGGGATCCCGGCCGTCACCGCCTGCTGCGCCAGCTCGACCGGGGCCCGGCCGTCGTACTGCCCGGATGAGCCCAGGCGAGCCTTGCGGCGCAGCAGGTCCTGTGATGGCATTCGGCGGTAAACCGGTTAGCCCCGGGCCAGTGCCGGGGCGGGCGAAGGCGGGGCAGACATGACGGACAGCACGGTCCTGGCCGAGCGGGCGGCCCTGGAGCAGGAGGTGGCCGGGCGGACGCTGTGCGGCGAGCTGGCCGTCACCGCGGACAGCTTCGGCGAGCTTCCTGCCTATTCCGACCGGGACGGGACCGGCGGTCCGTGGCAGACCATCACCTGGGCGGAGACCCGCGGTCTCGCGCTGGACCTGGCCGCCGGGCTGATCGCGCTCGGCCTGCAGCCGGGCGAGCGGGTGGCGATGATGCTGCCGAACCGGCTCGAGCACGTGCTGGCGGACTACGCCGCCGTGCACGCCGGCGGCGTGCCGGTGACGTTCTACGCCACGCTGGCCCCGGACCAGATCGCCTACCAGGCGGCCGACTGCGACGCGAGGATCGCGGTGCTGGACGGCGCGGACCAGCTGGCCCGCTGGGAGCCGGCCCTGGCCGCGCAGCCGGGCCTGCTCAAGGTCATCGTCCGGGACGCGGCCGCCTGCCCGGCCGGGGACCGGTTCATCAGCTGGGCGGACTTCGTGGTCCTGGGCGCGGCGCAGCGGGCCGCCGATCCCGGCCCGCTGGAGCAGCGCATGGGTATGGTCACCCCGGAGAGCCCGGCCGCCCTGCTGTACACCTCGGGCACGACCGGGAACCCCAAGGGCGTGGTGATCACCCACGCCTCGATTGAGTACGAGATGGCTTCGACGATCAAGGCCGGGAACTTCATGCCGCACGTGCGGTGGGTGTCCTACCTGCCGCTGGCGCACATCGCGGAGCGGATGTTCACGCTGTACGCGGCGGTGCGGGTGGCCAACCACACGTACTTCTGCCACGACGCGGCGACCCAGCTGATCGGCACCGTCGGCGAGGTCCAGCCGACCGCGTTCTTCGGCGTGCCGCGGGTGTGGGAAAAGATCCAGGCCGGGATCCGGGCCCTGATGGCCGCCGAGCAGGACCCGGCCAGGCAGGCCGCGGTGGCCGCGGCGATGGCGACCGGCCTTGAGTACGTGCGGGCCAGCCAGTTCGGCGCGACCGCGGACGAGGAGCTGACCGCGCGGTTCGCGGCGGCCGATGAGGCGGTGCTGAAGCCGGTCCGGTCGCTGCTCGGCCTGGGCCAGGCGGAGATCGTGATCAGCGCGGCCGCGCCGCTGCCGCCCGAGGTCGGCGCGTTTTTCGCCGGGCTCGGCCTGCGCATCCTGGACGTCTACGGGATGACCGAGACGACCGGCGCGTTCACCGCCAACACGCCCACGCAGTTCCGGCTCGGCACGGTCGGCCGCCCGCTGCCGGGGGTGGAGATGAAGCTGGCCGAGGACGGGGAGATCCTGACCCGCGGGCCGCTGAACACGCCTGGCTACCTGAACCTGGCCGAGCAGACCGCGGCGCTCATCGACGCCGACGGCTGGCTGCACACCGGCGACATCGGCACCGTGGACGAGGACGGCTTCCTGTCCGTGGTGGACCGCAAGAAGGAGCTCATCATCACCGCGGGCGGGGAGAACATCGCCCCGGCCGCCGTGGAGAACGTGATGGTCGAGCACCCGCTGATCGGCCAGGCGCTGGCCTTCGGCGACCGCCGGCCGTACGTAGTGGCGCTGCTCACCCTGGACGGCGAGGTGGCGCCCGGCTGGGCGGCGGCCCGTGGGATCAGCGCCGGGTCGCTGGCCGAGCTAGCCGCGCACCCGGACGTGCTGGCCGCGGTGACCGCCGCGGTGGCCGAGGCCAACCAGCGGCTGGCCCGGGTGCAGCAGGTGAAGAGCTGGCGGCTGCTGCCGGTGGAGTGGACCGCGGAAAGCGGCGAGCTGACCCCGACGCTGAAGCTCAAGCGCCGGGTCGTGCACGAGAAGTACGCCGACGCGATCGACACCTTGTACGCGGGTTAAGTAGCCTGGCCCGCCGCGTTCGGCCGGAAGATCAGGCAGCTGCTCGTGGCGTGCGCGTAGAGCTTGCCGGCCTCGTCGGTGAGCTGCGCCTGGGCCAGCGCGGTGCGGGAGCCGAGGTGGGTCACCGTGCCCTCGCTGCGCAGCCGTCCGGTCGCGGTGGTCACCGGGCGGAGGAACTTCACGGTCAGGTCCATCGACGTGGAGGCGGTCCCGGCGGGCAGCAGGCTGAGCACCGCGCAGGCGCAGGCCGAGTCGAGCAGCGTGGCGAACACGCCGCCGTGCACCGAGCCGGTCGGGTTGTAGTGGATCTCGCCGGGGGTGAGCTCGAACACCACCCGGCCCGGCTCGGCCGAGGTCATCGTGAAGTCCAGCGCCGCGGTGATCGGCGGCCGCGGCGTGGTCCCGTCGACGAGGCTCTGCAGGAACTCCAGGCCGCTGAGCCGCTCCGCGGCGGCCGCACCGATGGCCGGGTCCGCGTACTGGATGCGGTGCTCCCGGGTGCCGCCCGGCTGGCCCGCATGCCCCGGCCGCCCCGGCTGGCTCATCTGCCCCGGCTGGATGGTCTCGGTCACGCGATGTCCTCCTGGTCCGCCGCGCCGTGGTCACCGCCCCGCCACAGCGTGCCTGGTCGTTGCTAAGTCTGTCAACTAGACCTAGGGTGCGCTCATGGAGCGACCCTGGGTGCTCGGCTACGAGACGCGGAACTGCACGATCGAGGCAGCGCTGGCGGTGGTGGGGGACCGGGGCTCGTTCCTGGTGCTGCGGGAGGCGTTCAACGGGGTCCGGCGGTTCGGTGACATGCAGCGCCGGACCGGGCTGCCGCGGCAGATCCTCAGCAACCGGCTGCGCGCGCTGACCGATCAGGGCCTGCTGCGCAAGGCCAGCTACCAGGAACCCGGCCAGCGGCAGCGCAGCGAGTACCGGCTGACCCGGAAGGGCATGGACCTGTTCCCGGTGCTGGTGGCCCTGCTGGAGTGGGGAGGCAGGTACGCGGCGGGCCCGGACGGCCCGCTGGTCGAACTGCAGCACGCGGACTGCGGCGCCCCGGTCCGGCTGGCCCTCACCTGCTCGGCCGGGCACATGCTGGACTCGGCCCGGGAGGTACAGCCGGTGCCGGGCCCGGGGGCGGTGCTAGCCGCTCGCTCCGGGCCGATTTAGAGGCGCTGCCTTCCCGCTGTGCTGGCTGGCGATCGCAGGGCCGCTGGAGAGGCGCTGCCTCCGGGCCGCTTCAGAGGCGCTGCCTTCGTCGCGCTTCATCGCTCGTCGGGAAAACAGCGCCGCGGCCCTCCGCTCGCTGGGCCGGCTCCGCCGGCGGCTGACTGGCGTCGCTCGTCGGGAAGACAGCGCCGCGACCCGCCGCGAGCCAGGGCCGGCTTGCGGCGGGTGGCTAGCTGCCGGTCCCGCCGGCGGCGGCGGCCGGCCGGGCGGAGGCAAGCCCGGCCGGCCACGCGGTGGCCCAGCGGCCTGGCGACCAGACGGGTGGGGCCAGGCCGCCGGGTGCTCGCGGCGGTGGCGGAGGTTACCGGTTAGCGGTCGGCGTCTGAGCTGGACTCAGGCCCCAGGCGGAACGGGTTGCGCAGCGCGAACCGGCCGGTGCCGGCCGTGGCCGGCTCCTCGTCCCGCGGGTCGGCCTGCACCCTGCGGTCGGTCAGGCCCTCGGTGACCGGGTACTTCGATTCGGCGCGCTCGCGCCGGCGGACCAGCAGGTTGCCGCGGCTGCGCAGGCCGTCGCCGTCCGCAGGCTCGGTGACCGGCAGATCGGTCCGGGTCCGGTCGACCGGCTGGGTGTCCCGTGCGGCGGCTTCCTGCTCGGCCAGGGTGGCCCGCTCGGCTATGGCCGTCTCCCGGACGCCCACCACCGCGAACCGGCCCAGGGCCAGCGCCGCGAAGAACACGATCAGCACGCCAAGGCCGGTGAAGAAGCCCAGGTTCTCGGCGGCCAGCCGGGTCAGGCCGGTGCCGGCCGGGACCCCGGCCTGCGGCGTCCCGCTGTTCCACAGCGTGGACACCAGGTTGCCAACCACGAACCAGGCGCCGCCCAGGGCGGCCAGGAACGCGCCGAACGCGGCGGTGTGGCGCCGGGCGCTGCCAAGCACCAGAAGGCCGCCGAGCACCGTGGCGGCGCCCGGCAGGATCTCCAGCCACAGCCGCCCGGTGGTGTACACCCAGGCTTTGTCCGGGGTGTAGGCGTAGTGGAAGTACGGTCCGATGAACGGGATCAGACCGCCCCAGGCACCCAGCAGGACCAGCATCACGCCGCTGAAGGCACCTCTGGTCCGCGGGATCCGCGCTATCGGGGTCATCTGCGCTCACTCCTTAAGCGAGAACCAAAGACTGGCATATCGCCGTTACCCGCGGATTTCCGTCCTACTCGCTGTGCTGGCCGCTCGCTGCGGGCCGTTATGCGCGCTGCCTTCCCGCTGTGCTGGCTGGCTCGCTGCGGGCCGCTGCGGAGGCGCTGCCTTCCCGCTGTGCTGGCTGGCTCGCTGGGGCCGCTGCAGAGGCGCTGCCTTCCCTCCTCGCTCCCTCGGCGCTCCTGCGTCGCGCCTCATCGCTCGTCAGGAAAACAGCGCCGCGGCCCGCCACGAGCCAGCGCTGCTGGCTCCGCCGGCCGGATCGGCCGGTGCCGGTATCGTCGCCTCATGGATCACCGGCGGCTCGTGCCGCGGACTGATCAGGTCCTCGCGGATCCGCGGCTGGCCGCGGCGGAGCAGCGGCTGGGCCGGGCCGCCGTGCGGGCCGCGGTCCGCGCCGCCCAGCAGCGGGCCAGGGACGGCGGGCTGGCTCCGGAGCAGGTCGCGGACGCCGCGGTGGCCGCGCTGCCGGCCCGGGCGGCCAGCATGGCCCCGGTGATCAACGCCACCGGCGTGCTGCTGCACACCAACCTGGGCCGCGCGCCGCTGTCCGGGGCGGCCAGGGACGCCGTGGCCGCTGCGGCAGGCTGCACCGACCTGGAATTCGACCTGGCGACCGGGGTCCGCGGACGGCGCGGCCGGGGCGCGCTGGGCGCGCTGGCCCGGGCCGTTCCCGCGGCCGGGGCGGTGCACGTGGTGAACAACAACGCGGCCGCGCTGGTGCTGGCCGCCACCGCGCTGGCGGCCGGGCGGGAGATCGTGGTCAGCCGCGGCGAGCTGATCGAGATCGGCGACGGCTTCCGGCTGCCCGATCTGCTGGAGAGCACCGGTGCGACGATCCGCGAGGTCGGCACCACGAACCGGACCACGGTCGCGGACTACGCCGCGGCGATCGGCCCACGGACCGGCTTCGTGCTCAAGGTCCACCCGTCCAACTACCGGATCGAGGGCTTCACCGCCCAGCCCGCGGTCGGTGATCTGGCGGGCCTGGGCGCGATCGTGGTCGGCGACATCGGGTCCGGGCTGCTCACCCCGCACCCGCTGCTGCCCGACGAGCCGGACGCGGACAGCTGGCTGCGGGCCGGCGCGGACCTGGTCACCGCGAGCGGCGACAAGCTGCTCGGCGGCCCGCAGGCCGGGCTGCTGCTGGGCCGCGCCGACCTGGTCCGGCAGCTGGCCCGGCACCCGCTGGCCCGGGCGCTGCGCACCGGCAAGCTCGCGCTGGCCGCGCTGGAGGCAACGCTGGCCGGACCGCCCCCGCCGGTCACCGTGGCGCTCGGCGCCGACGACGCCGGGCTGCTGAGCCGGGCCGGGCGGGTCTGCGCCGCGCTGGCCGCGGCCGGCCTTGACGCCACGACGGCCCGCACCCAGGCCGCAGTGGGCGGCGGCGGCGCGCCCGGCGTGCCGCTGGCCAGTGCTGCGGTCAGCTTGCCCGCGGAACTCGCGGCCCCGCTGCGGGCCGGGCCCGCGGTGGCGGCCGGTACCGTGCCCGCCGTGGTCGGCCGGGTCGAGGGCGGCCGGCTGCTGCTCGACCTGCGCGCCCTGGACCCGGCCGAGGATGATGTGCTGACCGCGGCGGTGCTGGCCGCAGCCAAGCCTGGCGCGGCCGGCCCTGCCACGGCGGGATAGCGGCAGTCCATGCAGGTCATCGCCACCGCCGGGCACGTGGATCACGGCAAGTCGGCGCTGCTGCGGGCGCTGACCGGGATGGAGCCCGACCGGTGGGCCGAGGAGCGGCGCCGTGGCCTGACCATCGACCTGGGTTACGCCTGGCTGACCCTGCCGTCCGGGGAGCGGATCGCGTTCGTGGACGTGCCGGGCCACGAGCGGTTCGCGGCCAACATGCTGGCCGGGGTCGGGCCGGTGCCCGCCGTGCTGTTCGTGGTGGCCGCCGACGGCGGCTGGATGCCGCAGTCCGCCGAGCACCTCGCGGTGCTGGCCGCGCTCGGCATCCGGCACGTGCTGCTCGCCGTCACCCGGTGCGACCTGGCCGGTCCTGGTCCGGCGCTGGCCGCCGCGGGCAAGGAGTTCGCCGCGGCCGGGCTCGGCCCGGTTCCGGCCGTCGCGGTCAGCGCGGTGACCGGGGAGGGCCTGCCCCGGCTGCGGGCCGAACTGGCCGCACTGGCGGGCCGGATGCCCGCACCGGACCCGTCGGCCGCGGTCCGGCTGTGGGTGGACCGGGCGTTCAGCATCTCGGGCAGCGGCACGGTGGTCACCGGGACGCTGCCGGCCGGCGCCGTGGCCCGTGGCGACGAGCTGCTGCTGGCCCCGGGCATGACGCCGGTCCGGGTTCGCGGGCTCGAATCGCTGGGCGAGAAGACGGCCACGGCCACGGGAGTGGCCCGGGTCGCCCTGAACCTGCGGGGCCTGCCCCGCGGCCAGGTCCGCCGCGGCATGGCCCTGGTCCGCCCCGGCCAGTGGACCCTGACCACGGTCGCCGACGTCCGCTTGTCCCCGCCCGCAGGCAGCCCACCCGTCGGCCGCACCGCTGCGACCACTGGCACTCTGGCCCCCGGCGCATATGGCCCGGCGCTAGCCCCCGGCGGCCTGGCCCCAGGCAGCGTGGCGCCGGGCGCCCCTACCATGGCGCCGGACGCAGGCGGCGGGGCAGCCACGCCCACCGCTGACAGATCCCCAGAACGGAACGATGTGTTCCGCGACGAGGGCCCGGGGGAGTCCGGCTGGCGGCCGGCGGGCCCCGGCGGCGTGCTGCCGGGCACGGGCGGCGCGGAACCGGATGCGGGCGGCGGGGCCGCTGCGTCGGCTGCGCGCAGATCGCCGGAACGGACTGGGCCATCCCGCGATGAGGGCCCGGTGGGACCGGGGCGGCAGCCGGCCGACCCCAGCGGTGGGCGGGCGCGGGAGGTGGCTGTGCATCTCGGCTCGGCGCGCACCACGGGCCGGGTTCGTATTCTCGGCGGCGATATCGCCCGGCTGACGCTGCGTGACCCGCTGCCGATGCATGTAGGCGACCGGCTGCTGTTGCGCGACCCGGGCTCGGCCAGTCCCTCGGGCCATCCCGTGGTGCGCGGCGCGACCGTGCTCGACGTCGCGCCACCGCCGCTCACCCGCCGGGGCGCGGCGGCCGCGGCCGCGGCAGTGCTGGCCGCCTGGCCGGACCGCCCCGGCCCCGCTGAGCTTCTCGAACGGCACGGACTGATCCGCTCCGGAGCGCTGCGCGCGATGGGCATGAATGACCTGCCGCCCCCGCTCGCCGGCGACTGGGTGATCAGCCCGGGCCTGGCCAGCAAGCTATCGGCGCAACTGGCCGAGGCGGTGGCTGCGCACGCCAAGGCTGACCCGCTGGCTCCCGGCTTGCCTGCGGGAGCGGCGCAGGCCGCTCTCGGACTGCCCGACCGGCGGCTGGCCGAGGCGCTGGTCCGCCCGCCCCTGACCCTCCGCGACGGCGCCATCTGGCCAGCCGGGCCAGCCCTGTCCGGGACGGAGCCGACCCGGACAGGGCCGGCCGGGGCTGTGTCAGCTAGGACGGGGCCGACCGGGACTGGGTCAGCCGGGGCTGGGTCAGCCAGGACAGGGCCGGCCGGGACTGGGTCAGCCGGGGCGGCGGGGCCCGCGCTCCAGGGATCCGTAATCCATGATCGTGATGGTGCGGGCGAAGCCGGGTCAGCAACGGGTACGGTGGCCCGCCCGCACGGTGCCGCAGCCGCTGGGCCCGGCGCGCCGGGCGGGCTGCCGGGGCCGGTGGCGGACGCGGTTGCGGCGCTGCGGGCGGACCTGGCCGCGGCGCCGTTCCTGGCCCCGGAGGCCGGGCGGCTCGCTGAGATGGGGCTGCATCCGCGGGCAGTGGCCGCTGCGGCCAGGGCCGGGCTGCTGCTGCGGATCAGCGACCAGATCGTGCTGGCGCCCGGCGCCGCGGAGCAGGCCGCGGGGATCCTGGCCGGGCTGCCCCAGCCGTTCACCACCGCGGAGGCCAGGAAGGCGCTGGGCAGCACCCGGCGGGTGGTGATCCCGCTGCTGGAGTACCTGGACCGGGCCGGCCTCACGCAGCGGCTGCCCGACGACCGGCGGCTTGCCCGCAGAGATTAACCGGCTTTCCGGCGCGGGTCATCATGGCGGCAACGGCGCGGTCCGGCGCCGAGCCCGGCGGCCCGTCCCCAACGGGGTCATGTCAGGCGCAAAGGGGGCATACCCCCGGGGCCCACTCCTGGTGCAGCGACCCTTCGCCGGGCCGGCCCTGGCTGCGGGGCGCTGGGGGCGGCCGGGGCCCGTGGATCTGACCCGGCCCTGGTTCGGCGAGGCCGACCAGGGCGTACCGGTCACGGGCGGGCCCCTCCGGTCCGGGCCGCTACCGGACCAGCCGCAGGGCCTCGGCTTCGCCGGGGCGCCGCAGCCCGGCCAGTGCCGGCCTGGCTAGTGACTGCCGCCGGCGCGGGTGGCGAACCGGGACGCGGCCCAGGTGGCGGGCTCGGCGGGCGGCTCGCCCGCGGCGATCCAGCGGGCCAGAACGGCCGCGGTGGCCGGCGCGTTCAGGATGCCGGTGCGGAAGTGGCCCGAAGTCAGCCAGGCGTTGTCCAGGCCTGGCACCCGGTCGATCACCGGCCGCCGGTCCGGGTGCCGGGGCCGGAAGCAGCACCACGCGTAGGCCACGCCCAGGCCGCGCAGCGCCGGGAGGGTCGCGGCCAGGCCGGCCATGATCGAGTCGATCACATCCGGGCGCACCGCGGGGCTCTCGTCGCTCAGGTCGAACGTGCCGCCGGCCAGCAGCCGGCCGTCCTCCAGCGGGGTGGCCAGCGGGGCCACGATGCCCGGCAGGCCGACCGGGGCAGGCTCGGTGACCAGCAGGTGCCCCTTGACCCGGTCCGCGGGCAGGTCGAGCAGGAGCCCGTCGAGCACGGGGGGCAGCCCGGTGGCGAACACCACGGCGCCGGGTGAGATCGTCCCGGCCGAGGTCACCACCTCGGTCAGCCGGCCGCCGCGCAGCGTCACGCCGGTGGCGGCCACGCCGGTGACCACCCCGGGCAGCCCCGCGGCGAGCCTGGCCACCGCGCGCAGCGGGTTGAGCCGGGCCTGGTGCCTGATGAGCGCGCCCTCCATGGACCGGGCCAGACCGGGAACCAGGTGCTCGACCTGGCCCGGGTCCAGCCATTCGACGGCGGGGGGCTGGTTCGCGGCGAACCCGCCGGGATGCGGGGCCAGGCCGAGCCAGTCCAGCTCGACCAGGCCGACCCCGCCGGGCACGGACTCCTCGAGGTCGTGCCAGCGCTGCAGGCTGGCCCGCTCCAGGTCGAGGAACGGCTCCGGGTCGGACCACTGGTGCGGTTCGGGGATCAGCAGGCCGGTGGCCCCGCCGGTGGCGCCGGCCCCCAGCCGCCCGGTCTCGATCAGCAGCACGGAGCCCAGGCCCGCCTGGTGGCAGGCGGCCGCGGTGGCCACGCCGAGTATGCCGCCCCCGACTACCAGGATGTCGGGCCGCTGACCGTCCACTGGCGCGTCGGTGCGGCCCAGCGTCGCCCGTTCCTGGCCGGTGAGCTGATCCCGCCAGATGGCGCTGCCAACCGTCATGACCCCATCCTCGGTGATGTGCCGTGTTTGCGTCACCTGCGCCGCGTGATTCCCCGCCCGTCGTGGCCTGTCGCGGCAGCGATCCGCCCGGTCCCCAGCGCCGTGGCGATGACCTGATGTTATGGGGAGAGGTGGATCAAGAGGGGTAAGCCGGGCCGCAGCACTGATCGGGACATAGGGTGAGTGTCTGGGGGCTGGACGGACCCGAGTGCACAAGGGGGTGATGCGGTGGCTGTGCTGGCCGACTCGCACGGCCGGGTGGCGACCGATCTGCGGGTGTCGCTGACCGACCGGTGCAACCTGCGGTGCAGCTACTGCATGCCGCCCGAGGGGCTGGACTGGCTGCCGAAGCCGGAACTGCTCACCGACGACGAGGTTGTCCGGCTGATCCGGGTCGGGGTGGAGCGGCTCGGCATCACCGAGGTCAGGTTCACCGGCGGCGAGCCGCTGCTGCGGCGCGGCCTGACCGGCATCGTGGCCGCCACGGCCGCGCTGACGCCGCGCCCGGAGACCTCGATGACCACCAACGGGATCGGGCTGGCCCGGTCTGCCGTGGCGCTGCGCGAGGCGGGCCTGGACCGGATCAACGTGTCGCTGGACACCCTGGACCCGGAGGTCTTCACGCGGCTGGCCCGGCGGGACCGGCTGGCCGACGTGCTGGCCGGGCTGTCCGCGGCGGAGTCGGCCGGGCTGGTGCCGGTCAAGGTCAACGCGGTGCTGATGCGCGGCGTGAACGACGGTGAGGCGGCCGGGCTGCTCCGGTACTGCCTGGACCACGGATACCAGCTGCGGTTCATCGAGCAGATGCCGCTGGACGCGCAGCACGGCTGGGCGCGGACGGACATGGTGACCGCGGCGGAGATCCTGGCTCTGCTCGAGCGGGAGTTCCGGCTGGAGCCGGGGGAGCCGCAGGCGCGCGGGGCGGCGCCAGCCGAGGTCTTCCTGGTGGACGGTGGCCCGGCCACCGTCGGGGTAATCGCGTCGGTGACGCGGCCGTTCTGCGGGGCCTGCGACCGGGTCCGGCTGACCGCGGACGGCCAGGTTCGCAACTGCCTGTTCGCGCGCGAGGAGAGCGACCTGCGCGACGCGATGCGGTCCGGGGCGTCCGATGCGGACCTGGCCGCCCGCTGGATGCGGGCGGTTGCCCGGAAGCTGCCCGGGCACGGCATCGACGACCCCGGGTTCCTGCAGCCGGACCGGCCGATGTCCGCGATCGGCGGCTAGGCCGGCCTAGCCCGTCGTTATCTTCGCCACCCACCAGGTGGGAGTGGCCCTCAGGGTCACGGGCTGCGCGTGGACGCCGGTGTCGTCGATGCACTGCACCGTCAAACTGGCCGGTGCCTGGGAGACCGTGACCATCCCGGAGAACATCAGCGTCACCGAGCTGCCCGGCGATGTGGAGTGGTCTGGCGTGAGCTGGAAGGCCGAAGGGAACCCCGTGATGTCCGGGTTGGTGAGCGGGTCGATATAGCCGGGCAGGGCTTGGCAAATGGTTACCAAGCCGCCCGCTAATGGCCTGCGGCCAGGGTCGTGCAGCAGGCCGGGGCCGGGCGGGCGAGGGCGGCGCCCGTATGGTTGGGGCATCGCCGATCTTCCTGAAGCCCCGACGGCGCCGCGGAGCGGCCCGGATCCCGATGCCGGGACGGCCGCGGTGGTGCTCGCGGGCGGCCGCGCCGCGCGGCTGGCCGGCGCGGTCCGCGGGGGAGCGGCGGCCGGCGCGGTCCTGGAGGATGACGGCGGGCGGCCACAGTGGCTGATCAGCTGCTGGCCATACGGTCCGCTGCGGGCGGGCCCCGATCACTGCGGGGGCCATTCGCTGCGCGGGCTGTTCGGGGCCCTCCGCCCGGTCCGGCTGGGCTGGCCGCGGGACGACGGAGAGCCGCCGCCCTGGCTGGCCTGCGACCCGCCGGAGGCGGTGGACCAGGCCCGGGCCTGGGTGAGCCGGTGACCCGGCCGGCCGGGTACCCGTTCTACTCGCAGTGGGAATCGCCCGAGCTGGTGCCGTCGTTCCTCGACGGTTCGCTGACCGCCGAGCAGGACCCGCGATGGCACTGCTCCGGGGCGGCCAGCCCGGCCGAGTACGCCTACTGGGCCGTCAAGACCTGCGGCCTGGCGTGCCTGAAGATGATCCTGGCCGCCCGGGGTGAGCCAGTACCGCCGACCATGCGGCTGGTCGAGCGGGCCCTGGACTGGCGGGCGTTCGTGCCGATCCCGGGCACCAGCCGGGTGCACGGCCTGATCTACCGGCCGTTCGCGGACTGGGTCAGGGCCGACTACGGCATCGCCGCGGAGGTCACCGCGGAGCTGACCGTAGACGGCCTGGCCGGCCGGCTGGCCGGCGGTGCCGTGGTGATCGCCTCGGTGCATCCGTGGGTGCGCTGGCCGGACCGCGTCCCGCCGGACCGCGGCGGTCACCTTGTCCTGGTCACCGGCCGGCACGGCGGCCAGCTGATCCTCAACAACCCGTCCGGCCTGCCGGGTATCAGCCAGCACGCCGCCCGGATCGCCCTGACCGACTTCGCCAGGTTCTACGCTGGCCGCGGCATCGTGATCGCCCCGGCCGGGGCCGGGCCCGCGCCAGGCGGGGCTCCGCCGCCGGGTTGAGGCCGCCGCCGCCGCGGGCTGGCCACGCAGGCCAGCCCCGGCCCGCCCGGCGCCGGCTGGCGCACGCACCCCCTCGGCAGCCCTTCGATGTGACATCGATGGGCCAGAACCCCATCGATGAGACCCATCGATGTCACATCGATCGCGGCAGGGGCTTGCCAGACTGAAGTTAACGATATATCTTTGAACTATCCAGATCGTCTAAGACGATCAGAGACTTGTGTATGACATACGTCATCACGGCCAACCAAGGAGTACAGCCAATGCGAGAACGAGAAGACGAAGGCTGGCGGCGGAGGGGCGACGACGAGCCCTGGCGCCGGCACGGCGGCAGGCGCGGCGGTCACGGCCGCGGTGCGGGCCGGGGCGGCCCGTTCCCCGGACCCGGGTTCCGCGGGCCCGGTGGCTGGGCGGGCTACGGCGACCCCCGGTGGCTGGGCATGCGGCCCACCCGGGCCCGGCGTGGCGACGTCCGCGCCGCCGCCCTGGCGCTGCTGGCCGAGAGCCCGATGAACGGCTACCAGATCATCCAGGAGATCAGCGAGCGCAGCGGCGGGGTCTGGCGGCCCAGCCCGGGGTCGGTGTACCCGGCCCTGCAGCAGCTCGAGGACGAGGGCCTGATCCGGGCCGAGGAGGGGGCCGGCGGGCGGCGGGCGTACCAGCTCACCGACGACGGCCGCCACTACGCCGAAACCCATCCCGAGGAGCTGGACGCTCCCTGGGACGCGGTGGCCAACCCGGCCGGCGGTGCCATCGAGATGCGGTCCCTGATCGGCCAGCTGGCGATGGCTGCCCACCAGGTGCTCAGCGCGGGCACCGACGCCCAGGTGACCGAGGCGCGCAAGATCCTGACCGACTCCCGGCGGGCGCTGTACCGCATCCTGGCCGCGGACGACCCGGAGGCCAGCGCGCCGGCCGAGGGCCAGTAAGCCGGCCCGGCGCGGGAATTCCCGGCCCGTCAATCGGGCCGGGACCGCGAGGCCGATTCCCGGCGGCCGGTCAAGATCGCGAACCGGCCCGGCCAACTGGCATTTGCCAAAATGCCCGGCCGCCGCGAGCGCGGCATTCCCCGGAGGTCTCAACCTGACCACGGCCGGTTCCCCGGCCGCGCCATACCGCGGGTCCCCGATAACCGCACAGATCCACGAATTGCCGTGGCAGCGGTTCCGGTCCGGTGCCGGGCGGTTAATAGCCCCGCCGGTCAACCTTCGGTTACCCGCATTCCGGACAGCGCCGCCCGGCGGCAATCCCGCCGGTACGGCCCGGCCGGGGTGCCGTGGGCCCGCCCCCGCGCCGCCGTCCGGTGACCCCGGCAGGGCCGCCGCCAGCGCCGGGCATGTGCCCTGGCGTGCGGAATGTCCCTCTCTGGCCGGCGCGCCGCAGGCGGCCCCAGCAAGCCAGGCAAGCCGGGACGCTGGCCATGGGGCAGCCGCCGGGCATGAACGCGCACAGCCGATCACAGCGGGGCAGCAGTAGTTTTCCCTGGCAAAAGATGAGCGACGCCGGGTGGCTACGGGGGCAAACCACCCGGCGTCGCGTTCATCGGCGCTCCGACGGGGGCCCGGAACGCCGGCACTGGTACTCCGGCGGGGGACCAGAGCACCGATAAGCATGTTACACCGAAACCCCCCCTAGCGCGTCAAGACCGGATTACGAGTCGTTCTCGTCATGGACGCTGGCTCATCCTTGCTGATCAGCCGTTTCCCGGCGGTGACGGATAGTGTGTTTGTGTCATCGGCGAAGGCGCGACGTTTGTGCCCGGCATGTCAGTATCTGGCCGGTTAGGTCCGGTGCCTGACTGGCAAGGCCCGGGGCCGCCGTTCGCCTGCTCCGCATGACCCGGGTACTGCCGCTGCGGGGACGGTGAGAAGCGATCGGGCAGCCGCGGCTCATACTCCCGGAAACCGCGCTCATTGCTGGGCTCCCGGCCGCCGTTGGCGAACACGACAGCGAAGTACGGGATGACGATCGCGCCTATCGCAGGGATCGCGGTGAGCCAGCCGGCGCCGTTGGTGAACAGCACGACGGCGATCACGAAGCACACCAGGCGGATCGCCATCATGATGAGATACCGCCGCTGGCGGAAGGCAATGTCCGCGGACAGCGGCGGCCGTGCCTGGGTCACCAGCTGAACCCTGGTCTTGCGCCGTCTCACCACTCCACGGTAAGCCCGCCGTTGCGCGGGTACCAAGCGGCCCCCGCAGTGCTAGCCGGCTCCGCCGGCCGCGGTCTCAGCTGGCCTGGCTCACCGAGGACATGTTGAAGCCGTCCACCCGCAGCGGCGGCATCTGCGCCCGGGTCCACCAGTCGCTCCACTCCCGCGGCAGGGTGGCACACGTGCCGCCGGCCTCGGCGATCCGGTCCAGCACCGCCACCGGGCTCTCGTTGAACCGGAAGTTGTTCACCGCCGCGGTCACCTCGCCGTTCTCCACCAGGTACACCCCGTCCCTGGTGAGGCCGGTCAGCAGCAGCGTCTGCGGGTCGACCTCGCGGATGTACCACAGGCAGGTGAGCAGCAGGCCACGGCCGGTCCGGGCGATCATGCCGGGCAGTTCCGCGTCCGCGCCCGCCACGGTCATCGTCAGGTTCCCGACCGGCGGGGTCACCGGCAGCCCGGCGGCCTGGGCGGTGGCCCGGGTCTGGGTCAGCGCGGCCAGCCGGCCGTCACTGATCCAGTCGGTCCGGCGCAGCGGCAGCCCGTTGTCGAACACCGAGGACTGCCGGCTGGACGCGTGCGCGATCACGAACGGCGCGCACTCCTGGCCGGGCAGGCCCGGGTCACTGCTCAGGGCCAGCGGCAGAGCGGTCAGCCGGTCACCGAGCCTTGTCCCGCCGCCCGGGCGGCTGAACACCGTCCGCCCATCCATGGCGTCCTTCGCCCCGGCCGACCAGTACAGGTACACGAACAGGTCGGCCACCGCGGACGGCGGCAGCAGGGTCTCATACCGGCCGGCCGGGAGGTCGACCCGGCGCTTCGCCCAGCCCAGCCGCGTAGCCAGGCCGGCCTCCATCTCCGCCACGTCGATATCGGAGAAGTCCCTGGTCGCCGCGCCGTCCCAGGCCGACTCGCGCAGGTCCGCGGTCCTGGCCTGGAGCTCCACTTTGCCGGTGGGCTGGTCGTGCCGCAGCCGCAGCCCGGCCGAGCTGCCCAGGAACGTCGAGGTCACGACGTGCTCGGCGAAGCCGTACAGCCGCCGCCCGCCCGCCGCGGCCTGGCCGAACGCCTCACCGAGCGCCGGGGCGAAGGCCCCGAACACGCTGATCCCCGTGCCCTCCACCGGGTCGTCCCAGCCGGGGCCGCCCGGCTGGGACGCACCCGAGGCGTCCGGCGCGATCAGCGGGTTCGCGTCCTCGGCCGGCGAGCCCTGCGCCGCGGCCTGCTCCGCCTCGCGCACTACCGACTCGATCTGCTCGTCCCGCACCCCGGCCCGGGACACCACCCCGGCGGCGGGCCCGCCGCGGCCGCGGCTGATCGCCACCACGGTCAGCTGCCGGGACCGGGCCACTCCGTTGGTGGTCAGCGTGTTCCCGGCCCAGCGCAGGTTGGCGGACGAGGTCTCGTCGGCGATCACCACGCACTCGTCGCACCGCGCGGACCGCAGCGCCCGCTCCACGACGCCGCGGGCGGCCAGCGGGCTCATGATCCCTCCTGCACCGTGTTGAGGACCGAGATGCCCCGCATCAGCACCGCCGGGCAGCCGTGACTCACCGGCGCGGCCTGGCCGGGCTGGCCCTTGCCGCAGTTGAATGCGCCGCCCAGGTAATAGGTCTGCGGCCCGCCGACGGCCTCCATCGCGTTCCAGAAGTCCGTGGTGGTGGCCTGGTAGGCCACGTCGCGCAGCTGGCCGGCCAGCCGCCCGCGGGAAATCCGGTAGAACCGCTGCCCGGTGAACTGGAAGTTGTACCGCTGCATGTCGATCGACCAGCTCTTGTCCCCGACGATGTAGATGCCATCGGTGACCCCGGCGATCAGCCCGGCGACGTCAGGGCCGTCCGGCGCGGGCTGCAGGGACACGTTCGCCATCCGCTGGATGGGCATGTGGCCCGGCGAATCGGCGTACGCGCAGCCGTTGGACCGGGGCAGGCCCGCCATCCGGGCCATCCGCCGGTCCAGCTGGTAGCCGGTCAGCACGCCGCCGGTGATCAGGTCCCAGGACTGCCCGCGGACGCCCTCGTCGTCGTAGCCGACCGTGGCCAGCCCGTGCGGCACCGTCCGGTCGCCGGTCACGTGCATCAGCGGCGAGCCGTACTGCAGCTGGCCGAGCTGGTCCACGGTGGCGAACGTGGTGCCCGCGTAGGCCGCCTCGTAGCCCAGCGCCCGGTCCAGCTCGGTGGCGTGGCCGACCGACTCGTGGATGGTCAGGAACAGGTTGCTGGGGTCGATGACCAGGTCGTAGCGGCCCGCCTGGACACTTGGCGCGGCCAGCTTCCCGGCCAGCAGCTCCGGCAGCCCGGCCAGCTCGGCGGGGAAGTCCCAGCCGGTCCCGGTCAGGTACTCATAGCCCCGGCCCGCCGCCGGGGCGATCGTGCGCATGGTCTCGAACCGGCCGCCGGCCTCCACCGCGACCACGGTCAGCTGCGGGTGCACCCGGACCCGCTGCTGTATCGCGGTGGTCGACCCGTCGCTGTAGAACTTGCACTCCCTGACCTGGTTCAGCGACGCGTCGACGTGGTCCACCCCGGCGGCCGCCAGCAGCCCGGCGCTCCATCCCGTGAGCAGCTCCACCTTGTCCGCGGTGGGCACCGCGAACGGGTCGGTCGCATAGTCAGAAACCCACGTCACCTCGCCCCAGGCCGGCTCGGCGGCCAGCTCGATCCGCTCGGAAGCCAGCGGTGCCGCGGTCCGGGCGACGGTCACCGCGGCGGCCGCGGCGTGCGCCGCCGCTTCCGGGGTGAGGTCCACCGTTGCGGCGAACCCCCAGGTGCCGTCCACCACCACGCGGACGGCCAGGCCGATGTCATCGGAGTCGGCCAGGGTCTCCAGCTTCCCGTCGGACAGCCGGACCTGCTGGCCGCGGATCCGCTCGGCGCGGAAATCGGCGTGCCCCGCGCCGCGGTCGCGGGCCGCCTGCAGGGCCGCGGCGGCCAGCTCCCGGAGCGGGTAGGCGAGGAACTCCTGGTCCATGCGGTCTGCCGGGCTGCCGTCCACCCGGGCAACCTATCCCATGCCCTTCCCGCCGGGCCGGGGCTGCCCCGCCAGCGCCGCCCGGCGTCCGCCGGGCGGTACGCTCGCAGCGATCACGCGGCGTGGCCGCCACCGCTGTGCCGCCAAACACGCTGTGCCGCCGCTGTGCCGCAAAAACGCAACGGCACCGCAACGCTGGCCGAGGGGAGACCCGACGATGACCAGATCCGTCCTCGTCACAGGCGGGAACCGGGGCATTGGCCTGGCCATCGCCCAGCGGCTGGCCGCCGCGGGCGACGCGGTCACCGTGACCTCGCGGTCCGGGGACCCGGTGCCCGGGCTGACCGCGGTGGCCTGTGACGTGCGCGACCCGGCCGCGGTCGACGCGGCGTTCAAGGCCGCCGAGGAGGCGCAGGGTCCGGTCGAGGTGCTGGTGGCCAACGCCGGTATCACCCGTGACCAGCTGCTCGCGCTGATGAGCGAGGACGACTTCCGCGAGGTCGTCGACACCAACCTGGCGGGCACGTACCGGGTGGCCAAGCGCGCCGTGCGGCCGATGATGAGGATGCGCCGCGGCCGGATGATCTTCATTTCGTCGGTCGTCGGCCTGCTTGGCTCGGGCGGGCAGGCGAATTACGCAGCGTCCAAGGCGGGCCTCGTCGGCCTGGCCCGGTCACTGGCCAGGGAACTGGCCCCGCGCAGCATCACAGTCAACGTGGTTGCGCCGGGCTTCGTGGACACCGACATGACCGCCGCGCTGGGCGAGGACCGGAAGGCGGCCATCCTGGCCGGGATCCCGCTCGGCCGGATGGCCGCCGCGGACGAGATCGCCGCCACGGTGGCCTTCCTGGCCTCGCCGGACGCCGGGTACATCACCGGCGCGGTCATCCCGGTCGACGGCGGCCTGGGCATGGGCCACTAGACGGTGCCAATGCGAACCTGGGGAAGGGAACAGCGATGGGAATCCTGGACGGCAAGCGGATCCTGGTCACCGGGGTCCTCACCGAGTCGTCGATCGCCTTCCACGTGGCGCGGATCGCACAGCAGGAGGGCGCGACCCTGGTGCTGACCGGGTTCGGGCGGCTCACCCTGGTGGAGCGGATCGCCAGGCGGCTGCCCGAGCCGCCGCCCGTGCTCGAGCTGGACGTGACCGACGCCGCCCAGCTGGAGTCGCTGGCCGGGCGGGTGGCCGAGCACGTGGACGGGCTTGACGGGGTGGTGCACGGCATCGCCTTTGCCCCGGCCACCGCGCTCGGGGGGAACTTTCTGGCCACAGAATGGCCGGATGTGGCCACCGCTGTCCATGTGTCCGCCTACTCGCTGAAGTCGCTGGCGATGGCCGCGCTGCCGCTGATGGGCCCCGGCGGGGCGATCGTCGGGATGGACTTCGACGCCAGCCGGGCCTGGCCGGGCTACGACTGGATGGGGGTGGCCAAGGCCGGCCTGGAGTCGTGCGCCCGGTATCTGGCGCGCGACCTGGGGCCGAAGGGCATCCGGGTCAACCTGGTGTCGTCCGGGCCGCTGAAGACCATGGCCGCGCGCAGTATCCCGGGCTTCGAGAACTTCGAAGGGATGTGGGCCGACCGAGCTCCGCTCGGCTGGGATCTGTCCGATCCGGAACCATCCGCCCGGGCCTGCGTGGCCCTGCTGTCGGACTGGTTCCCGGCCACCTCCGGCGAGATCCTGCACGTCGACGGGGGTGCGCACGCCATCGGCGGCTGATCGTTAGCCGCAGGTACATATGACAGCGCAGTGCAACATCGATAACAAGTTGTGACATTTTTGCTCTGAGATTGCTATCGGCCTGACCATACGCTTCGGGAACCGGCCGGCCGCGGGAAATTCTCGTGATTCTCCCCGAAGCCCGGCTGCACACGAGCTGAGCAGGGAAGGCGGCGAGCGATGGCTCGACTGCGCATTGACCGGCGCGGCGGCGGGAACCCGGGTGACCGGTCCGCGGGCGTGCCCCGACAGCAAGGGGAATCGATGAAATTCGCCCGAAAGGCACCGGTGCTCGCGGCCCTTGCGACCACCAGCGTCCTGCTTCTGGCTGCCTGTGGCGGCGGGTCCAGCGGCGGGAGCAGCGGGAGCAGCGGGAATAGTGGTACCGCCATCACCGGCGGGTTCGGTTCGGTCCCGGCCGCCAGCGGCGAGCCCAAGGCCGGCCAGACGATCAACATCGCGCAGCAGCCCAACACCGCGCCGACCTGGATCTTCCCGGTCATTCCGGCCGCCAACAGCTCGGTCTACACCGCCTTCGACTTCATTAACCTCATGTGGCGGCCGCTGTACTGGTCGCCGGTGGGCACCGAGCAGAAGATCGACCCCACGCTGAGCATCGGCAACACGCCGGTGTGGAGCAACGGCAACAAGACGGTCACGCTCACCCTGAAGACCAACTACAAGTGGCCGAACGGCCAGGCGGTCAGCTCTAAGGACGTGCTGTTCGGCTTCTACATGATCAAGGCGGCCGTCAAGGAGAACCCGTCCAACTTCGGCAACTACGTCGCCGGCCTGGGCATCCCCGACCAGGTCACCAGCATCACCGCGCCGAACGCCACCACCGTCAAGATGACGCTCAACAAGCCCGTGAACCCAGTGTGGTTCCTGGACAACGAGCTAGGACTGATCAACCCGATGCCGGCCTACGCCTGGTCCAAGACCTCGGCCAACGGCCCGATCGTGGACTTCACCAACCCGGCCAAGGCGAAAGCCGTCTACGACTTCCTGGCCGCGCAGTCCAAGCAGGTCACCAAGTACACGACGGACCCGCTGTGGAAGGTCACCGACGGCCCGTACAACCTGACCAAGTTCAACAACACCACCGGCGAGTACGCGATGACGCCGAACGCGAACTACGGTGGCCCGCACGCCAAGATCGTGTCCCCCTTCGACGCGCTGCCGTTCACCTCCGATTCCGCTGAGTGGAACGCGGTGAAGGCGGGCAAGGTCGACATCGGCTACATGCCGCAGGTCGACGTGCCGCAGAAGGATTCCATCGCCAGCACCTACAACACTTACGGCATACCTGGCTTCGGCTTCTCGTACATCGTCTACAACTTCAAGAACACCACCGGCGACTACAACAACATCATCAAGCAGCTCTACTTCCGCCAGGCGATAGCCCACCTGCAGGACGAGAAGGGCATCATCAACGCGTTCTTCCACGGCGCAGGCACCGAGGCCTACGGCCCGGTACCGTCCCTGCCGAAGAGCCCGTACGCGCCGGCCAACGCCACCACGGCCCCGTATCCGTTCAGCGTCGACGCCGCGGCCAGCCTGCTGAAGAACCACGGCTGGAAGGTCAACCCCGGTGGCACCTCCGTGTGCCAGAACGCGGGCTCCGGCGCGAACCAGTGCGGTGCTGGCATCCCGGCCGGCACCAAGCTGGCCTTCAACCTGATCTACGGCTCCAGCCCGGCGACCATCGGCCAGCAGGTCACCGACCTGGCCTCGCAGGCGAAGAAGGTCGGCATCAACATCAAGCTGCAGAGCAGCAACTTCAACTACATGATCGCCAATTACCTGAACCCGACGCCCGCGGGCAAGAAGAACATCAACAAGTGGGCGATGATGGACTTCGGCGGGTTCAGCATTTCCACCTACCCGACCATGAACGGGATCTTCAACACTCCCGGCTCGTTCAACATCGGGAGCTACTCCGACCCGAAGGCGGACCAGCTGATCCTGGCTTCGACCACCGCCAGCAACGCCGACGCGGTGGGTCAGGAGGCGGGATACCTGACCCAGCAGCAGCCGGGCCTGTTCCAGGCCCTGCAGGACAACATCTACGTGTGGAAGAAGACGATGTCTGGTGACCCGAACGCGTACGCATCGCTGACGCAGTTCCAGTTCCAGCTCGAGTACATGTACTTCAAGAAGTAGAACCAACGGCAGAACCGTGATTCCGCGCCGTGCCACGGCCCGGGCACACGACCCGGCCGGGGCCGACCTGTACTAGCCGCAGCCGCGCGCTTAACCTGACCACAGCGCAACTGCTCGGCCGCCTGGCGAACCGGGGCCGCCGCCAGTGGCCATGCGAGGAGGCTCATCCATGTCCAACATCACGCCCACCTCACTCCCGCCGCTGGACACGACCCGGGCCATCGGCGCTCCCGAAGGGGGTGAGATCGGCCCGGTCCAGAGCGGGTGGCGGCTCGCGGCGCGCGAGTTCAGCCGCAACAGGCTCGCCCTGGTCGGTCTCGCGGTGCTCGTGTTCTTCGTGCTGTTCTGCTTTGTCGGCCCGCTGCTCTACCACGTCAACCTGAACGACACCGAGCTGACCCTGGCCAACCTGCCGCCCGGCGCCGGCCATCCGCTCGGCACCGACGACCTGGGCATCGATACGCTCGGCGAGCTGATGAAGGGCGGCCAGGCCGCGCTGGAGATCGGCTTCTTCGCCGCCATCATGGGCATCGGGATCGGGGCGCTGTGGGGCGCGATCGCGGGCCTGGCCGGCGGCGCGGCCGACACCGTCCTGATGCGCGTGGTCGACGTCTTCCTGTCCATCCCGTTCCTGTTCGTCATCCTGATCGTGGCGGTCAGGTACGGCGCGACCATCCTGAGCCTGAGCCTGATCATCGGAGCGTTCACCTGGCTGGTGCCCGCCCGGCTGGTCCGTGGTGAGGTGCTGACTCTGAAGACCAGGGACTTCGTGTCCGCCGCCCGGGCGGCGGGGTCCGGACGGTGGCGGCTGATCGGCCGGCACCTGCTGCCGAACGCGCTGGGTGTCATGATCGTCAACGTCACGTTCAACGTCGCGGACGCCATCCTGGCCGTGGCCACCCTCGGCTTCCTGGGCTTCGGCCTGCACTACCCGCAGGTCGACTGGGGCGACATGCTGTCCAAGGGCATTTCCGAGCTGCAGAACGGCTACTGGTGGCAGGTGTACCCGGTCGGTATCGCCATCGTGCTGGTGGTTATGGCCTGCAACCTGCTCGGTGACGCGCTGCGCGACTCGCTGGACGTCCGGCTCCGCCGCCGGTGAGTTCTGGCCACCCCCGACAGCCGCTCTGTCATCCCATTCAAGGAGTCCGCCGATGACCCCCGTCCTGGAGATCAAGGACCTGTCGACGCATATCCAGCTGACCAGGTCCGTGGTGCAGGCGGTCGGCAACATCGACCTGCAGATCGAGGCCGGGGAGACCCTCGGCCTGGTGGGTGAGTCCGGCTGCGGCAAGTCCATGACCGGACTGTCGATCATGGGCCTGCTGCCGCCCGGCGGCTCGATCATCAGCGGCTCGATCAAGCTCAACGGTTCTGAGCTGGTCGGGCTGAGTGACGCCGAGCTGCGCAAGATCCGCGGCAACGACATCGCCATGGTGTTCCAGGACCCGCTCACCTCGCTGGACCCGACCAAGACCATCGGCTACCAGGTGGCCGAGCCGGTCCGGCTGCACCGCGGCGCCTCCAGAGAGGAGGCCCTGGACCGGGCGGCCGAGGTGCTCAGCCTGGTCGGGCTGCCCCGGCCGAAGGAACGGCTGGGGGACTACCCGCACCAGCTGTCCGGCGGCCTGCGCCAGCGCGTGATGATCGCGATGGCGCTGTCCTGCGAGCCCAAGCTCCTGGTCGCGGACGAGCCGACCACCGCGCTGGACGTGACCATCCAGGCGCAGATCCTGGCCCTGCTCGACGATCTGAAGTCCCGCCTGGGCATGGCCATGCTGCTGATCACGCACGACATGGGCGTCATCGCCGGCCACGCGGACCGGACCGAGGTGATGTACGCCGGCCGGCTGGTGGAGACCACCGACACCCATACGCTGTTCGAGCACATGCACCACCCCTACACCCAGGCTCTGCTGGCCTCGATTCCGCGGCTCAGCCAGGACAGCAGGCAGCGGCTGCTGAACATCCCCGGCCTGCCGCCGGACCTGACCCGGCCGCCGGAGGGCTGCCGGTACGCAGCGCGCTGCTCCCGGGCCACCGACAAGTGCCGGGCCAGCGAGCCGCCGCTGACCGGGGAGACGGCGTCCCACCGGTTCGCCTGCTGGCACCCGGTGGACGGCCCGCTGACGGTGGCGCCGGCAACTCCGGAGAACGCGGTCGGCCACGGCAGCGCGGCCAGGCAGGCTGCCCTCGGGATCACCGCGACCGACCGGGAAACCGCGGACGAAGCCGCCGCGGCCGAAGCCGCCGTCAGCGGGCCGCTGCTCCAGGTGGACAGCCTGGTCAAGGAGTTCCCGGTCACCTCTGGGGCGATCCTGCAGCGCAAGGTCGGGGCCGTGCACGCGGTCTCGGACGTGTCCTTCTCGGTGCCCGCCGGGGAGACCTTCGGGCTGGTGGGTGAATCCGGCTGCGGCAAGACCACGATCGGCCGGATGGTGGTGGCCCTGGAGAAGCCGGACTCCGGCGAGGTCCGGCTGAACGGCGAGAACATCAGCGCGCTGCGCGGCTCCGAGCTGCGGACCAAGCGCCGGGACCTGCAGCTGATGTTCCAGGACCCGTACTCATCGCTGGACCCGCGGATGCGGGTCGGCGCGATCATCAAGGAGCCGCTGTCCATCCAGCGCATCGGCTCGGCCCGGGAGCAGCAGAAGCGGGTCGAGGCGCTGCTTGACGAGGTGGGCCTGCCCCGCAACGCGCTGGAGCGCTACCCGCACGAGTTCTCCGGCGGGCAGCGGCAGCGCATCGGCCTGGCCCGGGCGCTGACCCTCAACCCGCGGGTGATCGTCGCCGACGAGCCGGTCAGCGCGCTGGACGTATCGATCCGGGCCCAGGTGCTCAACCTGATGAAGCGGACCCAGGCTGATCACGGGCTGACGCTGGTCGTCATCTCGCACGACCTGGCCGTGGTGAAGTACATGGCCAACCGGATCGGTGTCATGTACCTCGGCAAGCTGGTGGAGATCGGTTCCGGCGAGGACATCTACCTGCGGGCCGCACACCACTACACCGCGGGCCTGCTGGCCACCATCCCGGTGCCCGAGCCCGCAGTGGCCAGGGCCACCAAGGGCGCCGGGATCAAGGGCGAGCTGCCCAGCCCGATCAACCCGCCGTCCGGCTGCCGGTTCCGCACCCGCTGCCCGGCCGCACAGGACCGGTGCGCTGAGGAGAGACCGGAGCTGCGCTCCTTCGGGCCCGGCCACATGGCCGCCTGCCATTTCCCGCTGCAGGAGCCGGCCGCCGTGCCGGCCCCCGCTGCGGCCACGCCGGCCGAGACCGGCATGCCCCGCCAGTGAACTCAGCGCGCACGCACTGCCGCCCAGGAAGGGGCACCTCATGACCGGCTATCTTCTCCGCCGGGCGGGGACGTCTATCGTGGTCCTGATCGGGGTCTCGATCTTCGTGTTCTTCCTGCTGCACACGATCTACCCGTCGCCGGCCATCGACGTGCTCGGCCAGAAGGCCGACCCGGCGGCCATCGCAGCGTGGAACAAGGACCACGGTTTCGACGACCCGTTCTTTGTGCAGTACCTGCACTACCTGAACAACCTGCTGCACGGGAACCTGGGGTTCTCCTACAAGGTGAACCAGAGCGTGCTCGCGCTGTTCTCGGCGCGCTGGGCGCGCAGCCTGTACATATCTGCGGCATCCATCACCCTGGCGATAGTCATCGCCATCCCGCTGGGCATCTTCCAGGCCGTCCGGCGCAACACCATCGGTGACAACGTGGCCACGACACTGGCCTTCGTCACCTACGCCATGCCGGACTTCTTCCTCTACATCATCGCCATCCAGGTACTGGCGCTCAACTTCCCGATCTTCAGCTTCGAGGCCAGCCAGCACACCTCGATGATCGCGATCATCCTCGACGTACGGTCGATGACCCTGCCGATCCTGTGCTTCACCGCGCTGATCCTGGCCGGGTACTCCCGGTACATGCGGTCCACGGCCATGGACACGCTGGCCCAGGACTACATCAAGGCGGCCCGGGCCAAGGGCCTGCCCGAGCGCCTGGTGCTCTCCCGGCACCTGGTGCGCAACGCGTGCCTGCCGATGATCACCCTCATCGGCCTGTCCATCCCCGCCCTGCTGGCCGGCAACCTGATTCTGGAGACCGTGTTCAACTACCCCGGCCTCGGCCTGCTGTTCTACAAC